>JBKPSF010000066.1:0-2550 GCA_046734875.1 Actinomycetota bacterium | reverse complement strand
CGCTCGACGGGCTTAGACCATCCGAGCTCGCGGCGCGTCACCAGCTTAGCAGGCAGTCCATCAACGACTTGCTTGGCGACCTGGAGAAGAGGGGCTATCTGGAGCGCACCCCGGACCCCACGGACGGACGCGCCCGGATCGTACGCCTTACGGAGCGCGGGTGGAATGTATCGCAGGTGCTAAACGACACGGGCCTTGCCACAGAGAGCGAGTGGGCACGGGCGATCGGAGAGGCACGCTTCGAGGAGTTCCGTGACACGCTGGGGGAGTTGGTTGCCTACGCCTCGCCCGCCGGGGTGGCCGTATCGCGCAGGCAGAGCGGCTAGGAGCCCAGGTCGCCGAGCCATCTCGCTAAGCCAAGCGGCCGATGACCATGGCGAGCAAAGTACAAGCTCCGTTGCGCCCAGGAGCGGAAGATCACGGTTCCCATCGACGCCCGGTTACGCTGATCTTCTTGGAACGCCGTACATGCGAAGCTCAGTTGAACCCCGGTCCGAGGTGCAAGATTTCTCGGGCGGTTCTGCTGTCACGAGTCGCAACCGCTTGATACATTCTGGTGCAACGAACGGCACGTAGTCGCCCCCTTTCGACTTCTGAGAGAAACCACCATGCTGTCGCTGGGAGCTGGACGCCGCGTCCGATGGGTGGCTTGCTACGGCGAACTTCGGAGACTTGAGAGAAAAAGGATCCCGCAAGCTCGGGACGGCATCCTAACTCGAGACGCCGTCCCGTACTCGGGTGTATTTACTCTGCGGACGTTTGCCAGTTACTCTGCGGTTGCCTCGCTTGGTGCTTGCGAAGAGTGGGCCTTAAGGCTCTCTTCGGCGACGCGTAGAGCCTCCTCGTCCAGCTTGGATTCATGGGCCATGTTCCATACCTGCGCGATTATCACCGGCCAGAAAACCAGTAGGGTGATCGCAGTTGGGATGGCCTGCTGGCCGAAGATCCCCACCCCCGCATCTACCGTGGTCCCGTTTGCTACCGGCTCTATCTTTATGTTCAGGGCGGTTTTCATGCCGATGATGGCCTTGAAGGTTCCGCCCTTGCGGATGCTTACCTGCACCCCCCCCGTGGGGATGTTCGTCTCGGTCACCTCGAAGTCCTGGCTCCTGAAGTGATCCATCACGTCCTGGGCGACGGGAGCGATGTCCTCGACAGAGTAGGGAAAGGTCTTGGTAGAGTTGAAAGTGCCCATCTAGAGTGCCTCCTTTCGTGCACGCAAGTGGCCGTGCGTCGTGCCTGTACTTCTGGCGCTATCTCCTCTTCTGCGAGTCGGGTTGTTAGGGCAGGGCCGAAGCAGCCTGCAGGCGAAGCGCCTGCAGGGCGTTGAGCACCGCCATCTCGCCAAAAGCCTCCGTGGCCAAGGCTTTGGCCTCAGGCGAGAGCGCCTCTTCTAGCCGCCTGAGAAGCGTAACCACCCTCAAGGTTTGCTCGAGGAGCTCGGTGTCGGTAATCGTGCCGTCTTCGACGATCCTTTGGTAGGAATCCATCTCGACTATGTACTCGTCGATCAGCAGGACATCGGTCTCCTGGTCGAACCATGGTTTTTCCGTCATCAGAAAAATAGCCTCCTTCCCCACCCATGTGGTGGATCGGTTACTACGAATGCTTTGCAGCTTCGTTAGCCGCGCTTCCTTACAGCTTGATCCTAATCGTTTTCTGTCCTCCTTCCCCAATGGCGAGACCCGATAGCCCCGCCAGTATCAGCACGGGGATAGTATGACGGGACCCAAAATCCGGCGCAACTTCCGAGAAACACGTTTGGGCGAAGTTCCGAAAACGTCTATCACAAGGGCCTAGGAAGGGACGTAAAACGTGAAGCTCAGCGACCCCTGGGATCCAGCTCCCCGCTCTCGAAATCCTCCTCCACGTGTGCCCTGGCGGCATGCACCAGCTCGGGGTTGTCGAGGATCTCCTCTATCTCAATCTGGCTGCAGTTGTGGCGCACGTATTCCTCTTCTAGCGCCTCTCTGAGGCTGGCCCCCGCCTTCAGGCGGTGGATGATGTACTGCAGGACGTTATGCTTGGCGCTCCGCTTCCGGACCTCCTCCCGTGCCACCGATCAGCGTCTCCCAGAACGATCCTTCCTCGGCCATCGCTACCCACTCCTCCTGCTACCCTTACAGGACGCCCGAGAGCCATGCCCGTATCCTCGCCTCCGATGACCGCCGATACACCCCAGCTTCTTAGAACGCCGTACACGCGAAGTTCGGAGAACTTCTCCTTCCACGCACCCCGTGAATAGTTCCGTCGTCTTCGCTCGACTTGTGAGGGCCTCTAACTTTCCAGCGGGGCCGCGAAACCCTCAACGTAACATCCCCACAAGGATGGCCTCCTTAGACGAGTGATGTGCAATGAATGTGCAATGAACTAGATCAGCAAGTCTGCCAGCTGACGCAACGGTCGTCCGATGGAGTCGTTGATCCGTTGAGCGCAGGTGTAGGCCGCGACCTTCGCCGCCAAGCGCGTCAACAGCCCTCCCAACGTTTTGGCGCGGTGGCGCTCCAAAGCGAAGAAGTCCTTGAGCTGGCCTATGACCCCTTCTATGAT
>JBKPSF010000065.1:0-3466 GCA_046734875.1 Actinomycetota bacterium | reverse complement strand
CCCGATGCCCTGCACCGCCGCCCCGACCATTCTCCTGGCAGAAGGTAGAGATCGACACGACCGGAAGGGGATCTTAATGTACCACCACAATGACTTCGAGGCCTGGCGCCAGCACCACAACGAGCTGCTTCGGGAGGCCGGCGAGAGGCGTCTGGCCCGCGAGTTGCGCGCAGCACGCTCCCGGAGTGAGGCTCCCGAAATTCGGCGCACGCTACTCGGGTTCGTAGCCGGGCACTTCCCACAGGGCAGGAAGATGGCAGATTGCTAAAGCGGTTCTCGCTCCAGCATAAGAAATCCGGGAATGGGTGGTGTGTATGGTGCAGTCACCGCGCTCCATCGACTTCGATGACGACTCAAGGATGCGTGGATTCCCGCTTGCACCCGAGCGTTAGGCCTCGACACGGCACTGGCCCACGGCGGCGGGCGCTTTTGGGTAGGATGATGGACGCAACGAGCGCGTGGGAAGGAGCTATTTCGTGAGCCCCGTAGACCGTAAGGATCCAACCTATGCACTTCGGCACTCCACGGCCCACGTTCTGGCGCAAGCCGTCAAGGAGATGTTCCCCGAGGCGAAGCTCGGGTGGGGGCCGCCGCACGATCGCTTCGAGAACGGCTTCTACTACGACTTCGACCTGCCCCGCGCCCTGACGCCGGAAGATTTTCCGGAGATCGAGGGCCGCATGCGGCGCATAATCGGGGAAAACCATCCGTTCCGCTACCGCGTCGTCGGTGTGGATGAGGCGCGCGGGCTCTTCTCGGACCAGCCTTACAAGCTGGAGACGATAGACGAACTGGAAAGGGGCAGGGACGAGTACGGCGAGGAGCGCACCGGCGACACCGTTATCTCCACGTACACGCAGGACACGTTCGAGGATCTCTGCCTAGGGCCGCACCTCGAAAGGACCGGCGAGATCCCCGCCGACGACTTCAAACTCCTGGACGTCTCAGGGGCGTACTGGCGCGGGGACGAAAGGAACAAGATGCTCCAGCGCGTCCACGGCACCGTCTGGCCGGGCGAGGACGAGCTGGAGCGTTACCTGTGGCGGCGTGAGGAAGAGGAGAAGCGCGACCACCGGCGCCTCGGGGCCGAGCTCGATCTGTTCAGCATCAGGCCCGAGGTCGGGCCAGGGCTGGCGCTCTTTCACCCAAAGGGCGCTCTGGTCCGGGTGCTCATGGAGGACTACTGGCGCGAGAGGCACCGCGCGGGCGGCTACGACTTCGTCGCCACGCCGCACGTCGGAAGGTCCGTCCTCTGGGAGACGAGCGGGCATCTCAAGTGGTACAGGGAGGCCATGTACTCGGCGATCTCCATCGAGGACGACCGGTATTACCTCAAGCCCATGAACTGTCCTTTTCACATGCTGATCTTCAACGGCCGCCCGCGCAGCTACCGCGACCTGCCCCTGCGCTTCGCCGAGCTCGGGACCGTCTACCGCTACGAGCCGTCTGGCACGCTGCGGGGTCTCCTCAGGGTGCGAGGCTTCACCCAGGATGATGCACACCTGTTCTGCCGCCCCGACCAGATGCGCACCGAGATCGACCGCGTCGTGGAATTCTGCCTCTCCTTCCTGGCCGCCTTCGGCTTCGACGAGCCCGAGATGGAGCTTAGCGTCCGCGACCCCGAGACGCCCGAGAAGTACGCCGGCAGCGAGGCCGACTGGGAGAAGGCCGAGTCCACGCTTGCCGCGGCCCTGGAGGCGCGCGGGCTCGCCTACGAGCGGGTCGAGGGCGAGGCGGTCTTCTACGGCCCGAAGATAGACATCGGGATCACGGACGCCCTGGGCCGGCGCTGGCAGGCCTCGACCATCCAATTCGACTTCAACCTGCCAGAGAGGTTCGACCTGACCTACATGGGCGAGGACAACCGTCCCCATCGTCCGTACATGGTGCACCGTGCCCTCTACGGCTCCATCGAACGCTTCTTAGCTCTCCTGATCGAGCACTATGCCGGGGCCCTGCCCGTGTGGCTATCGCCGGTCCAGGCGGCGATCATCCCCGTCTCCGACCGCAACCTGGGCTATGCAGAGGAGGTGGCCGGCGAGCTGGCCACGGCAGGCTTCCGGGCCGAGGTCGACCAGCGTTCGGGGAGGATGAACGCCAAGATCCGCGACGCCCAACTGCAGAAGGTCCCTTACATGCTCGTCGTCGGGGGCAGGGAGGAAGAGGTACACGGCGTGAGCGTGCGGCTGCGCACGAATGAGGACCGGGGCATGACCGGCTTGCCCGCGTTCGTCGATCACCTGCGAGAGGTGGTCGAGGCAAAGGATAGTCTGTAAAGGCATTCCCACACCCCGCGAAAGCGGGAATCCACTGCCGAGGGGAAGGACTGTGAGCGGCTTAGGTCTCCGTTATCCCCTTGATATTCACCCGGACTCGGTAGGAAGGCTGATAGCGCTGGCGTCCTCACCAGTATTGGACTTTGGTCCAAGGTCTACTAACTGCCAAAGGTCTACTGCGATGTTCGTTCCTTCGCCCGATGCTCGTTTTGCCTCTGCGGCCGATACTTGCGGCAGAAGCGGACGCCGAGAGGAGAGGGCGATGGGTGTTATGGATCTCGAGGTACAGCGCGAGCGTCGGGTGGAGATGCTGCGTGAGGCTGAGAGCAAGCGCGTCGTCGGACGCAAGCGGCCGGGCGGCAAAGCCCGCGTGTTTTCGAAGCTCGCCAGCTTTTTGGCGATCGTCCGATAAGCGGAGCTCCCGAGCGCCGAAGGAGAATTGAGATGAGGTTTTCACCCAGTCCGTCGCGTATGTTCGATCGTTTCGGGGATGGGTCCGACGTGCGGGCGTGGCCCGGCCCGGAGGCGCGCGCTTCCAGGCCGGTCCTGCTCGCCGTCGATGAGGACGCCGGGGCCTTGCGGAGGATCTCACACGAACTGCACAAACGCTACGGGGAAGACTACCGCGTGGTTTGCGAGAGGCATCCGGAAAAGGCCCTGCGACGCCTGCGAAACTTCGAGGAAGTGGGCGAAGAGGTCGCGCTCGTTCTCGCCGACCAGTGGATGGTAGGGATGAGCGGGACGGACTTCCTGACGCGGGCTGGTGAGATCTCCTCCACCGCCAAGCGGGCACTGATGATCGGTTGGGGGGACCGTGCGGCCTCGGGGGCCATCCTCCAGGCGATGTCCCTCGGGCGCATCGACTACTACGTCAACAAGCCTTACGGGGATCACGACGAGCGCTTTCACCGCGTGATTTCGGAGTTCCTCTACGATTGGGCGAAGGACCGGATACCGAAGTTCGAGCACATCAGGGTGGTAGGCGAGCAATGGTCGCCGCGCTCTTTCGAGTTGCGCGACCTGCTCGGGCGCAACGGCGTACTACACACCTTCCTCTCCTCTAGCTCCAGGGATGGGCAGGAGTTACTCGCCGGGATCGGGCACGAAGGGACCCGCCTGCCCGTGGTCGTCCTGTTCGATGGGCAGGTGCTCATCGACCCCTCCAACTCCGACATCGCGGACGCCTGCGG
>JBKPSF010000064.1:0-4633 GCA_046734875.1 Actinomycetota bacterium | reverse complement strand
CCTATCCTGGAAGAGCATCTCCACGGCCAGGTAGACGAGCAGGCCGGCGCCGGCGTAGACGAGGATGGGGAAGCGGTTTAGTAGTGATGTCAGGAGCGCGGCCCCGAAGATCACCAGCGGTATCGTGGTCGCGAGGCCGATAACGAGCAAGGAGAAGTCGACCTCGCCCCCGATCCTGGCAGCCTGGACCAACGCGATCACGTTGTCCAGCGACATGACCGCGTCGGCCACGATGATAATCCTGACAGCGTGCCAGATGCTCGAACCGGCCTTTACTTTGTCCTCGTCGCTCTCCCCATCGTCGTTGACGAGACCCCACGCGATCCAGACCAGCAACAATCCTCCGGCCACCTGCAACAGGGGCACCTCGAGCAAAAGCGTGATGATGCCGGCGAAGATGAGCCTGAGCACGACGGCCCCCGCCGCGCCAAGCACGATGGCCTTCTTCCGGTTGGCACCTTCCAGGGTGCGCGCCGCCATGGCGATGACCACCGCGTTGTCGCCAGAGAGGATCAGGTTTACAATCAGCACCTCTACGAGCCGGCCAAACCACTCTCCCGTCATGAATTCCATCTGCTCCGCTATCCTCCCAGACCGGTTGGCAAGCCGTATATCTTATCAGGAAAGTGAAGATACAAAAGCCGATGTTGAATGCTAACCATATCAGCCGCTGGTGAGGTAGACGACCGCGCTTATGACGAACACGATGTAGAGCGAACCTGCGCCCAGCATGTAGAAGGCTTTGAGGGGGGCTTTGCGGAGCAGGAAGCCGAGGAAGACGAGGCTCGAGAGGATGGCGAGGGCGGCGGCGTAGGCGCTCAGGAAGTCCAGTTTCCAGGGGGTAAAGAGCACCCCGATCGAGACCGGGATGGTGCTCTGGAAGACCATGGCCCCCGTAATATTGCCTATGGCCAGGGTATCTTTGTTGTCGCGCAGCCAGATCACGGAGTTGAACTTCTCGGGGAGCTCGGTTGCCAGGGGCGCGAGTACGAGCGCGATGATGCCGGCGGGTATACCGACCGCCCCCGAGAGGTGTTCCACGGCCCCCACAAAGAGGTGGGCGCCAAAGCCCATCACCGCGATCGTCCCTATCAGTTGTGCGGCAACGGCCCAGGTCGGACCTTGAGAACGACCGGGCCAGAGGGTGAGCCTCTCGGGGACGTCCCCTTCGGCCTCGCCGCCCTTCTTGACGGTCCGTACCACGTAGAGGACGTAGGCGCCCACGAGCACCACGGCAAGGAGGATCTTCACCAACAAGGGCAGGGGCAGGACGCCAGCCACTGCGGCCAGGGCGAAGCAGGGCAGGAAGAAGAGGAGGTCGGGGATGGCTGCCTTTCTGTCGGCGGTGATCTCGCTTCCTGTCTGCCGGCGGCGTCTGTAGCCCAGGCCAGCCACCCCGACGATGAACAAGGCCAGCGTCGCGAGCAGGAAAGGGGCGCCCAGGATCGCTCCTATACCGATCTCACCCGCCACTGCGCTGCCCGAGCCCGCCAGCAACGCGCCGGCGATGGCTACGACCGGGATCATGGTCTCCGGCAAGGCCGTGCCAACCGCCGCCAGCAAGCTACCGACGGCCCCCGCCCCGAGCTGCAGCCGGTCGCCCATTATCTCGACGGCGTTCGTGAACAGGATCGCGGCGCCGAGTATCGCGGCGAGGGCGATGATCAACTCTACTATCGTCACGGGCTCTCCTTAAGCCGTCCGGGGCGAGAACGTGCTAGATTCTTACCCGCCGGTAAGCAAACTTAAAGCAGTAGCGGAGGGCATGGACGAACTCGAAAAGACCCTGGCCGCGGTCGCGGGCGGCACACTCTCCCCGGAGAGCGCGGCCGGACGCCTGAGGAGGGGCGAAGTCCGCTACCTGGACGAGTTCGCGGCCCTGGACCTCGGCCGCTCGTCGAGGAAGGGCGTCCCCGAGGTCGTCTACGCCCGCGGCAAGAGCCCTGCCCAGGTAGCCAGTATCTGCGCGACCCTGCTGGAGTCTCGCGAACGCGTGATCGTAAGCTCCCCCACCCCGGAGCATGAAACGGAGCTTCGCACGACGCTCCCGGAAACCCAACTCCGACAAGCCGGACGCTCCCTCATCGTCGGTGGCGGCGAGCCGCCTGAGAGCGGGGGCCGCATCGGCGCCTTGAGCGCTGGCACCTCCGACCTACCCGTGCTCGAGGAGGCGCTAGCCGTGGCCCGGGAGATGGGAGCATCCGTAAAAAGCTTCAACGACGTCGGTGTGGCTGGCGTCCACCGGCTGGCGGCACCGCTGGAGGAGCTCAGAGAGTTCGACCCCGACGTCTTGATCGTCGCCGCGGGCATGGAGGGCGCGCTGCCGAGCGTGGTCTCGGGCCTCGTCTCCGTACCGGTCATAGGTCTCCCAACCTCGACCGGATACGGCCTTGGCGGCGACGGCACCGCCGCCATCCTCGGGATGCTCCAAACCTGCTCCCCAGGTCTCTCGGTCGTCAACGTGGACAACGGCGTCGGCGCAGGAGCCACAGCAGCCCTCATCTCCAACCGCGCCGCCCAGGCCCGCAAGGCACAAGACAACGGCCAGAAACCAGCCCCCCAACTAGCCCCGTGATAAGAACCTTCGTAGCCGTCTTCCCGCCGCCGGAAGTGAGAAAAGCGCTGTTCCAGGCGGCCCAAAACCTGCCGACGAGCAAAGAATTCCGCCTCGTCGCCCCGAAGAACATCCACCTGACCCTCAAGTTCCTCGGCGACGTAGCAGAGGACAAACTCGACAACATAAAACAAGCCCTCCAACCAATTCGCGAGATACACGCCCCCTTCGAGGTCTCCACCTCGGCCTTCGGAGCCTTCCCCTCCGAAAAAAAGGCCCGCATCCTCTGGGCAGGCATCGAAGCAGGTTCGCAAAACCTACGCACCACGGCCGAAGACGTAGAAAACTTCCTCGCCCCCGCCGGCTTCGAGCGAGAAACCCGTCCCTACCTCCCCCACCTCACCCTCGGCCGATCACGCTCTCGCCAAACAAGACTACCCACCCCACAAACCTCCCCACCCCCACTCCGCTTCACCGTATCCAGCATAGACCTGCTAAAAAGCGCACCCGCCCCAGACGGAGTCACCTACTCGGTCCTAGCGACCTACCCATTCAAATGCTGACAAGCCGTCGAAGACGACGTGCTGACAAGCGAGCCCGAAGGGCGTAGCGTGCTGAAATGCTGAAAGCGGAGGCGAAGCCGGAGCGTGCTAAAACACCGAGATCAGGGGCCCTATCGACATGAGTATGAAGAGCAGGATCAGGATCATGACAACCAGGGCTATAAACGTGCTACCGCTCATGCGACCGCGCTTTTGGAGTTGGCACTCATCTGGCGGTCAATTCTAGCGGCTGGCCGCCTTTGCTGCCAGCACTCAGAGTTCGTTGGCGTAGAACACCCTGCGCTCCGGCGCGGGCGCCCCGTCTTCGGAGAGCTTGCAACGGTGGGCGTGAAACTCCTCCACCTTCTCGGAGATGAGCCTCACCACAGGGTCGGCGTCGGAACGCAGCTCCAGAATCCTCTCTATGGTGGCCCCGACGCTCGCCTGCTCCACGACCCTCGACGGACGCGGTTCCTTGTAGAAGACCCGGCACTCGTAAGCCGCCTTCGCCGCGTCGAAGACGACCAGGATCATCTCCGGCCTCGCCGTTACCACCCGGGGCTCGTTCTCTAGCTCGTACATTACCCTCCGTCGTCGGTAAACTTCCCGCTGTAACTCTTCCCTTGCTATCTCTCCGAACCCATCACCCTCGATAACAGAGTAAGCCTCATCGCGGCTCCTCTCGGCGTCCCGAACCCACCTCGCAACGCCCGCGAGGTCCATGCTCTCCTCACACACAGGACAGCGGTACTCCGATCCAATACCAACCTTCAGACCCCCAAGGTGCAGGCAGTTTTCGATGGGTTCAGCCATGTAGACTCGTATTGTACTCCTTTCACAATCCTGCGCGACTCTCACCCCCAAGCACAATATTAATCTATGCCTATACTTCAACTCTATGGTATACGGAGGTCCAGAGCTTCGCTCGACCCGTCGGCGACCGCCCAGGGAGAGCCGGTTCCACTTTTTACCCGCAAAAGCGTATACCTCGCGACCGGAGGCGCCGTGTCCACCACGAAAACCGTGCTGACGGGAGATACCCTTCGACCTCGTCTACGCGCGCCCAACCATGCTTTGTGTTGCACCTCGAGTTTAGGTTGAATAAGGTCGTGATCGAGCTTCTGGGTTGTGGTTCTGGTATTTTCCTGCTGTGGTTTTTGGTGAAGGAGAGGCACATCTGGTGCTCAACCCGTCGGCTGGCAAGGGGCGGGCCGGTAGGCTGCGCGAGTTTGTCTCGGCGTTTTTCGAAGAGCGGGGAGTATTACCAGTCTGGCACGTCACGGAGGGACCTGGTCACGCGTGCGGCATCGTGGGCGGGTTGGCCGGGGAGGCGCCGGTCGTGGCCGTCGGTGGCGACGGGACCGTGCACGAGGTGGCGGCAGCCTGCGCTGCGACGGGTCGCATCATGGGCATTTTGCCCGCCGGAAGCGGCAACGACTACGTCAAGGCCCTAGGTGTGGGCACTAGCCTGCGGCGCGCTCTGGAGGTCCTCATCCGGGGAAAGGTGCGTGTCGTGGACACGGCGGAGGTGAACGGG
>JBKPSF010000063.1:0-23079 GCA_046734875.1 Actinomycetota bacterium | reverse complement strand
GTCGGTAGGGAGCGGTCTACCGCCGTTGCGGGATAGCACCTTGAAGTGGGCAAGGTGGATGTGCACCGGGTGGTGCGCGTCCGTGGTAAGCTCCCAGACCTCGGTCGAGCCCAGCTTGGGGCGGGCGTCGATGCGCGAGGGGCTGAACACTTTGCCGTTGATGGCCCACACCAAGCGGCCGTTACGCCGAGTCAGTCTGAAACCGAACTTGCGCGTGAGCAGAGCGTTTGACTTGCCAAGCGCCTCGAACCCACCCATGTCCGAGAGTCGCTCGGGCACCGCGCTTCGTTCCTTCTCTTTACGGACGACGTGGAAGCGCATAACCCGTGAGGTGGTGCCGTAGCCGAGGCGGTTCTTCAGCGTGACCTTCGTTCCGACCGGGTATTTGGAGAAGTCGATCACCACGTCGAAGCGCTCTGCCTGGGCGATGGGGATCGTGCGGTGGGAGATGGGGGCCCCAAGTAGTCCCCCGTCGCTGCCCACCTGCACAAAAGGGAGACCGTCGGACGGCCCGGGATCGAGCGCGAGCCTGTAGCGACGGGCGTTGGAGGCATTGAGGATGCGGAAGCGGTAGCGGGTGTTGGAAACTTCCATATAGGGCCAGGGAACGCCGTTGACCAGGATGGTGTCCCCGAGGACGCCTTCCATGAAGTTGCTCCTCACACCCGGTTTCCCCTGTAGCGAGGAGTCGAGGGAAGGGTAGAGGAGGGAGCCGCCCTCGCCGAAGGAGCGGTCGCAGATCATCAGCGGTACGTCCTTCTCGCCCTTAGGTAGGGGCAGTTCGTCCTCCTCTTCGTCGCGTACGATGTGGAAGCCTGCAAGCCCACGCCAGACCTGCGGGCCCGTGAAGTCCATGCGGTGGTCGTGGTACCAGAGGGTCGCAGCCCGCTGCTCCAGCGGGTACGTGTAGTCCTTGTAGCGCCGCGAACCCCCCATCTCCATCGAGCCTTGGGCACCCATCGAACGGTCGTCAATCTTCGTCGGCATGATGAGGTCGGTGGGGTAGCCGTCGCTACCTGGCGGGGTACGTCCTCCGTGCAGGTGGGTGGAGACGGGCACGGGCAGCTTGTTGTGCTGGCGGACTACTATTTTGCGTCCGCTGCGGGACTCGATGGTGGGGCCTGGGAAGATCCCTTCGTAGCCCCAGACCTCCGTCTTGAGGCCGGGCAGGATCTCCGCCCTGCCGACCTTCTGGGTCATCTCGTAATAGTCGATGCCGTCATCGGTGCGCTCGGGCTCGAGCACCGGGGACACGTGTAGCGGGATCATAAAAGGCTTCGGCAATCGCGCCTTGCTGCGCAGCAGGGTCCCTGCCGTCCCGTTAGCCATCCCCCGAGCCGGAGAGGCGGAGGCGCCGGACGAGAGCGCGAGGCCCGCTCCACCCACGAGCCCCAGCTTCAAAAATTCTTTGCGCGTGAACGTCATGCAACTTCCCATCTTCCTTTACCACCCCAGCTTCTGGAGAGGCGTTCCTACCTAGCGGCAGGTCGTCGGTAGGGTAGCTAGCCCTGGTCCAGGAGGAGGGCAGGGAGCTGCCCTGCGCCTCCATGCGGGGTTCTGTTCCCTAACGGAGCGATTACAGCATAATCTTCTATCGGGGTGGGCGCATCGCTCAAATGAGCTAGGTTGAGTTAATTATTGTTACAAGCTCCCTCATACTTGCGCAGCCGAAGCAACGCCCCACAAGTACGGCGGGGTTTGTTCCTGACGGCGAAAAGGCGCTCCGGTATAATCCTTCGGGGCCTGTACTGGGGCGTGGCCAAGTGGCAAGGCACCGGGTTTTGGTCCCGGGATCGCAGGTTCGAATCCTGCCGCCCCAGCCGCCTTTAGAGACGAGCGATAGGAGTGATGCGGGTAGATGTCTGAGAGTTCGCCGATCTTCGCCGTAATCCTGGCGGCCGGGAAGGGCACCAGGATGAAGTCGAACCGGGCGAAGGTCCTTCATACGCTGTGCGGCATCCCCATGGTGAACTACGTCATCGGGGCGACGAGGCCGCTCCTGCCTGAGGGAACGTTCGTCGTGGTTGGCCACCAGGCCGACCTGGTCGAGGCCGTCCTCCCCGAGGACGCGACGGCTGTCCTCCAGGAAGAGCAACTCGGGACAGGCGACGCCGTCCGCGTCGCGCTTGCAGCCATCGAAGTCGAAGAAGAGGGTGTCCTCCTCGTCGTCAACGGCGACGGACCCCTCATCTCGGACAGGACCCTGGGGGAACTGGTCGAGCGACACAGGTCGGCGGGGGTGGGAGCCACCGTTCTCGTGGCCGAGCTCGAAGACCCGAGCGGCCTCGGGCGCGTGATCGAAGACGCCGGGGTGGTCAGGATAGTGGAGGAGAGGGACGCGACAGTGGCGGAGCGGGCCCTCAGGCTCGTAAACCTGGGCCTCTACGCTTTCAAATTCTCTGAGATAAGGGAGGCTGTGGGCGGGCTCACCGCGGAGAACGAGAGCGGCGAACTGTATTTGACGGACGTTCTGGAGACTATCGGCAGGCGTTCCAGGGCCGTCACCTACAGGCTCAAGGACCTCGAGGAGTCGAACCTGGTAAACGACCGCGCGCAACTCGCGCGGGCTGAGGAGATCCTGAGGCGCCGCATCCTCGATGCCCACATGAGGGAAGGCGTCACGGTGAGGGACCCCGCCTCCACGCACATAGAGGCCCCCGTACAGATCGGGCGCGACACCGTGATCCTCCCTGGAACCCTGCTGCGCGGGGGGACGAAAATCGGCGTGGACTGCGTGATCGGCCCCAACACGGACCTCCAGGATACCGTGGTCGGCGACGGCGCCCTCGTCGAACACTCGGTCGGCCGCGGAGCCGAGGTCGGCGACGGGGCAAGCGTCGGTCCATATTCTTTCTTGAGGCCGGGAACGGTACTCGAAGGCGGGTCCAAGGTCGGAGCCTATTGCGAGGTCAAGAACTCGCGGGTGGGGGAGGGGAGCAAGGTTCCGCACCTCTCTTATGTGGGGGACGCGGAGATCGGTGCGGGCGCCAACCTTGGGGCAGGGACCATAACAGCCAACTTTGACGGGGTGAACAAGAACAGGACGACGCTTGGAGATGGCGCCTTCACAGGGGTGAACACCACCCTCATCGCGCCCGTCGAAGTCGGCGAGGATGCATATACGGGTGCGGGGTCGGTGATAAACAAGGACGTGCCCCCTGGCAGGCTCGCGGTGGGTTCTCCGGCGCGCGCCATCAGGGAGTCCCCCCAGAGCCGCAGGAAAAGGCAGGACGAGCCGCGAGAGAGAGGGACGGAGGGCTAGCGCTTTGGTGATGCAGAACGGCTACCTGACGCAGACCACGGAGAAGCGGCTGATGATAGTCAGCGGCGAGGGTTACCCGGCGCTTGCCGAGAGCATAGCCGAGCGGCTCGACCAGGACCTGACCGAGGTCGAGCTGGTCGAATTTCCCGGCGGCGAACTCTACGCCCGCTACCTGGAGAGCGTCCGCGGGGCCGACATGTTCATCATCCAATCCCTGTGCCAGCCGGTCAACAGGAACCTGATGCAGCTCCTCATCATGATAGACGCGGCCAAGAGGGCCTCCGCCAAAAGAATCGTCGCCGTCATACCGTGGTACGCCTACTCGCGCCAGGACAGGAAGACCAAGCCGCGCGAGCCCATAACGGCGAGGCTCGTGGCGAACATGATCGCGGCCGCCGGCGCCGAGCGGGTGATGACGATGGACCTGCACACGGGACAGATCGAAGGCTACTTCTCCTTCCCCGTTGACCACCTGACCGCGATGCACACGTTCGTCGACTACTTCGCGGAACAGGGCTTTCGCGACGCCGAAGACGCCGTCGTCGTCGCCCCGGATACGGGCGAGGTGAAGGTGGCCAAGCAGCTCGCTGGCCACCTGAGGCTTCCGTGGGCCATCGTCAATAAGATGCGCGACAGGCCCGACCGCTCCGAGGTGACGCACGTCATAGGCGACGTGAAGGGGAAGCGTGTGATCATGATAGACGACGTGATCGCTACGGGCGGGACCCTGGTGAACGCGGCGAAGCGCCTGATAGACGAGGGCGCCCTGGAGGTCAGCGCCGCCGCTACCCACGGCGAGCTCTCCGGCGACGTCTACCAGAAGATCGCGGATTCCCACCTCAAGGAAGTCGTGGTAACGAACACGCTGCCCTTGAAGGAAGACGAACCGCGGGCTAAGATCAGAACGCTAAACATCGCTCCAATCCTCGCTAGCACCATCAAGAACGTGTTTACGGACGAGTCGGTGAGCGAGGTATTCATGGGCGAGAACCAACTTTTCTAGATCGTTAGGAGCGTGAAGTGGCAGACAACGTAGACCTCCAGGCCAGGCAACGCGGGGAGCGGGGCAAGAACGCGGCCAGACGCCTGAGGGCCTCCGGTATGACCCCCGCCGTTCTCTACGGCGAAGGCAACGAGGCAGGCGGGAGCACCTCTCTCGCCGTCCCGACAAAGATCGTCGATTACACCCTCCACCACTTCGGGGACAACGCGCTCTACAACATAGCCATCGATGGCGATACCTCGACGGCCCGCGTGGTCGACGCGCAACGCGACCCTGTCTCCGGCCTTCTAGTTCACGTCGATTTCGCGCCGGTGAACATGACCGAGATCATCGAGGTCACGGTTCCGCTCCACGTTACGGGCCATGCGCCCGGCGTGGAGGAGGGCGGCGTGCTGCAGCAGGTCGCCTACGAGATACAGGTCGAGTCGCTGCCCGGGGATATCCCACAGGAGATCACGCTCGACGTCTCCTCGCTCGGCATGAACGAGAACCTGACCCTGGGAGACCTCACGCTCCCTGAGGGCGTTACCCTGCTCTCGGAGCCCGAAGAGGTCGCCGTTACCGTCACGGCGCCGACGGAGATCTCCGAGGAGGAGATGGAGGCCGCCGGCATCGTCGAGGAGCCGACGGACGAGGAAGTGGCCGCCGAAGCCGAGGAGGCTGCCGAGGATGAAGAGGCCCCCGAGGAGGATGCTGCACCTGAGGGCGAAGGCCCCGCGGGACAGAACGTTCAGGCCTAGGCTGGCACGCTCTTTTTTCGGCCAGAGTAGTAGCGACGACGGGGGGCTCCTCGAGTCCCCCGTCGTCGTCGGCCTCGGCAACCCGGGACGCTCCTACGAACGCACCCGCCACAACGCAGGCTACCTGGTGGCCGACGAGCTGGCCAGACGCCACGCCGGCTCCTGGCGCAAACGCAAGAAGGCCGAAGAAGCACCGGTATCCGTGGGCCCGACAGACGCCACGCTCCTCAAGCCGACGACCTTCATGAACAACTCGGGCTCCGCCGTCTCTGACCACAAACCCGAAAACCTTATCGTGGTCCACGACGACCTTGATCTGGAGGCCGGCACGGTGAGGGTAAAAGTCGGGGGCGGGGCCGGCGGGCACAACGGCCTGCGCTCCATCATCGGGAGGCTCGGAAACGACTTCGTCCGCGTCCGCATAGGCATCGGACGCCCACCCGCCGGCATGGGCGTCACCGACTACGTGCTCTCCCGCATGGACTCGGCCGTGAAGGACGCTATTCCGACGGCCGCCGACGCGGTCGAGTTCGTGCTGGAGCAAGGCCCCGAAGCCGCAATGAACCGCTTCAACACACGCAGATAGCATTTCAGCGGTCAGCCCTTCTTTACCTGAAATGCTGAAGTGCTACTTCTGTCGGAGCATCTTGCCCAGCATCTCGATACCGCCCTGGTCCAGTATCCTGTCTTCTTCTATGATCTCGAGGTCTTCGGGTACGCCCAGCTCGCGGAGCCTTCTTGCTGTGACGCTGGCGCAGACGACGGCCTCGACGCCGTCGAGGGCGGCGAGGACCGTGTCGGGCCCGTCGTCGACGTAGACCTGGGTGAAGACGAGGTGGTCGAGGCCCGCGCCCTCGATGGAGCGCGAGAAGTTCTCCATGCACGTGCGGCCCCAGCCCATGACCCCGATGGGGGTTCCCGAGGGGAGCTCCATGAGCCGCTGCAGGCTCTCCAGCGTCGCCTCGGCGAGCAGAGCGACCGCCTCTATCCCGTGCGGTTCGACAAGCTCTTGCACCTCGTGGATGTGGAAGAACGTGGTTACGGCGAGCCGCCACGGCGGGTCCTCCACCCCAGAGAGCCTCGCGGGGAGGTCCTCGATCAAGACTCTCTCCACCTCGACGGGCAACTGCTCCTCCAGCTCCTCGGAGAACTGGTCGAGTTCCGCCCGCGTGCACTCGACGAAGAGTATAGGCGTCTTCTCCCGCGGCTCCGTGCCAGCCCGCGCCAGCAGCGCATACGCCAGATCCTCTACGGGCACGGAGTGCGCCGACGCGAGGTCTATGACCCGCTCCGTGAGCTCCTGGCGCTGCACGTCATCCGCCCGGACCGGCGGCTCGAGCACGTATACTCCGCTCCCGCGCCGGCTCTCCACGTAACCTTCCCGCTCCAGGTCCGAGAACACCCGCGCCACCGTGTTGCGGTTCACCCGCAGAAACCCGGCCATCGCCCTGATGCTCGGCAACCGGCTCCCCACCTCGAAATTGCCCGTCAGGATGAGGTGCTTGATCTGCCCCTCCAACTGTACGTGTACCGGTACGTGACTCTTCGAATTTATCCGTAAATCCATAATTAACCTATTGTCCTATGACACTCAGTCAGTTATAATTGTCCCAAGCCAACGTGACAATTATACCCCATCTGGCGAGTGAGGAGGTTAGTGATGGGTGATCCGTTCGGGCTAGGGATGGCGAAGGTTCGGCAGGAGGAGCTATTGCGCGAGGCGGAGCAGCGCAGGCTTGCGCGCGCCTTGCGGGGGATTCGCCGTGGCAAGGGTGACAAAGGAAGGTCTGAAGAGACTTGGGACGTTGTGGTGCGTTGGGGGCTTGTTGGGGACGAGGTGGCTGTTGCCGAGCTTCTGGAGCTAAACGGGATGCCGCGTTGGATCTCTTTCGAGGAGAGGTTCGTGGTGGCGGAGAAGGACGGGAAGGTCTTGGGCGCCGTTCGTTACAGGACCGAGTCGAAGCGTTTGATCCTGGGCCTCCTCGTCGTAGATCCGTGGGCCGGTGAGGAGCTTCTGGCGACTGCGCTGTACCGGGGTGCGGGCGAGCTGGCGCGCGAGATCGGTGCCAACGAGGTTGTGGCATCGGCGTCGCAGGTGCGTTACCCCGTCCAGGCCGGATACCGGCGCCGCGGCCGTGGCTGGCGCCTCGAAGTGGGGCGTTCGGCGGAAGCCCGTAGCGGGCACGGTCCGCTGCGCGGAAGCCTCCAGGGTTAGGAAGACGTGCAGAAAGACGTTGCACAGAACGAGGAGCGGGTAACTTTCACTCTAGCTGGGGCGCTCGCGGGGGCGCGGAGGTGTGTCCCCGTGGAGATCAGCGGCCTGGCGATCGGCCTCGTGTTCGGGACGCTGGCCGGGCAGGCCGGTCTCGGTGCCGGTGAGGCCGCCTTGATGAGCGCCCTCGTGTTCTCTGGGGCGGCCCAGTTCCTCGTGCTCGGGCTCTGGGCGTCGCCGCTGCCGGTGTTTGCAATCGTGCTCACCACGCTCGTCGTCGGTCTCAGGCACCTCTTGATGGGCGCCGCGCTCGGGCCCGTATTCTCGAAGCTGCCGCGCCTCAAGGCCTATGGGTCCGTTTACGTCATGGCCGACGAGAACTGGGCGCTCACCATGGGCGAGTTCGCCAAAGGGCGCCGCGACGGGGCGTTTTTGCTCGGCGGTGGGCTCCTGATGGTCCTGGTCTGGACCAGCGCCACGTTCGTCGGGGCTGCGTTCGGTGGCGCGGTAGAAGATCCCGCACGCTGGGGCCTCGACTTCGCCTTCACCGCCATTTTCCTCGCCCTGATCGCGGGTATGTGGAAGGGAAAGTCCGACATTTTGCCGTGGACGGTGGCGGCAGCGGTGTCAGTTGCGGCCCACCACTGGCTGCCTGGACAGTGGTTTATCCTGCTCGGTGGCCTTGCGGGAAGCTTCGCCGGGGTGGTGCGGCGTGGGAATTGATGGCATCACCCTGCTGGTAATAGTTCTCATGGCGCTCGTCACCTACGCCACCCGCGCGGGCGGGCTCTGGCTCGCCAACAGGTTCGACCTCTCCGAGCGGGCCGGGGCGTGGCTGGACACGATACCGGGTGCGATCCTGGTCTCCCTCGTCGCCCCCACGGTCCTCACCGGCGGACCCGCCGAAGCGCTCGCCGCCGTCGCCGTCGTGGCCGTCGCCCTGAGAACTAGCAGCCTGCCGCTGGCCATGGTCACGGGCGTCGTGGCCGTCGTGCTGTTGCGCGCACTGGGGTGATGGCTGAAGGCGCGGTTCGTGAAGCGAGCCGCTCTAGTCGCGTGCTTTTCGCCGGCGCCAGAAGAAGAACAGGGTTGCTGAGATCAGCAGGATCATGACCGAGGCCCCGACGAAAGACGTGAAGGCCTCGATGATCCTCCACCGGCCGCCGAGGGCCCATCCCAGGCTTATAAGCGTGCCGCACCAGATCGTGCATCCCAGTATGGTGTAGCCGAGAAAACGCCAGCGCAGGGGCATGCGCTTGAGACCGGCGGGCACCGAGACCAGGGCTCCGACGCCGGGGATGAGATGGCCCACGAGGATGGCTTTTCCTTCGTGGCGTTCGAAGACGTTGCTCGCCCCTTCCAGGTCGGACACGAAGACGATCTTGGAGCTTTCGAACCGCTTGACCGCGCGCCGCAGGCGCTCCTCGCTGATCCTGAGCCCTACCTCGTAGGCGATGAGGGAGGCCGACACCCTGGCCGCCGTCGCCGTGATAAGGACGGCGAAGAACGAGAGTCGTCCGTGTCCTACCAGGAACCCGAGAAGCGGCAGTGTCAGTTCGGTAGGCACGGGCAAGAACAGACTCCCCGCCAGGATAAGAACGAACACGCCGACGTAGCCGAAAGAGTGGACCACGTCGAAGACCCACCGCACGAGATCGGCGAGCAGAGCGCCCATCGCGCCTTTTCCTCCTAATCTCCTCCACCCAACAGCCTAATTATGCACCATACCCGGCGACGCACGACCCCGAACCCTTGGGAAAGTCCGCCGGTTCTCGCACCCTTACGACATCTGGCCCACTTTCCAGACAGGACACCACATCCGGGGGCACAAAACGCGTCTCCCACGCAACGGTTAGCATTTTTGGTGTGCGTAGCGTGACGTACGACGCGCCAATTTCGGATATCCTCGGTGCCAGGAACGAGAGACGTGAGAGGAAACCCATGAAGGAGCAGGAGGCGCGCAGCTTTCCCACGGGGCCGCTGATCGAACCGGATGGCGAAGACCGGCCGGACCAAACGGAGAGGATAAGGCGGCTCGAGCAGGAATCCCGAACCCTGGACCCGGGAGCCGAAGGCAGGATTTCACTCAGGGACAGTGTCGTCGGTTACGCTGACGGCTTTATGGAGGACCTGGATCGCAGGCCCGTCTACTACGCTTCGGGTGACGGTGGTAGTGCGTTGTACGACTCGCCGATCTCCGAGCGGCCCATGGACCCGGATGCGGTCCTGGAGCTGCTGGACCGGGGCGTGAACAGGAGCGGCGTGAACATCGGAGCCGCAGGCCACATGGCCTACATCCCAGGGAGCAACCTTCACGCCTCGGCCCTGGCCGACTACCTGGGCGCGGTACTCAACAAGTATTCCGGGCTTTACTTCGCCTCGCCGGGGTTGGTCCGTATGGAGCGTATGCTTCTGAGGTGGGTGGCCGACCTTGTAGGGTACCCGGCGACAGCGGCCGGTGACCTCACGAGCGGGGGAAGCATCGCCAACCTGGTCGGGATCGTAACCGCCAGGGAGGCCTGCGGCCTGAAGGCAAAGGACTTCGACAGGGCCGTCGTCTACCTCGGCGAGCAGACCCACCACGCCGTCGACAAGGCGCTTCGGATCGCAGGTCTCGGGGAGTCAGTTAGGCGCTTTGTTACCCTGGATCAGGGGTATCGCATGCGTCCCGAGGCGCTCGAAGAAGCCATCAAAAACGACGCGAAGGACGGCCTGTGTCCCTGGCTGATCGCGGCTACCGCGGGCACCACGGATACCGGGGCCGTTGACCCCCTCGCCGACCTCGCAGACATCGCCAGCCGTCACGATCTCTGGCTGCACGTCGACGGGGCTTACGGCGCAGCCTTCGCCCTTACCGGACACGGAAAGCGAATGTTGCGAGGAATAGAGCGTTCGGACTCCATGGTCGTAGACCCCCACAAGGGGCTGTTTCTGCCGTTCGGGAGCGGGGTCGTGCTCGTGAGGGAGGGGCATCACCTCCTGGACGCCCACCACTACGACGCCAGCTACCTGCAAGATAAAGACGTGCTCGCCTCCGGGGACGAAACCTCCCCCGCAGATCTCTCGCCAGAACTCACCCGTCCCACCAGGGCACTGCGCCTGTGGCTGCCCCTCAAGCTGGCCGGCGTCGCCCCGTTCCGCGCCGCGCTCGAGGAGAAGCTTCTCCTCGCCAGCTTTTTCCACGAGAAGATGCTGCACGAGGACCAATTCGAGGTAGGGCCCCCGCCGGACCTCTCCATCGTGACGTTCCGCTACCTTCCCAGAAATGGAGACCCGAACGCCTTCAACAGACGGCTGATCGACGCCGTGCTACGCGACGGGCGCATCTTTATCTCATCGACGATGATCGACGGTCGGTTCACCCTGCGTCTCGCCGTCTTGAGCCTGCGCACCCACCTGGAGACCGTGGACCTGGCTATCGACATCCTGCGCGAAAAAGCGAAGCAGCTCGAACGAGACGGTTGACCCGCAGCCTGGTGCGACACCGATGTCCGATTTCCGCCAGAAATTTCGCCTCTCGGGTGCGACAATCAGATCATGCCAAACGACTTCGAACATCGCTATCGCGCCGTACGGGGCCGTGACGCCCGCTTCGACGGGCTGTTCTACATTGCCGTCACGTCCACGAGGATCTACTGCCGGCCCAGTTGTCCCGCCATGACTCCAAGGCGTTCGAATGTCCGGTTCTACCCGACTGCCGCTGCAGCGCAGTACGCCGGTTTCCGCGCGTGCAAGCGGTGCAGGCCGGACGCGGTGCCGGGCTCGCCGGAGTGGGACGTCAGGACGGACCTCGTAGCGCGCGCGATGCGGCTCATCGCCGATGGTGTCGTGGACAGGGACGGCGTCCCGGGGCTTGCGCGGCGCCTCGGCTACACGGAGCGGCACCTGAACCGGATGCTCGCGAACGAGGTCGGGGCCGGTCCGCTCGCGCTCGCCCGCGCGCGGCGCGCCCACAACGCCAGGCTTCTCATCGAAACCACCGAACTGCCGATTACAGAAGTTGCGTTTGCCTCGGGCTTCGCGAGCGTCAGGCAGTTCAACGACACCATCCGCGAGGTCTTCGCGGCCACCCCGAGAGAGCTGCGCCGCGCCCGAGCAAACGGGGGCGCGAAGGGTGGGATCTCTCTCCGCCTGCCGTACAGAGAACCGTTCGACGCTGACGGCATGCTGAGGTTTCTCGGTACGCGGGCTGTGGCCGGCGTCGAGCACTTCGACGGGGCGACCTACCGGCGGACGCTACGCCTGCCGCACGGCGCCGCAACCCTGGCGCTCTCGGACGGCGGGGATCACGTCCTCTGCGTGCTCGAGCTGGAGGAACTGAGAGACCTCGGTACGGCGGTGCAGCGTTGCCGCAGGCTCCTCGACCTCGACGCCGACCCCACAGCCGTCGCCGGTGTGCTCGGGGAAGACCCGCTGCTCGGTCCGCTTGTCCGCCGTACGCCCGGGCGGCGCGTGCCGGGGAGCGTGGACGGCGCCGAGCTCGCCTTCCGAGCCGTGCTGGGCCAGCAAGTCTCCGTGGCCGGTGCCCGTACGCTCGCCGGGCGGCTCGTCGATAGGTGCGGAGAGCCCCTCCCGGGATCGCTCGTCGCGGAAGGCGACGGGCTTACGCATCTCTTCCCCTGGCCTGGCGACGTGGACGGAGCGAACCTCGATGGCCTCGGCGTGCCCGCGTCCCGTGCCGAGGCCTTGCGCGGCCTGGCACGCGCGTTGCACGACGGTAGTATCTCGCTGGATCCCGGTTCGGAGCGCGAGGAAGTCGAGCGGCAGCTATTGGGACTGCGTGGGATCGGACCCTGGACAGCATCATACGTTGCGATGCGCGCGCTCGGCGACCCGGACGCGTTCCTTCCCACGGACCTCGGGGTAAGGCAGGCAGTCCAGAGGCTCGGCCATTCGGACGACAAGCGCAGCGTGGCCGTCCTCGCCGAAAGGTGGCGACCCTGGCGCGCCTACGCTACGCAGCATCTGTGGGCCAGCCTCGGAGGACAGAGGGATCAGAACCAGAACAGAGAGGTGGTAGCGTGAAAGCATACGTAGATGAGGTATATTCTCCCGCCGGTCAGCTCGCGTTCGCTGTGGACGAAGCCGGGTCCCTCGTGCGCCTGCACTTCGTTGAGAGCAACTACGGCCCCGTCATGGAAGAAGACCTGGAGGACGAAGGCTACGCCGTGGAGGTGGATGAGACGAGGACCGCCGACGTGCGAAAGGAGCTCTCCGAGTACGCGAACGGGGACCGCATGACGTTCGACGTGCCGCTCGCTCTCTCCGGCTCGGAGTGGCAGAAGGCCGTGTGGGCTGAGCTGACGCGCATCCCCTTCGGCGAGACCAGGTCTTACGGGGAGGTCGCCGACGCGCTCGGGCGTCCCGGCGCGGCGAGGGCCGTCGGCAGCGCCAACGCCCGCAACGTCTTGCCCGTCGTCGTGCCCTGCCACCGCGTCATCGCCGCCGACGGCACGCTCGGCGGCTTCAACGGCGGCCTGCACCTCAAGGAACGCCTGCTCGAGCACGAGACCAGCGTGCTCGCGGCGAAACCATGAGCCTCCAGATGCGCAACGAGTGCGAGCGCTGCGGCGCCGCATGAGACCGAAAGACTTCGCGGGCCTCGTTTTGCTCGGCGCGGTGTGGGGCGCCGCGTTCCTGTTCATCCGGGTCGCCGTGTCGGCCCTGGGGCCCTTCCTGCTTGTGGAGTTGCGCGTCGGCCTCGCTGCGGTGGCGCTGTCTCTCTATGTCCTCGCAGCGGGTCGCGTGCCAAAGATACGGCGCAGGTGGAGGTCGTTCCTCGTCCTCGGATTCTTGAACACGGCGTTGCCTTTCTCCCTCATCTCCACCGCCGAGATTCACCTGACGGCTTCCCTCGCCGCCATCCTGAACTCGACCACCGTGATGTTCACGGCGATCGTCGCGGCTGTGTGGATGGATGATGCCCTGACGGCAAGAAAGCTCATCGGGATAGTACTTGGGATCGTCGGGGTTACGATACTCGTGGGCTGGGACCCGACCCCCTTGAACGGGGTAGTGCTTTTGTCCGTGGCCGCGATGCTCGTAGCTTCGCTCTCCTACGCGCTGGGAGCCACCTACGCCAAGCACTCGTTCTCCGGCATACCGCCTGTGGGGATGGCCATAGGGCAGTTGACGGCGGCGACGGCGCTTCTCCTACCGCTGTCCGTCGTGAGCCTTCCCGAGCAAGTGCCGTCGTTGGTTGTGGCACTCTGCGTGCTCGGGCTGGCCTTGCTCTCGACGGCGGTTGCCTACCTGATCTACTTCCGCCTCATCGAGAACGTCGGCCCGACCAGCACCCTCACGGTCACGCTGCTCGTGCCCGTCTTCGGGCTGCTGTTCGGTGTCCTGCTCCTGGACGAACCTTTCGGACCAGGCACCGTGGCAGGGCTCGTCATAATCCTCTCCAGCGTTGTCCTCATCACCGGCATTAGGGCAGTCAGCAACAAAAAAGCCGACGGCTGAAAGCTAACGGCTGATCGCTGAAAGCGCTTCTCTCAGCTTGGGTAGAGGATCAACTGTGTGCAGCGGAAGAGGGCTATGGGCTTGCCAGTCTCTTCGTCCGAGACCGTGGCGTCCCAGACCTGCGTCGTACGGCCGCCGTGGACCTGTTCGGCGCGGCACGAGATCGCGCCGCCCCGTTTGGTCCCCACGAAGTTGCTCTTTAGCTCTATGGTGGTGAAGTTCTCGGCGCCTTCGGGCAGGTTTATGAAGGTGCCGTAGCCGCACGACGTGTCGGCCAGGGCGATCACCGTCGCCGCGTGCAGGTAGCCGTTCGGGGCCATGATCTCGTCGCGGAGGTCGAGCCGGCCCGAGATCCCGCGCTCCTCTGCCTCCATTATCTCCAGCCCGATCAGGCCTGGCAGGGTCCCGACGCCCCGCTTGTTCAACTCGTCGAGAATGGACATGGGTCGCGCCTCCAGGGTTCGTGTTCCGACCAGGAAGATTATCCCAGAGACACTGGTTTTCGGTGGATCTCTTTACATGAAATCCGCCTTCAGAGGGTAGAATCTACCGGTGAGCGAAAGAATCCAGACGAGATCCCTGCGTGCCCCGCGCAGGGTACGCGCCTACCTGGCAGCGAACGCCGAAAGCCCCTCCCTCCTCCTCGCCGCGGGCGAGGAAGCGGCAGAGCGCTACGCCCGCGAAGCCGCCATCTTCACGGAAGGCCCCGTCGTCCACCTACCCTCCCGCGGCGTCCATTACGGCGACGTGTTCGAGCCCGCCGTAACCCGCGTCGGGCGGCGGCAGAGGGCCCTGCGCTCGCTCCGTTCGGCCGGCGTCGTGGTGGCCGGGCCTCTTGCTTTCATGGAGCGGACGCCGTTCTACGAGCCGATGGAGCTTGGTGCTGGGACAGAGATAGAGCTCGACGCGACGCTGGAGCGGCTGGTGGTTCTGGGCTACGAGCGGGTGGACAGGGCTTCGAGGCCCGGCGAGTTCGCGGTGCGCGGTGGGATCGTCGACGTGTTCCCGAGCACCCGCCGCTCGCCCATCCGGGTGGAGTGGTGGGGGGACGAGATCGAAAGCGTCCGCGCGGTCTCTTTGGCGACCCAGCGTGTCGTGCGCGAGCTGGACGGCGTTATGGTCTTTGCAGCCCGCGAAGGCGACCTGGCCGGTCTCGCCGCCACGGATGAGGAATTGCCCGAAGAAGCCCGCCGCGGCGCGCGCGTACCCGGCCTCGACCGGCTCCTTCTCGGCCTGAACCCCATCTCCCCCCGCGAATTGCTCCCCGACGGCATCGAAATCTGGCGTGAAGAACCGCAGGAAGCCGTCGCAGAAGAGGTGGAAGGGCTCGTTCCGGATCTCTACGACAGGGATCTGCCCGACCCCGACGTAGAGTTTTCCCTCGGCGACGAGGGGGAGGCCGTCTCCGCGCCCCCTGTCGTGGCCTTCTCCGACACTTTAAGGGAGGCCGCCCGCAGGCTGGATGCGCTTGTGGAAGATGGGCTTGCAGTCTTCGTCGCCTGCTCCTCTCGCGGGGAGGCCAGGCGTACGGTTTACGCGTTCGGTGAGATCAACCGCCGGGTACAAGAGGCCGGGCGGGTCGACGCTACGTTGCCGCCCGGGCTATACGCGGTGCCCGGAGAAGTCGAGGAGGGGTTTACCTACCCTGACGGCGGCATCGCCGTCTTCCGCAGGGATTCGCTGCTCGGGCGCAGGCGCGAGGCGAGGCGCCGTTCCGGAGGACGGTCGCTCGCTTCCTTCGCGGATCTCAAGGTCGGCGACCTCGTCGTGCACCAGATGCAGGGGATAGGGCGCTTCGAGGGGCTCGTGGCGCAGACGGTGCTAGGCGCGACCCGCGACTACATGCAAGTCAGCTACCGCGGGGGCGATACGCTCTTCGTCCCCTACGAGCAGATGGAGCTCCTCCACAAGTACGTAGGTGGCGATGGTGCACGCCTCGACAAGCTCGGCGGCTCGACCTGGGCGCAGGTTACGGACAGGGTCAGGAAGAGGGTCAAGGCCCTCGCCGGCGAACTACTGCGGCTGCACGCCCAGAGGGCCGCGGCCCCCGGCTTCGCCTTCCCACAAGATGGTGAATGGGAGCGTGAGTTAGAGGAGGGCTTCCCTTACCAGGAGACCCCGGATCAGGAAGCCGCCATCACCGCCGTCAAAACGGACATGCAGAGGCCCCACCCGATGGATCGTTTAGTGTGCGGCGATGTCGGCTTCGGCAAGACCGAGGTCTCGGTAAGGGCCGCCTTCAAGGCCGCGCTCGCCGGCAAACAGACCATGATGCTCGCACCGACCACCATCCTCGTGCAGCAGCACGAGCGGACGTTTCGCCAGAGGCTCGACTCTTATGCCGTCAGGGTCGAGAGCCTCTCGCGCTTTACGTCGCCCGCGGACCGAAGGAGAATTCTTGCGGACTTCCAGGCAGGGGAGGTAGACGTGCTCGTCGGGACGCACGCGCTGCTCGGCTCGGAGATTCGTCCCAGGGACCTCGGTCTCGTCGTCGTAGACGAGGAGCAGCGCTTCGGCGTCAGGCACAAGGAGCGCATCAAGGAGTACAAAGCTTCGGTGGACGTGCTTACGCTGACGGCGACCCCGATCCCACGCACCATGCAGATGGGCCTGGCCTCGCTGCGCGACATAAGCGTGATCGAAACGCCCCCCGCCGGACGCCGCAGCATACTCACCCACGTCGGACCCTATGACGAGGACCTCGTGAAGCAGGCTATAGAACGGGAGGTTGCCCGCGGCGGACAGACGTTCTTCGTCCACAACCGCGTCGAGAGCATAGAGGAGGTCGCGGAGAGGCTGCGCGAGCTTCTTCCTGACGTCCGCTTTGTCACGGCGCACGGCCAGATGCCGGAGCGGGCGCTCGAAGGGGTCATGCAGCACTTTCTGGACGGGCGGGCGGACGTCCTCGTAACCACGACCATCGTCGAGAGCGGGCTTGACGTGGCGACGGCGAACACGCTCATCGTGGACCGCTCCGACGCGATGGGGCTCGCCCAGCTCTACCAGCTGAGGGGTAGGATCGGACGTTCCAGGGAGCAGGCCTACGCCTACCTCTTCGCACCCCTCGGAGCCACCGTCGAGTCGCAGAAGCGGCTCGAGGCGCTGATGGACTTCACCGAGCTTGGCAGCGGGTTCGCCATCGCCATGAGGGACCTGGAGATCCGGGGCGCCGGCAACCTGCTAGGCGCCGAGCAGTCAGGGCACATTGCGGCCGTGGGTTTCGAGATGTACCTGAGCCTCCTGGAGGAGGCCGTCGCGGCCGCCAGGGGCGAGTCGCAGGAGCGCGCCGAGGAGCGCCCGGTTATCGTGGAGCTCACGCTCGACGCCTACCTGCCGCCCGAATACGTGATGGACGAAATAGAACGCGTCGACCTCTACCGCAGGGCTTCGGGCCTCGGCTCCCTCGCCGAAGTCGAAGACCTTGCGGAGGAGCTCGTCGACCGCTTCGGGGAGCTACCCGAGCCGGCCAGAAACCTGCTCGGCCTCTCGCGTGCCAAGCTCTTGGCCAGGGAGGCGGGGGCAAGCTCCGTAACCTACCGCTCGGGAAACCTCACCGTCACGGGCGCCACGGCGGGCTCCGCAGCCCCGGCTCTCATAAGAAGGGCGACCGGTGGCACCGTCACCACAAGAACGGGCAGGATATCCGTTCGCGCCCCCGAGCAGGACCCCCTCGCCCTCGCCGAGGAGACCCTACGCGCCCTTAATAGCTAGTCAGCAAGTCAGCATTTCAGCAAGTCAGCTTCTAGTCGTCTGTAGAGAAGTTTCTCGGAGAACATGATACTCTCCTGAGACGTATCCGCGGATAATTATCAGCGAGTGTGCCGGCTGACAAGCTGAAATGCTGAAGTGCTGACCCGCTGAAGTGCTATAATCCCCGGCGGTCTCTGGCATCTATACAGTAGTGAGGTTCTCGGTCGTCTTGGGCAGGCTTTTGGTTAACAGGATTTTGTACGTCTCCGTCCTTCTCTGGGTGGTTTTGCTCGTCGCTTTGGGTTGCAACGCCGCCGAGCCGCAGGCAAACGTGGATTCTCAGTCGAAGAAGATCGCGACCTTCGAGGGTGGAAGCGTCACGCAGGGGGAGTTCGATGAGCTCGCCAAGCAGAGCGGTATCCCCAACCTCTCCCCGGACGATCCGCAATTCGAGGCGGCCGTACAGCAGATCATGCCCCAGCTCGTAGGCATCGAAATCGCGAAGGCCTACGCGAGCGAGCACAACATCACGGTCACCGACAAGGAAGTGGACCAGCAGATCGAGAAGGTCAAGAAACAGGTAGGCGAGCAGGCCCGCTCCTCGGGGCAGGACCTGAGCAACCAGGAGGCCTACGAGCAGGCCCTGAAGCAGAACAACATCACCGAATCGGAGCTGCGCGCCGACCTCCGCGAGAACCTCCCGGTCCAGAAGGTACAGGAAGAGGTGGCCGGCAAAGCGGAGCCGACCGACGCGGAGATCCAGAAGTTCTACGAGCAGAACAAAGAAGCCCAGTTCACAACCCCCGAGCAGCGCTGCGTCAGGCACATCCTCTTCAACAAGGACCAGAAGCAGAAGGCCGAGGACGTGAAGAAACAGCTCGAAGACGGCGCAGACTTCGCCAAGCTCGCCAAGGAGTACTCCCAGGACCCCGGCAGCGCAAAGAACGGCGGGGACCTCGGCTGTCTCGGCAAGGGCGAGACCGTCCCGCCCTTCGAGGAGGCGGCCTTCGGGGCCGAGGAGGGTGAGATCGTGGGTCCCGTCAAGACCGAGTTCGGCTACCATATCCTCGAGGTCACGGACTCGAAACCCAAACAAACCCGCCCCTTGAGCGAGGTCGAGTCCCAGATCCGGTCCCAGCTCGCCGCGCAGAAGCAGTCCGAAGCGTTCAGCAAGTGGCTCGACGAACAGAAAAAGCAGCGCGACGTGAAGTACCTCGAAGGTTACAAGCCAGCATAGATTAGCCGGTCAGCATTTCAGCAAGTCAACACTTCAGCACTTCGGCTTGTCAGCTAGGAGATTAGCAGGAGGCAGCTCGGCTATGTTCCACGAACGATTCGCCGAGGCCCATACCGGGTAGCATATAGCCAAGGGGAGACCGGTATAGATATGACAGGCTGAAGTGCTGAAATGCTAACAAGGGAGGATGATGACTGAGATCGTCGCGATCCACGGGCGTGAGATCCTGGACTCCAGGGGGAATCCTACGGTGGAGGTGGAGCTGGCCACGGTGAGCGGCTTCGTCGGCCGCGCCTCGGTACCCTCGGGGGCCTCGACCGGCCAGAACGAGGCCGTCGAGCTCAGGGACGGGGAGGGCGACCGCTACGCCGGCAAGGGCGTGACGACAGCCGCCATGAACGTGGAGACGGAGATAGCGCAGGTAGTGATCGGGCTCGACGCGGCCGACCAGAGGACCCTCGACCTCTCCATGCTCGAGGCGGACGGAACACACAACAAAGGGCGGCTGGGGGCGAACGCGATCCTCGGCGTCTCCCTGGCGGCGGCGAAGGCGGCTGCCGAGGCGGCCGCGACGCCCCTCTACCGTTACCTGGGCGGGGTTGGTGCTTACACCTTGCCCGTGCCATGCGCCAACATCATGAACGGGGGTGCCCACGCCGCAAACAACGTGGACTTCCAGGAGTTCATGGTCGTGCCTATCGGTTTCGAGACCTACCACGAGGCGCTGCGTTCCGTCGCCGAGATCTACCAGAACCTCAAGAAGCTCCTGGCCGAGCGCGGCCTCTCCGGCGGCATCGGCGACGAGGGTGGGTTCGCGCCCGACCTGGAGAGCAACGGCGCGGCGCTCGGGCTCATCGCCGAGGCCGTCGAGAGGAGCGGTTATGCTTTGGGAGACCAGATCTCCTTCGCGCTCGACCCCGCGGCCTCCGAGTTCTACGAGGACGGCAGGTACGACCTCGCGGGCGAGGGCAGGAAACTCTCCAGGGAGGAGATGGTCGACTACTACGCGGGGCTTTGTGACGAATATCCCATTTTGAGCATCGAGGACGGCCTCGCCGAGGACGACTGGGAGGGGTGGGCCATGATCACTGAGCGGCTCGGCCACAGAGTCCAGCTCGTCGGCGACGACCTGTTCGTGACGAACCCCAAGATACTGAGGCGTGGTATCGAGGAGGGCGTCGGCAACTCCATCCTTGTCAAGGTCAACCAGATCGGCACGCTTACCGAGACCTTCGAGACCATAGAGCTCGCCCACAAGTCCGGTTATACGACCATGATCAGCCACCGCAGCGGCGAGACAGAAGACGCGACGATCTCAGACCTCGCCGTTGCCGTGAACGCCGGGCAGATCAAGACCGGCGCCCCAGCCCGCGGCGAGCGCGTGGCCAAGTACAACCAGCTCCTCCGTATAGAGGAGGCCCTCGGAGACTCGGCCTTCTACCCTGGCCGGTCGGCTTTCAACCCGAGGGTAAAGCCGGGAAGAGGGGTCTGACCCTATGCGCAGGACGAAGATAGTAGCGACGCTCGGCCCCGCCACCTCCACAGAGGAGGCGATCGGGTCGCTGATCCGGGCAGGGGTGGACGTTACGAGGTTCAACTTCTCCCACGGCGAACACAGCATGCACCTGAAGAACGCCGAGATCGTGCGTGGCGTCGCCGCCGAGACGGGGCGCAACGTCGCCATCTTGCAGGACGTGCAGGGACCCAAGATAAGGACCGGCGACGTGGAGGACGGGACGGAACTGGTGGAAGGAAACCGCATCGTGCTCGCCCCCGGAGACTTCACGGGGGACGCGAGCCGGCTCTCCACCTCCTACGAGAACCTGGCCGAAGACGTGCACCCGGGGCACCGCCTGCTCATCGACGACGGCCTGATCGGGCTTCGCGTCGAGAGCATCGAGAACGGCGAGGTCGTCTGCGAAGTCCTGGAGGGCGGCCCCGTCTCGTCCCACAAGGGGCTCAACTTCCCGGACTCTACGCTCTCCATCAGGGGGCTCACGCCCAAGGATATCGAGGACCTGCGGTTCGGGATGGAGGAGCTTCACCCCGACTGGGTTGCCATGTCCTTCGTGAGGACGGGCGACGAGGTCAGGGAGGTCAAAGAGCGGATCGAGGAGTTCGGCGGCAACGCGCCGGTCATCTCCAAGATCGAGAAGCACGAGGCAATAGACAACATCGAGGACATAATAGCGGCCTCCGACGGTATCATGGTCGCCCGCGGGGACCTCGCGGTCGAGCTCTCCGCCGAGAGGGTTCCCATAGAGCAGAAGCGCATGATCGCCCGCTGCCGGCGTTTGGGCAAGCCGATCATCGTCGCCACGCAGATGCTTGACTCCATGATCAGGAACCCGAGGCCAACACGCGCCGAGGTCTCCGACGTGGCGAACGCCATCTTCGACAGGGCCGACGCGGTGATGCTCTCGGGCGAGACCGCCGTCGGGCGCTACCCTGAGGGGAGCGTCAGGGAGATGGAGCGGATCTGCCGCGCCGCCGAAGGCGCCATCAACTACGGTCGGGACATCCCGGCCTCGGCCTCCTGGGGCCGCGGCGACCGCTACGACGCCGTCACCCACGCCGCCTGCGAGCTCGCCGAAGACCTCGAGGCCGAAGCCATCCTGACCTCCACCCAGACGGGGCTCTCGTGCATCAGGGTCGCCCGCTTCAGGCCGCCGAACAAGATCCTGGCCATCAGCCCCATCGAGCACACGGTCAGGATGCTCGCGCTGGTATGGGGCGTGACCTCTATACGCGGCGAGCAGGCGGGCTCGCTGGAGGACCGTTTCAGGGAGGCCGTCGAGGCCGCAAGGAAAGGCGGACACCTCGAGGACGGCGACGAGGTTATACTTACGGGCGGGACGGCGGGGTCCGTACCCGGCTCGACGAACGTAGTCGAGGTCTCTACCGTGGGCGAGGACGTATAGAGGGAGCATGGTGAGACGGTGGTGAGCGTACCCAGGAGACTGAGGCCGCTTGTGGTCGTGCTATACGCGGCCTTTCTGGGCATCCTCCTCACCTCCTACGTCCAACCCCTGAAAAACATAATGCACAACCGCACCGAGATCCCCGCCCTCGAACAGAAACTGCAGGAGGCCCACACGCAAAACACGGCCAGAGAACGCGCCATAGAAGAACTCCAAACCCCCGCCGGCATCGAACGTGCCGCCCGCGAACACTACGGCATGATCCGACCCGGCGAGAAGGTGTATATCGTGCCGAAGGCACGATAGCTGGTCAGCACTTCAGCAAGGACGGTTTGAAGCCAACCGTCCCGTGAAAGCTCGGCCCGGGCAGAGCTATACTTCTACGCTGTGGAGTTTCGTCATGGACAGACGCAAGAAAGCTGACAAGCTGAAATGCTGAAATGCTCCCAGGACCTCGATGCTGTAGCACGGCAGCTCGGCCGCACGCCGAGGCCGTTTCGTGTCGCGGCGCGTTGCCCACTTGGCCTTCCGAGCGTGATCGAGAACGAGCGGGCACGCGAGATGCCGACGAGCTTCTGGGCGACCTGTCCAAGCCTCGTCGCCGCCATCTCCAGGGTGGAGTCGACCGGCGGAGTCCGGGAGGCGCAAGAGGCGATCGGGACTTCTGCGATAGAGAAGGTTCACGAGGAGCACCGCTCACGCTACGGGACCCGCGTAGCCGGCGTCAGAGACGGGGCTACGGGAAGCGTCAAGTGTCTGCACGCCTTCACCGCCCTGCACGTCTCGGGCGCTATTCCCAATCCGGTAGGCGAATGGACCCTCGAGCGGCTCGGTAGGCCCTACCCGGAACGGCGCTGCTGCACCGCGCAGGATAGGGACGGCTAACTGTTATACTCGCGACCTAGTCCCCGGGGGCGTGGCGGAATCGGCAGACGCACCGGACTTAAAATCCGGAGGCCGAAAGGTCGTGTGGGTTCGAGTCCCACCGCCCCTACTGAGTCAAAAGCCCTGCAAAAGAGTGCTTTTTCTGCGGACGACAGAAAGCCCCCGCAATCCATACCGGGGGCTTTGGCAGCAATGCGGCAGCTATAGGCTACGATAGGGCCTCTTCCATAGCGGCTGCGGCCTGGTCCCGCATGTTCGGCAGCACATGGGAATAGGTGTCGAGGGTAATGGCTATGGTCGAGTGCCCAAGCACCTCGGAGACGATCTTCGCATTCACGTTGCGGGTGAGTAGCAGCGTGGCGCACGTGTGCCTGAGGTCGTGGAAGCGTATATCCGGGAGCCCTGCACGCTTCAGGAGCGGCTTGAACGAGCGCCGGGTGAGGTTGTGGCGGTTGAGTGGTTCACCCGTCTCGGAGGCGAATATGAGGCCGTTCTCGCTCCACAGTGAGCCGACCCTATCTCTCTCTCCTAGTTGGCGCTCCAGATGGTTTCTGAGGGCCTCTATGGCCTTGCTCGTGAGCTTCACGCTGCGCCTAGAGCCGCTTGTCTTCGGGGTCGTGAAGACGGAGCTGTTCTTGGTTATGGCGAGCGTCCGGCGGACCTGGAG
>JBKPSF010000062.1:0-2672 GCA_046734875.1 Actinomycetota bacterium | reverse complement strand
ACGCATCCAGGAAGTAGCATACGACCTGTACGCCCAGGCCGATGATGGGTCCGTCTGGTACTTCGGCGAGGACGTCGCAGATTTCGACGACGGCGCTATCGTGACCAAGGAGGGCACCTGGATCGCTGGCAAAGACGGTCCTGCGGCGATGATCATGCCTGCCGACCCGAAGGTCGGGTATGCCTACCGGACCGAAAACACCCCTGGCATCGCGTTCGAGGAGGTCACCGTGAAGGCCGTAGGCAAGACGCTCGACGGTCCGCTTGGTCCCGTCAAGGGAGGACTTATAGCCGAGGAGCTCCACATGGACGGGAAGACGGAGGGCAAGACCTTCGCGCCCGGCTACGGCGAGTTCTATACGTCCGATGCAAGCGACGTTGAGGCCCTAGCCCTCGCCGTTCCGACCGATGCCCTCCCTGGCCCACTACCCGACGACCTCGCAAATCTCTACGGCGGTGCGCTTCGCACCTTCGACGCGGCAAAGTCCAGGGACTGGAATGCAGCCTCTGCCGCGGTCAACAGGATGAACGCTGCCTGGCAGACCTACAGGAGGGGCAAGGTTCCGAAGAGGATAGAGCCTCGCATGAATGAAGCCCTCGCAGCGCTCAAAGCGGCTGTGGACGCCCGCGACGCAGAGCGGACCAGCCAGGCCGCGATCGACGTCGCCCAATGGAGCCTCGATCTCCGGTTGCAGTACAGGCCACAGGCCGAGATCGACCTCGCCCGCATGGACCTCTGGGCGGCCCAGCTCACGCTCGACGCGTCGGAGGGGGATGCTGGCGCAGTCGGCGGCGATGTCTTTACTATCGGCTACATTCGGGACCGTATCCTGAACACCCTGGACGATGCCGATGTGGTCCGCGTCGACACCGAGGTTCAACAGCTCCAAGTGGCGGTAGCCGACAAGGATCTCGCCGCAGCATCCGACGCCGCCGAGCGTCTGCGAAATTCCCTCGGGCAACTCCAGCAGTGACCTCGACTTCCATGTGGCGTTGGTCTTGGACCATCCAAGAGTGGTGAGGGCCGTGTAGAGATGATCCGAGCCTTGCGGGCGGCCCGCCGCTCCGCGATGAAGATCAGTGGTCCCCAGGAGAGCTCGAGGATCCAGGTGAACGTCCAGGCGGCCCACTCACCCGCCGGCAGAGGATTCGGTGCTTCCGTTAGCGCGAAGTTCGGTAGGGCCAGGACCGGCGGCGCGGGTAAGGGAAAAGCCGGGCGGCTCTGGGAGGGGGGAGGTACAGAGGGCGCCCGGCTTGACGATTGACCGAATTGTAGTTCCGGGGCAAGGCGGAGCATATACGCCACATGGCATATATTCGTATGCCGTGTGGCCACTTCTTTAGACCAACTGCTTGGTACGCCATCAAGACGAAGTTCCGCTAATCGGTCAGCGAGTTGAGAATTCTGCCACTCGATCACGATCTCATGGAAGAATGGGCACCGAACGGCTTTGAAAAAAGCTCTTGAGGGCATTGCGTCGGTTGGCTTGGGCCTGCTTGTCACTCGTCATGGTCACACCTTCCTAGCGTTTGCGTTACAACCCTGAGGAAATTGTACGCTGACCCCACGAAAATCTATTAGTACCTATGCGGCTGAGCAAAAACACAAGATCGTGGCACAGTATCGGTTAGCGGCTCGGGAGACCCCGATTTCTTGTAGGCGAAAGGCTTCGTCAGCACTATTGCACTGACTCCACCACGGTCCGCCAGAACGAGTCCCTCTCGCCGGGCACGAATGGGAGGTAGAGCGAGACACGGTCTATGAGGCCCTGGTAGCGCTCTTTCAGCGCTGATCCAACCTCATCTGGTGCTGCTTCTACGGCAAACGCGGCGAGCATCTCGTCGGTGATAAGGGCCGGCATCTCGCGCCACTTCTTCTCGCGGGCCATGGTACCCAGCCTCTCGCCGACCCCTTCCCAGCCGTGGGCTTCGAGGACGGTACGGTAGGTCGGCGTCGAGGCGTAGAAGGAGATCTGGGTCCGCACGGATTCCCGCTGCTCTCCGGCTTCCTCCTCGTTTTCGGCGGAGATTACGAAGACGCTCGTTGCGAGCTCGACCGCTCCAGGGTTGCGGCCTCGTTTCTCTGCGCCTTCCGCTATGGCCGGCTTGACGGTCTGCCGGACGTACTCGGGGGAGTGGAAGGGGTGGACGTGGAAGCCGTCGCAGATCTCACCGGCGAGCTTTGCAAGGCGGGTGTTGACGCCGGCTATGTAGACCGGGATCTCCGGGTATTCTATGGGGCCGGGGTTGAAGAACGGCGTCATGAGGGTGTGATGGTAGAATTCGCCCTCGAACTGAAGCGGTCCCTCGTTCTGGAAGGAGTTCCAGATCTCACGCACGGCAAGGATGTACTCCCGTAGCCGCGCGGCGGGCCTGCTCCACGGCATGGAGAAGCGGCGGGTTATGTGGGCCTTGACCTGCGTGCCGAGGCCGAGCAGGAAGCGGCCTTCGGAGAGGTCCTGCAGATCCCAGGCGGTCTGCGCCGTTTCCATCGGGGAGCGCGAGAAGGCGATGGCGACGGAGGTGCCGAGCTCCATATTGCTGGTCTCGTTGGCGGCTATGGCCAGCGGCAGGAAGCCGTCGTGCTTGGTCTCGTTGGACCACAGGCCGGCGAAGCCGAGGTCTTCGGCAGCGCGGGCCGTCCGGTCTATCTCCTTGAGGTAGTTGCCTTCC
>JBKPSF010000061.1:0-4275 GCA_046734875.1 Actinomycetota bacterium | reverse complement strand
CGCGTCGAGGCATACGATGAAAGGCAGCGCCATTGTCCTAATCGGCGTCGGCCGAGGCAGTGTCGGTCGCGACAACGGTCACCGCTGGACTCTGCCCCTCCTCTACGCCTAGCAGTGGTGTGTTCTACACGAAGGTCGCCTTTGGTGGATTTTTAGAAGTGAGCGCATCCGCGAGGAGGCGTCTAGTTGGGTAACTCGATGCTGCCATCCTCAGCCATCGGGAAGGAAGGGTTCCACGCCACCTCCCACAGGAAGCCGTCGGGGTCGGCGAAGAAACCGTGGCGTCCGAAGAAGATCTCCTGTGCCTCTTTGACTATCGTGGCTCCGGCCTCGGCGGCTTCCGCAAGTACCGAGTCAACCCGCTCCTCCTCGGCCACGTTGTGCGCCAGGGAGATGCGCGGGAACCCACCGCTTTCTACATGGTCTACATCGATGTCTGCGTCGGCGGCGAACGACGGCCTCGGGAAGAGGGCGATCACCACCCCGCCCGCCTTGAAGAACGCCACCTCATCGCCGCCCACGTCGGACTTGGGCCACCCCAGTCCGTCGCGGTAGAAGGCGACGGCACGTTCGAGGTCGCTCACGCCGAGCGTGATAAGACTCACCCTAGGTTCCACTGCTCAGTCTCCTTCTGTTGCCAACCAGTTATGTAGGGTATTGTCCCGCAGGGAGCTTCCATTTCACTGCCTATTCACCGAGTGTGTGGAAGGTTCATTATCCGAAGTTGGACTTCCACTTTACGGAGTTCTATGGAGTTTGCCAGCGATCCACACCCTCGGTTATGCTTTGTCGGTCACGTCGGGGCTGGCAAGCCCCGCTCGCTAAGGAAGGAGCGTACGGAAGTGATCTTGAGGAGCAAGCTCGCACTCCTGTGGGGTGTAGCCATGGTGCTACTAACGGTGCTTGTGAGCAGCGGGGTGGCGCTGGCCATCACCTACGGACAATCCGACGGCAACAAGCACCCTAACGTGGGTGCTCTGGTGGGGACCTTCGACGGGCAGACATATCCTTACTGCTCGGGGACTCTGATCTCGCCCACCGTCTTCCTTACCGCTGCCCACTGCGATATTGGCACCTCCAAGGTCTATGTCACCTTCGACTCCGAGTACACGTCGAAGTCCAAGCTATACTCCGGCACGTTTTACGCCGACCCTGAATTCAATCAGACGCAGAGCGACCCGCACGACATCGCTGTCGTCGTCCTCGACAAGCCGATAAGGGGGATCGAGCCGGCGCAGTTGCCCACCCTCGGGCAGTTCGACAGCGTGGACAAGAATCAGAAGTTCACCGCGGTTGGCTACGGCGGGCAGGAGGCGGTCAACCAACCCGGCGGACCCGTGATCGGCTACCTGGACAGGCGTGAGTACGCGGTCTCCACGTTCAACGCCGTAGGCCCGAGCTACTTGCGCCTCTCGCAGAACCCGGCGACGGGAAACGGCGGGACCTGCTACGGGGACTCAGGCGGCCCCAACTTCCTGGGCGCTGGGCCGACCGAGACCAACATCATCGCCGGCATCACGATCACGGGCGATGCCCTTTGCAAGTCCACCAACGTGATCTACAGGCTCGACACCGAATCGGCGCGAGAGTTCCTCAGCCAGTACGTCACGGTGCCGTAACCATCACGATTGTGGGGCGGGGCCGAGGTTGCCAAGAACCTCGGCCCTCCTTCTAGCCCGTATTCGCCCGAGTGCGTGGAAGGGCCTCCTCCAAAGACCGTTTGCACGATCTCGCGTAGATCCGCCATCGGGACGAGACGAAGCTCGGTGACTCCGTTCGGGCGCCGGTAGCCGACCACCCCACGTGGGGGAGTTGCACAAAGATCCGCCATGCTGGATGGTGCACGTCTAAGGCGGACCCTACTCGTTTCTTTATCCTACCTCTAGGTGATTAGCTGCACGCTCATCACCCCATCGGTACCCACTCCAATGCGAAACGGCAGCGATCCTGTTGTCGCGATCGGCGTCGACCGGGGCCAACGCGGTCGCGACGGTGGTGGAAGCGCCGCCCTTTCTCGAAAGCGGGTAATCACGAACTTCGCATTGACGGGGTTCTCAGAAGTTCGAGTGCCAGGGTATGCCTTGCCACCTTCGGGCGGCGAGCTAGGAGCTACAAATCACGACAAGGCATGTTTAGCTCCCTTACAAGGTGGGTAACACAAGTAACTATCTATCCGGATACATTACGAGAGGAAGGCAACACTTGTACAGAGAGAGACCCACCGACGCGTTTACGGCAGTGGAAGATAGCTTCGCCGGCTATACCGTCTACGACAGTAACGGCGAGAAGATCGGCAAGGTCGACGACCTATTCGTGGACGCGAACGACCGGCCCGAGTACATAGGCGTGAAGATGGGCTTCTCAGGCACCCACTCCACCCTGATCCCGTTCGAGATGGTTACCGTCGACGAGAACAGGAAGACGATAGTCCTCTCCACCGACAAGGAGACCGCCAAGAACGGCCCCTCCTTCGACGACGACCGGGAGATCACCCCAGCGTTTGAGATCGGGGTCTACTCCTACTACGGCCTCCAGCGTCCTTCCACCAACGAGCAGAGCGGCACCTACGCAGCCGACTCTGCCGAGCAGAGCATTCAGACAACGGGCCGCATTACGAAGGCCGGTGGGACGAAGGACAACGCCAGGGACGAGCTGGACGAAGCCGCCAGGCGAGGCAGGCGCAAGAGAGCCGACCACAAGGAGGCCGCCCCCGAGGAAGTGGGGCAGCCTGGATCCGGGGGAGTCAAGGCCAATGTCCGGGACGAGTTGGCCGAGTCGCAAGAGCGCCGCTAGCCGGAATAGCCAATCTGGGAACCTGGGCTGGGGTCCTAAGGGACTCCGGCCCTCCTTCATGCCCTTATTCACCGACGCTCTTATAGTCAAGTCCTAAGCAATTCCTGCTCCAAATGGGGTTTCGTGATCCCGTTCGGCGGTGACTCCGCGGCGGCAGACGCGAGCAAAACGCGGTAGACCTCCCTGGCGATGTACCGTTTTAGGCACCTCATGATCTCCCACTTGCTTTTCCCCTCGGCGGTGCGCCTGGCGACGTAGCGGCGGGTGCGCTCGTCGCTGCCCATGCGCACCACGCAGATCATGTGCAGCTCCCGGTTGGCGTCCCGGTTGCCGCCGCGATTGAGTCGATGTCGCACGACCTTCCCCGAAGAAGCCTCTACGGGAGAGACCCCGCAAAGGCTGGCGAAGGAGGCCTCGCTCTTAAGGCGCTGGGGGTTGTCCCCGGCCACTACGAGCAGCGTCGCGGCGTGGTGCGTGCCGATCGCCGGCCGGGAGATCAGCCCCGGGGCGACCTCCGCCACCAGCCGCTTAAGCTTGGTGGGGAGCCCGCGCAAGCGCTGGCGCAGTTCTTTCGGGGCCGTAACCACGAAGCTCTGGAGCTGGTTGGCGGCCTGACTGCGGGCCTTCACTGCCGACTGGCGGGCCGATCTGAAGGCCCGGATCATCTCCGCCCGACCGTCGCCGCTCTTGGGCTCTCCGGCCGCTTGGCCGGCCAGCACCGTTCGGGCAGCCGCCTCCGCTTCGATGGGATCGGACTTGCCACGGCGCCTGAGGTGGCGTCGCTTGGGCCTCTCGACCTCCACGACCACGCTGCCCGCGGCTTTCAGGTGGCGAGCGATCCCGGCCCCGTAGCTGCCGGTCCCCTCTATGCCCGCGCACCGCACGGGGCCGAAGCCCTCCGCCCAACGGAGGACCCTTTCGTAGCCCTCGGCGGTGGTTGGCACCTTGACCTCGCCCAGGCGCCTTCCCAGTCGGTCCAGCGCCACCGCCACGTGGAAGTCCAGGTGGGTGTCCACTCCCAAAACCACGTCGTAGGCCGCATCCTCCACTCCACGCGCGCCGCTCCTCGTCACTCGTCCGGCTCCTTCCCGCGTCCTTGCCAAAACTGCTGCCCGATACGACGCGGAGAGCGGACGATACTGTGAGGGGCCACCAGAAGCGGCCGGCAAGCTCTTATTAGGTCACGCCACCCCGGTCTCTGCTGGGCGGTCGCGGGTGGCGCCCTGGAACGACCGACGGGTCACTCGGAAAGCACTATTAGGCCTGCGAATAGATGGGTCAGGCCGATCCGAGGAGCCGCCCGCAACCTCCCTTAGCTTATTCACAGCGAATGGAAGCATAGCGCGAAGGGCACAGAAAGCCGTTACGCTCGTCCACCTCAGGAGGCCGCCACGTCGGCCCTTGACAGATAGTGCCTTCTCATGGAAGTTCGCCCTAAAGGCTAGGCAGGAGCACGCTCCTCGTATAAGGGGCCGATCCGTC
>JBKPSF010000060.1:0-4650 GCA_046734875.1 Actinomycetota bacterium | reverse complement strand
CCGACCACGACGAAAGGTATTACGGAGACGGCCAGCAGGATGTTGGTGGTAAGGCGGTTACGGTATTCGGGGGCCACGCGGCTGGAGTTGAGGAGGAGGATGAGCGTGATCGCGAGGAACGGCAAGAAAAGGGCGCCGAGGGAGGCGTAGATTATCACGAGCGCGACCGGCTCTCCGAAGGCGTAGAGGATCATGGGGGGGAAGGTGATCCAGACCAGCATCGCCCGGAACCAGACGCTTTTCTCGGAGAGGTATTCCTGGGCCTGCTCGTCGGGCACGTCGCGGAAGGTCCGCACGCTGTCGGCGAACAGGTAGGCGGCGCCGTTCCAGGCGCCGATCATGGCCCCGGTCGCGACGGCCCAGAAGCCGACGAGGAAGACCCAGCGGACGAGGAGGCCGAAGCGGTCCTGTATCGGGTTGGCGAGCGCCACGAGGCCTTCCTCGCTGTCGATACTCTTGCCCGTACCGAACAGAAACTCGGCTCCGATGACGAGCATCGAGACCATGAACACCCCTGTCAGGACGTAGCCCACGGCCGCGTCGGTGCGCATCGTCGGGATCCAGGAGACCTCACGCCATCCGCGCTCGCGCACCCAGTAGGTGTAAGAGGCTAGCGTGTAGGTCCCTCCTACGCCCCCGATAATGGCCAGGGCGTTGATGAGGGCTCCCTCCGGTATCCTGGGGACCAGCCCGATGGCCAGTTCGGTCAGGGAAGGGGTCAGCAGGATAGCGAGCAGTATGATCGCACCGAACTTCACGGCTGCTATGCCCTTCATTATCCGCTCGAACAGGCCGTAGCGGCCTATGCCGACGATCGCGAAACCAAGGATGCCGTGCAGCGCGGCCCAGGCCCACACGGGCAGCAAGTTCGGGAACATGGCGTCGACGCCCAGTGCCGCCGTCGAGGTCACCGCCGCTCCGAACACGAAGGTAACGACGAACAGGTAGACCAGGAAGTACCAGGTCGCAGCCCGGCCGAGCATGTGCCAGCCTTTCAGGATGGTCTCACCGGAGGCCATATACCAGCGACCGATGCCCTCGGTCAGGGCGAACTTCAACACCGCGCCAACCACGATGGCCCAGATCAGAACCGTCCCGTAGTTCGTGCCGGCCACGAGGGAGGAGATCATATCCCCAGCCCCCACACCAGTCACCGCGATGACTATGCCTGGTCCTGCCAACCTGAGCCGCTGTCTCCAGGTAGAAGGAGCCTCCCCAACTGCCCCCTCGGTAACGTTCGCCATCCCGGCCCTCCCCTTCTTCGCCAGAGCTTACCGGATATTAGACATCAACGTGCCTTTGTAGGCAAATTAGCCCGGACCTGATGGAGACCGACGCGGATCGTTGGGCCAGGCAGCAGGGGAGTAGCGTTGTGCCTAAGTGGTGTGGCGGACGACGGTGCGGATCTGGAGCCCGCCGCGCACCTGCTGGGTCAGGTCTATCGTCATCTCGTCGGGGTCACACGCCGCGACCAGGTCCTTCAGTAGGGTGGCGGCAAGGTCCTCGGCGAAGATTCCCCTGTCGCGGAAGCCCCAGAGGTAGAGCTTCAGGGATTTCGATTCGATCAGGGAGCCCTTCGGGCGGTAGTCGAGCTTCAATTCGTAGAAGTCGGGCTGGCCCGTGATCGGGCAGAGCGCCGTCAGCTCGTTCGTCGTGAACTCGACGCTCGCGTCGGCATCTGCGTGGCTCCACGGCACCGCGTCAAGCCCTTCGGCCCCGATAGGTCCCCTCACGTCGCGGCCCAGTACTTGATCTTCTCGCATCGCAACCCCCGAACATCTTCCGTAGGACGCAGATATTACCGCAGTCCATTGACCTACTGGAGCGGCTGTCGTGGCTAGATCCGGCGCACCAGCACAGCGTTGCCGAGAAGGAGCAGGATGACTTCCGAGACGGCCACGGAGGCGAAGGAGGGCAGATACGGTAATCCGGCGCTGACGGCGAGCACCACCCCGACGCCGGCGGCGGTCCACAGGGCGTAGATCAGGGAGGCGAGGTAGGTTCCGAACGTGGTGCCTATCCTCCTGGCCACGAGAAAGCAGATCACGCCTCCCGTTACGTCGACGAGGGGCATGAAGATCAGTTCGAGCGGGCCCGCGAAGGGGCTGAAGAGGTTGATGATCACGGTCCCTACCCCGAAGGCGGGGATGACAGCAGGGTACTTGATGACGAGCGGCTTGAGGGCCTCCCCGATCCTGAACTGCACGGGTCCGTAGGAGAAGGGCGTGATGCTCAAAACGACGTAGAGCGCCCCGACGACGCCCGCGATAGCTACCCTGCGGGCGGGGCTCTGTCCCGTCGCCATCATCCTCCTTTACTGCGCGAGCGCACAGCCGTCCTTGCGCGGATCGCTGCCGCACGCCCTGACGCCGTTCTCCAGGATACGGACGAGCTGCGCTCCTCCGGCCGGGATCATGTAGTCTTCGTTGACTTGCACCCGATGGCCCAGAGCGCGCAGCTTCTCTATCTCGTCCACCGGCACGCGGCCTTCGATCAGGAGTACACCGTCCTCGTGGCGGTGGCGGGGGTGGTCTGCGGCCTCCTGGGGGTCCATGCCGTAGTCGAGGAGGTTTGCGAGCAACTGCGCGTGGCCCTGGGGCTGCATTGCGGCCCCCATCACCCCGAAGACGGCCCAGAGGGCCCCTTCGCTGGTGGCGAGGCCGGGGATGATGGTGTGCATCGGACGCTTGCCCGGGGCGACGGCGTTCGGATGCCCGGGCTCCAGACGGAAAGAGTTGCCGCGGTTGTGGAGGCATACGCCCGTGCCTTCGGCGACGATGCCGCTGCCGAAGGCCCTGTACAGGCTGTTTATGAAGGAGCAGCCGTTGCCCTCGGCGTCCACGGCGCAGAGGTAGGTCGTGTCCCCGCCGAGTGCCGGTTCAGGACCCCGCTCAGCGGCGCGTTCCGGCGAGATGCTTTCGCGTAAGCCCGCGGCGTAGTCCTTCGAGATCAGGCGTTCCGTCGGTACCTCCGTGTGCTGCCTGAACTCGGGGTCCCCTACCTCGTTGTGCAGGTCCTCGAAGGCCAGCTTCTTCGCCTCGACCTCGAGATGGATGCGCTCCGCGCTCGTGGGTCCTAGAGAAGCGAGATCGAAGCCCTCCAGGATGTTCAGCATCTCCAGGGCGGCCACGCCCTGGCCCGGAGGTGGGATCTCGTAGATCCTCACGCCTCTGTACTCGGTAGATATTGGCTCTACGAAGGTCGACTCGTGGGCTGCGAGGTCTTCCTCCGAAAGATACCCGCCGGCCTCCTGTACGGAGCGCGCGATGCTGGCGGCGATCTCACCCCTGTAGAAGGCGTCGGCTCCCCCCACGGCGACGGCCGAGAGCGTGGCCGCGAGGTCTACCTGGGAGAAGATCTCACCCGCGACCGGCGGCCGGCCATCCGGCAGGAACGCCCGCACGGCGGCATCGTTCGCGCGGAGCACGCCCTCGTGTTCCTTCCAGTAGCGGGCGACTACCTCGGCGACGGGAAAGCCGTTCTCGGCGAGTTCCCAGGCGGGCTCGAGCAGCCGCGCCAGAGGCTGGTTGCCGAAGCGGTTCGCCGCGTCCTCCCACATCCTGACGGCACCGGGCACCGTGACCGTGAGGGCGCCACGTCCGGGCATCTCGCCGAGGCCCAGGTTCCGGAGCTTCTCTACGGTGACGACCTCTGGCGCCCCTCCTGAGCCGTCGATGCCGGCGACCAGCCCCGTCTCGGCCTCGTAGAAGAGGAGGAAGGCGTCGCCGCCCATGCCCGTCTGCATCGGCGAGAGGACGGCCATCGCGGCGGCCATGGCGACGCAGGCGTCCGCGGCCGTCCCCCCGGCGTCGAGGATGCGGAGGCCTGTAAGGGCCGCGCTCGGGTGCTCGCAGGCTACCGCCCCCTTCGTCCCGAAGACCGTCGAGCGCCCGCCCGCATCCGGCCTCCTCACGATGGTGTCTTCGCTCTTCGGCACTGGCGCGGGACCTCCTCTAGAGCTTGATGATCTCTCTTACAGTTTATAGAAAGGGGCGGCGGGTATAGTAGCAACGCAACCAAAGAGGAGGTAATCCATGAACGGCGGTAAAGGAATCTACGTGGGCGGAACCTTGCTCTCCATAGTGCTCTCGCTCGCCCTCTACTTCTCGGGCAGGCGCGAGACGGCCATCTTCGTCGGCCTCTGGGCACCGACGATCCTGAACCTCGGCCAGAGCCTGGTAGACCCGGACTGAGGTCAGGCCAGAACTCCAGCAGGTCAGCCACACGTTCTTGCTGAAATGCTGACCTGCTGAAGTGCTGAGATGCTGAAATCAGATTCTCCCGAACTCGCGCAGTAGATCGGCCAACACAGGTGTCCGAGGTGGTGCACGTGGGGATCAGGTCCGAGGGGGATGAGAGGCGCGCCTACACCTAGTTCGCCCGGCTATTCGGGCTCCCTGGCTTCTGAGAGAGCCCTCACGTACCCCGGGACAATCCGCCTCCATAGAAGGACGGCCGTTCTCCCCGGCGCTCTTTTTCTTTTGTACCTACTCGGGGTTCGGCACCCGTGAGGAGAGGCAGACGTCCTACCGCTGCCGCCGAGCTCATCCGTCAACAGACTATTGCTGAGATGATTGCGCCACGATCTGCCGAATGCTAGTGTGAGGTGGGGTTTGCCGACGTTTCTCAACCAGGAGGGAAACACATCCG
>JBKPSF010000059.1:0-5586 GCA_046734875.1 Actinomycetota bacterium | reverse complement strand
GACGCGTACCTCCGCCCGCAGGGCCGGGATGCGCTCCGACAGGATCTTTAGGACGTTGGAGTCGATGCTCGCAACGTCAGCCCTCCCATCGGCCACGAACCTCACCGATGCCGGGTGAGACCCCGACCGGATCGTCCGCCCGAAGAACGTCCCGATCTCCTCCATCGAACCCAGCCTCGCCGCGAGCCCGCCATGGCCGCTCAGGGAGCACGGATCGTTGTAGGCCCAGGTGCCTCCCTTCAGATCCCAAAACGACCGGGCGAGGGAGCTGCGGTGCACGATCACGTCGCAGAAGTAGACCGGCTTGCCGCTGGCCCTCTCGTCTACGAACACAGGCGCGACGCCCAGGAGCTCCGCGGGCGGATGCTCGCGCTCTCGCAGTCTGAGGTAAGGCGGGGCGCACAGAAAGCCCACATCCGCCTCGCCGCGGGAAAACGGATCCTCCGAGCGATCTACCGAGCTCTGGTCTGGACCTGAGACTCTCTCCTCAGAGGCCAGCGCGATCCTGCGACCGCCAAGCTCCGGGCTGCGCCGCAGATGATCGGCCACCGCGTCGAAGAGTGCGAGCGGCAGTCCCGGGGAGAGGTAGGTGAGCATCCTAAGCTCCCTCGACACCGCCGGAGCCGTGCTCGGTCGGACTGTCCCTTTCGACGGACTCACCGACATACTCAACTCCCTGGTAGCGCGTTCCTCAGCAGTAGGCCATGCCCATTCTATTATGCCAAGCGTCTCGGCATGGTGCCTATTTCTCTACGAACTTCCGGAAGGTTCCTTTCCCCCATGCGGATGAATGAGGGCGCGGGTGTACACGCCAGGATCGTTGCCTAGGGTTCGATCAACGCTCGCCCGACGCCCACGTAGCGAAATCCGGTAGCGTTGATGGTTCCCGACTCTATGGCCGTGTTCTCGTCCGCCTCCGACACACCCTCATCCAGGTCCGGGTAGAGGTACGGCACCCACTCGAAGTAGCGTTCTACGAAGCAGCGTTCGAGTTCGGCCCGCACCTGCTGGGAGTCGTGCAAACTTTTTTCGCCAGCCCACTCGGCGAAGTGTGCCTCCGCGTGGTGGTCTCCATGGTCCGCGTGGTCGTGGGTCTCTCCGTCGCCGCCACACGCCCATCTCCGGCAGCAGTGCCGCAACCACGAAGGCTTCTTTGCGGCGGAGGCGGTTTGAAGGCGTTCCAGGGCCCACTCCGCCGTGGCCTCGTCGATCCGGTCCCATGCGAACTCGACCACGACCAGGCTTCCCCCCGTGCGGAGCAAGTTGGCTATGTTGCCCACGGCCACCCTGAGGTCTTCGACGTGGTGCAGGGACAGGCTCGCCACGACGTGGTCGAACCGAGAGGGATCCGAGAACTCCTCTATCCTCGCCGCCGGAAGATGGGTCCTTCGGGCGCCCGTGGGTCGATCGCGGTCACCGAGTGGCCGGCCCGCGCGAGCGCTAGGGCCAACTCCCCCTCCCCACAACCGACCTCCAGCACCCGCCTGGGAGGATCACCGATCTGACCGAGGACGAACTCCTCGACGCGCTGCCCCCACATCTGTGGCTCACCCATAATTGCGGGTGCTCGCCCTGGAAAAAACGGCAATGTAGGCGGCGCGGTTCACCACCGGACTATTCTCCCACGAACGGGCAGCCTCTTGGAACCCTCTCGGCGTGCCTCTCACAGGACACTACCTCAGCATACTCGGACGAATAGACCCGTCTTGACACCCGGACTCTACTCAACTACTTTATTGAATAGATGAACGCTGCCACTCACAGGGAGTTCAAGGACCGGATCTTCGGGCATTTCGCCAGGATAGGCAAGGCCCTCTCTAGCCCCAGGCGCCTGGAAATAGTGGACCTTTTGGCCCAGGGCGAGCGCACGGTCGAGGAGATCGCCGGGGAGACGGCGATGTCCGTGGCCAGCGCCTCGCAGCACCTCCAGGTTCTCAAGGCGGCTCGGATGGTCGAGGCGCGACGCGAGGGGCTCTACGCGCACTACCGGCTCGCAGACGAGGACGTGTTCCGGACTTGGCAGGCTGTCCGCACCCTCGCCGAGTCGCGCCTATCCGAGGTCAACAGGGTGGTCGAGGCGTACCTGGTAGACCGTGATGCCCTGGAGGCCGTGGACTCCTCGGACTTGTTGGAGCGTCTGAGAGACGGGAGCGTGGTCGTCCTCGACGTCCGCCCTGAGGAGGAGTATCGGGCCGGTCACATACCCGGCGCGCTCTCTGTGCCCGTGGACGCCCTTGAGGCCGCACTGCAGACGCTCCCTAGAGACCGGGAGGTGGTCGCCTACTGCCGGGGCCCCTACTGCGTGTTCTCGGATGAGGCGGTCGCGTTCCTGAGGGCGCGCGGCTACCGGGCGCGCAGGCTGCGGCAAGGGCTGCCCGACTGGCGGGCGGCAGGGATGCCCGTGGACGGCTAGAAAGGAGGTCTAACGTGACGGAAGGCAACATAGGGGCTATGACTTTGAGGGACATGCTCGAGAGCGGCGAGCGGGTCACGGTGGTGGACGTTCGCAAGGGGGACGACTATGACGAGTGGTCGATACCAGGCAGCGTGCACTTCGACGCCTACGACGCCCTGAATGCGGGCGACGAGCGGGCCATGGAGGAGCTTCAGCTACCCGAGGGTGAGCCTGTGGTGACCGTCTGCGGGCGCGGCCGTTCAAGCACGGTAGCCGCACAGCAGCTGCGGCGCCAAGGTTACGAGGCGTTCTCCCTAGAGGGCGGGATGGGGGCCTGGAGCCTTGCCTGGAACGCGGCCGAGGTGCCCCTGCCAGGCGCGAAGGCCGAGGTGGTGCAGATGCGCCGCACCGGGAAGGGGTGACTGTCCTACGTCGTCGGGTCCGACGACGAGGCCTTGGTCATAGACGCCGCCCTGGAACCTGAGGTGTACCTCTGGTTGGCCGATAGACGCGGCTGGCGGATAACCCGTGTGCTCGACACCCACGTCCACGCCGACCACCTTTCCCGCTCCAGTAGGCTGGCCGAGCTGGTGGGTGCGACCCTGTACATGCCAGTGGACGCGCCGGTATCCTACCCGTTCTCTGCTCTCGCGGACGGGGACGTGCTCGAGATCGGCTCGGCGACGCTGGAAGCTGTTCGGACCCCAGGGCACACCCCCGAGAGCACTAGCTACCTGCTCGATCGGCGGGCGCTCTTCACCGGGGACACGCTCTTCCTTTCTGCTGTCGGCCGTCCGGACCTGGATGCCACGCTGGAGGGCTCCCGCGAGAAGGCGCGTGAACTCTACTTGTCGCTGCAGCGTCTGCTCGCCCTCGGTCCAGATACGCTCGTGCTGCCGGGGCACACGAGCGAGCCAGTAGCGTTCGACGGTGAGCCGATCTGCGCACCCTTGTCGGAAGTGCGGAAGAGCGTCCGTGTCCTGCGGGAGGACGAAGACGCCTTCGTGGAGATAATCGCCGGGCGGGAGGCGCCCACGCCTTCCAACTTCGAGCGCATAGTGGAGCTGAACCGGGCCGGGCAAGCCCCGGAGGGCGACCCCACCGAGCTGGAGGCCGGCGCTAACCGCTGCGCGGCGGGCTAGCAGGACCCTTTGTGTCCCGAGGGGTTCCGTCATCGCGCGTGCGCCTTGGGCTTAAGGAGAACCTGGGGCAGTTCTCGCTGCTGGTCCTCGTCAACGCCTTCGTGGGCGGCATGGTGGGTCTGGAGCGCACGGTGGTGCCGATCATCGGCTCCCAGGAGTTCGGGCTGGTCCTCAGGACGGCCATCTTCTCTTTCATCGTCACCTTCGGGCTCGTCAAGGCGTTCTCCAACCTCTTCGCCGGAGGATTCGCCGACCGCTTCGGCAGGAAGAAGGTCCTGGTGGCCGGCTGGCTGGTGGGCGTCCCGGTGCCCCTCATCCTCATGTACGCCCCCTCCTGGGAGTGGATAGTGGCCGCCAACGTGCTGCTGGGCGTGAACCAGGGTCTAGCCTGGTCCATGACCGTCATCATGAAGATAGACCTCGTGGGTCCGCACGGGCGGGGCTTGGCAGTCGGCCTCAACGAGTTCGCCGGCTACCTCGCCGTGGGACTCACCGCGCTCGCCACCGGCTACATTGCGTCCGTGTACGGACTCAGGCCGGAGCCCTTCTATCTCGGCGCCGGCTACGCTTTGCTAGGGCTCGTGGTCTCCCTCTTTCTCGTGCGCGACACGCGCGAGCACGTGAAGCTGGAGATGGAGGAGCACCCGCCGGAGCCGAATCCTCTGACGTTCCGGGAGGTCTTCGCGAAGACCTCCTACAGGGACCGCAACCTCTTCGCCTGCTCCCAGGCGGGGCTCGTCAATAACCTCAACGACGGCATGAGCTGGGGGGTATTCCCCCTGTTCTTCCAGTCGTTCGGCCTCGGCGTGGGCCGCATAGGCATCCTCAAGGCTATCTACCCGGCGGTCTGGGGGACGTTGCAGGTTGCGACCGGTCCCTTGAGCGATCGGTGGGGCCGCAAGGGCTTGATCGTGGCGGGGATGTGGGTGCAGGCGGGGGGCCTCTTCGCCACGGTGTTTGGCAGGAGCTTCGGGTGGTGGATGCTGGGGAGCGTCCTGCTTGGGCTTGGCACGGCGATGGTCTACCCTTCTCTGATCGCCGCGGTATCGGACGCCTCCCACCCCTCGTGGCGGGCGCGCTCCTTAAGCGTCTACCGCTTCTGGAGGGATCTCGGCTACGCCGTGGGGGCGCTTTCGGCGGGCATAGTCGCCGATGTCTTCGGCCTCTCGTGGGCCATCGGTTCTGTGGGGGCACTGACGTTCCTCTCCGGGGCGGTCGTTGCGCTCTACATGCGGGAGGGAGCTGAAGGCCGTGTCGGAAGCGAGAAAGGACGATTGGAGCATGAAGAACACGAGTTCTAAGAACGTGCGGAGGTTCTTTGAGCGGGTGGCCACCGACTGGGACACTATGCGCCTCGCCTACTACGACGAGCGCGTGATCGAGAGGATGGCCGAGGTCTCTGGGGTAGGGGAGAACTCGGAGGTCGCAGACGTCGGCACCGGAACGGGCTTTGTCGCCGCCGGTATCGCCCCGCGGGTCAAGCGGGTCGTAGGGGTAGACAACGCCCCGGCGATGCTTACTGTGGCCCGAGAGAACCTCACTGCCTTGGGCGTATCGAACGTGGACCTTTTGGTGGGCGAGGCCGAACGGCTGCCCTTGGAGGACGGCTCGGCGGATGCCGCGTTCGCCAACATGGTCTTACACCACGCCGAGCACCCTACCGCTATGCTCCGAGAGATGGCCCGAGTCGTGAGGGCCGGGGGCAGGGTTGTCATCACCGACGAGGTAGAGCATCCCTACGCGTGGATGCGCGAAGAGCACGCAGACGTCTGGCTCGGGTTCGGCCGGAGGCAGGTGGAGGACTTCTTCGCCGCGGCGGGCCTATCAGAAAGCTACGGCTACGAGGCTTTAGGCATGCAGTGATGCATCCGTTCTACGACCTCGGGTGAGGTCGCCGACATCGGCATCTTCGCCGCGTGGGGCACCGTGCCGCGCCGCTGAGCGAAACTCGCGATCTTGGCGGGGGAGTATCGCTTGCAGCAAACCGGGAGTGTGCGAGCTTCGGAGAACCCCGTTAGGCGGAAGTCCAACGTCGTAGAATACTCCTTC
>JBKPSF010000058.1:0-4347 GCA_046734875.1 Actinomycetota bacterium | reverse complement strand
ACGGGCATACAACCTTTTCTGCTAATATTCGGGCGTGATGGAAGGGAGAACCACAGAGCGGGTCGCCGTGTTCGTCGACGGGGCCAACCTCTACCACTCGATCAAGAACTACTACAAGGGCGTCCTCGATTATTCCATACTCCTCTCCGCAGCCGTCGGGGAGAGAAAGCTCCTGAGGGCAACCTTCTACATCGTCGAGAAGCAGGAGACCGACGAGACGCGGGGTACGCCTTCGGCGCGCTCCTTCGTGTACAACCTCAACAAGTTCGGCTACAAGGTGCGCTCCAAGCCGCTCCTGGTGCACGAGAGCCTGAGCCCCGACGGGGAGAGGACTGTCTCGCACAAGGGCGACTGGGACATAGGCGTCGTCGTAGACATGATGCGCCTCTCGGCCCACGCCGACACCTACGTCCTCGTCTCCGGCGACGGCGACTACGTCGAAGCCGTCGAGTACCTCCAGAGCGAGCGAGGTATCCGCGTCGAAGTCATAAGCGCGGCCCAATGCACTTCCCAGGCCCTCCTCGATGCCTGTGACGCCCACACGGATCTCGGGGATATCCCCGAGCTGTTCAAGAAAACTTCAGGCATCAGCCTGTCAGCACGCTCCGGCTGACGCCTCCGCTTGTCAGCACGCTCCAGCCTCCGGCTTCCGCTTGTCAGCATGCTCGGGCTTACGCCCTCGCTTGTCAGCACGCCCGCTTCGCCTCGCTTTCAGGAAGTCGTCTCGGGGTGCCGCTTCGAGCGTGGGATGTGGCCGCCGCGGGCAGCGGTTCGTCGTTCGCGACCGGGCGAGACCGTAGCTTGAGAAGCTGACAAGCCCGCGAAGCGGGCGTGCTGACAAGCGGAGGCGAAGCCGGAGCGTGCTGAATGCTACGGCTCTCCTATCACCCTTACCTCCGGCTCCAGTTCGACGCCTAGCTTTTCGCGAACTTTCAGGCGGACGAGATCGATGAGCTTTAGGGCCTCTTCTGCTGTGCCACCGCCGAGGTTGACGAGGTAGTTAGCGTGCACGGGCGAGACTTCGATGTTGCCGACACGCGTGCCTTTGAGGCCGGCCTCCTCTATTACGCGGCCAGGAAAGTCTCCTGGTGGTCGTTTGAAGGTGGAGCCGCAGCTTGGTCTGTTCGGGGAGCCGTTCATTCGCTGCGTTCTGTACTCCTTTATGCGGGCTTTCAGTTTTGTCGGGTCGCCGGGGGTTAGCGTGTAGCCGGCGCGCAGCACGACCCAGTGCGGGTTCTCGTGCAGGGCGCTGTGACGGTAGGAAAGGTCGAGGTCTTTGTTCTCCTTTCTTATGACTTCGTGATCCTCGAACACGTCAGCCCAGTCGAGAACCTCCTTCGTTTCGGAGCCGTAGGCGCCGGCGTTCATGTAGACGGCGCCGCCTACGGTGCCTGGGATGCCGGTCGCGAACTGAAGGCCGGAGAGGCCGCGGCCGGCGGTGGTGTTGGCCAGCACGGGGTAGAGCACGCCGGCATCGGCGGTGACGGTTGGGCCTTCGATCTCGACGTTCGTCAAAGATTTTGCCAGCCGGATCGTGAGCCCCCTGATGCCGCCGTCGCGGACGAGCACGTTCGTGCCGCCTCCCAGGATCGTTACCGGGACGTCGTGTTCGCGCGCTTTCACCGAAGCTTCGATCAACTCTTGCACGCTCCTTGGCTCGAGCAGGGCGTCAGCGGGGCCGCCTATCTTCCAGGCCGTGTAGCGTTTGAGGGGTTCGTCGAACTTGGCCGAGGGGAAGAGCCGGTGTAGAGTGCTCGTGTGCACGGTAGGGAATATAGAGTACGGGTAAGGGCTTTGCAGAGAGGGAGAAGATCATGAAAGCGATGGCGCTGGCGGCGGGCAAGGGAACCAGGCTCTTCCCACTCACGGGGGAGATCCCCAAACCCATGGCCCCCGTGGTGAACACCCCCATAATCGAACACATCTTCGACCTGCTGGCCGGCCACGGTATCGAGGAGGTCCGCGTCAACGTCCACTACCTGGCGGACGCCCTGCTCGAAGCGTACGGCAAGGAGTCTAGGATAAACGGCATGGCCGTCTACCTGGAGAGGGAAGACGAGTTGCTCGGCACGGCCGGGGGCGTCAAGCGCCTGGCAGACAAGTTCGACGACACCTTCGTCGTCGTCTCGGGTGACGCGCTCACCGACGTGAACATCACGGAGCTTGTGGAGTACCACAAGAAGAGGGGCGCCCTGGCCACCATAGCATTGCGCCGGGTCTACGACACCTCGGAGTTCGGGGTGGTCGACGTGGACGACGGGGTAAACATAAAGGGTTTCCAGGAGAAGCCGGACCCCGAGGATGCCATAAGCACCCTGGCCAACACTGGCATCTACGTCTTCGAGCCGCGCGCCCTCGACTACATCCCGGAAGACACCTTCTTCGACTTCGCCGAGGATGTCTTCCCGAAATTACTGGAGGACGGGGAGCAGTTCGTCGGCTACCAGGAGGACTTCTACTGGTCGGACATAGGGACGCTCGAGGCGTACCGGCAGGCCCAGTATGACGTGCTCTCCGGCAAGGTCGGCGTCACGATACCTGGCGAAAAGCGCCGCGAGGGGCTGTGGGTCGGCGAGGACGCCCAGATACATTCCTCCGCCCAGATGGAGGGCCACGTCCTCGTGGGGAGGGACGCCGTGGTCGGGCGCGGCGTCAAGCTTTTGGACGACGTCACCATCGGGAGCGACTGTTGGATCAGGCCGAACGCCACGATCAAACGCTCCATCCTGCTCCCCGGCGCGAGCGTCGGCGACGGAGCGTACCTCGAAGATTGCATCGTAGGCCACCACTACGACGTACGCCCCAAGGAGATCATAAGGGGCGGAGCCCTGATACGCCGCGCATAGGTTTCAGGCCTGAAGCCTAACTTGTTGGCCTCACCAACCGATACCCGAACCCGCGAACCGTCTCTATAAGCTTCGGGTCGTGCGGGTTGTCGCCGAGCTTGTTGCGCAGGCGCTGGACGTAGACGTTGACCGTACGCTCGTCTATGTATTCCTCTTCGCCCCAGACCTGCCTGAGGAGGGCTGTGCGGGGGAAGACCCTTCCCGGGCTCCGGGCCAGCGTATGCAGGAGCTTGAACTCGCGGGGGGAGAGGAGTATCTCTTTGCCGTCCTTCAGGACCTGCACCTGGTCGGGGTCGATCTCCAGGTCTCCCACATAGATCCTGCCCGATTCCCCATCCCCCGAACGCTCCCTCTTGCGGAAGATCTGCTTTACCCTGGCCACGAGTTCCCTTGGGTTGACCGGCGAGCGCATGTAGTAGTCGGCCCCGAGCTCTATCCCGACGATACGGTCCATGGTGTCCTCGTCCCTAAGGAGCGCGACGGTCGAGACGCCGGGTTTCTGGACCGCGGAGATCACCTGAAACCCCCGCTCGTCTGGTAGCCTGTTATCCACGACGGCGATCTCGAAGTCTTCTCGGCCTGCCATCTGGCGTGCCTGCGAGCCGGAGCCGGCGGGGATCACACGCCACCCCTCCCCGGAGAGCGCCCGCCTCAGATGCAACCTCTCCTCGTCATCCCCTATAACAAGCAGTACAGATGCGCTCAAAACGCCACGCCCACCTTCGCTCCGCAAACGCCAAACGTCACTAGAGAAGTATATCCATAAATGCGAGCCTTAGGAGCGCCTACCTTGAGAGATCACCCACCCGGCGGTATCATATCTTCTCCAATGCGCTCGTAGCTCAGCCGGATAGAGCGTCTGACTACGAATCAGAAGGTCGCAGGTTCGAGTCCTGCCGAGCGCGCCCTAGGAAGCCTTGCAAATACGGAGTTTTTGCCTCTCCGATCTCGCCCGAATGTCGGCCCGAACCACCCGTTTGACCGCAATTTGACCGCAATATGCTGTCCGATGTGCGTGCAGGGTAGCAGGTGCATGTGTGGCAAATATCTCATTGTCGCCGACAAACCGATCGAAGTTAGGTTCTTTATTCTTTGACTCTATTGTCTGAACGGGTGCGTCCCCTCTCGCTACCGACTCTGACCCTTTGAGCAGGACCGGTACTAAAGGGTGAGGCCGATCAAGCGAGTCGCTATGAGCCTTACCGGCGGCGAAGTTATAGGTGACGTCCTGACCTAGAAGCTTCGGCCACGCTTACTGCGCCTCCGCTAGCGGGTTCGTTCCCGGTATCTTCCTCTTCTTGGCCTTTTCAATAAACGTCGGGGAAGGAACGTTCTGCGAACTACGCACAGACGGCGTTCTCTAGTGCAGCTTCAGAACAGGTTCCAGGTTATGAGTTATAGTCGCGATCATGAAACCTCCCATCTTTGTCCGTACACTTTCGAAAAAGGAGCGCAAGGCTTTGCAGGAAGGCCTGCGTTCCAAAGACGCCTTCGTCCTGCG
>JBKPSF010000057.1:0-3102 GCA_046734875.1 Actinomycetota bacterium | reverse complement strand
CTAGCGAGAGTCGACGAGGAAGACGTTCATCGAAGCATTCGGCGGGTGCGTCTCGGCTTCGGGCGGTCGTCAGGGCGGTGACAAATCCCGGCGGTGACGCCGGGGACAAAGCACCGTCCGGGCCCGGACAGGGTATTCTGTCGCCCTGTCTTTTCACTCTGTCCTTCCGCATCCCACCTGTATAGACGGGGAGGTAGATCCATGTGCGGCATCGTGGGTTATGCCGGTAGGGAACGTTGTGTGGAAGTGCTCATGGAGGGTCTCGGGCACCTCGAGTACCGGGGGTACGACTCGGCGGGCCTCGCCCTCCAGAGGGAAGGGAGCATAGAGCAGATAAGGGAGGTAGGGCGACTGGAGAACCTCGCCCGCGCCGTCGCGGAGCGCAACGGCGATTTCTCCTCGATAAGCACCGGGGTGGGGCACACCCGTTGGGCGACCCACGGGCGGCCCACCGAGGAGAACGCCCATCCCCAGCTCGGCGGAGACGGGACCGTCGCCGTGGTGCACAACGGCATCATCGAGAACTTCGCGGAGCTCAAGGAAGAACTGGTGGGGAGGAGTGTCGTCTTCCGCTCCGAGACGGACACCGAGGTGATGGCTCACCTCATCGCCGAGAGGGTCGAGGCAGGGGAGACCCTGCGGGAGGCGCTGGCGGGGGTGCTCCGCCGGCTCGAAGGTTCATTCGCCGTCGCGGCCGTCAGCGCGGAGGAGCCTGGCAAGGTCGTCGCGGCCAGGCACCAGAGCCCGCTCGTCGTCGGCTTCGGGGAAGGGGAGAACTTCCTCGCCAGCGCCGTGCAGGCTTTGCTCGGTAGGACGCACGAGTTTCTTATAGTGGAGAACGGCGAGATCGTCGAGATAACCGAGCCTTCGGTAGCTTTGTTCACACCGGAGGGCGACCCCGTGGAGCGTGGGAGCTTCCAGGTCGATTGGGATGCCGAGGCCGTCGAGCTCGGCGGGTACCATGACTTTATGCTCAAGGAGATCCACGAGCAGCCCGGCGCTCTGGGCGCGACCCTTCTAGGGCGCATCGACGCCGAGGGCGTGGTCGATCTATCAGACGATCTATCGGAGGCGGATCTCGGCCTGTCGGGGATAGATCGGGTGGTGGTAGTCGCCTGTGGCACCGCCTACCACGCCGGATTGCTAGGCAAGCACGCTATAGAGAAGTTCGCCAGGATTCCCGTTGAGGTCGCCATCGCAAGCGAGTACCGTTACGCCGATCCAATCGGGGACGAGAGGACCCTCGTCGTCGCCATAAGCCAGAGCGGTGAGACGACGGACACATTGGCGGCGGTAGAGACGGCGCGTGACTTCGGGGCGAAGGTGCTCGCGGTTACCAACACGAGGGGCTCGCTCATCACGCGCGAGGCCGACGCCGTCCTGCTCACCAGGGCAGGGCCGGAGATCTGCGTCGCCAGCACCAAGGCCTTCGTCGCCCAGGTCGCCGTCCTCGACCTGCTCGCGCTGGAGCTCGCCGAAATCCGCAAGGTCGTGCCGGAGGAAAAGTTGCGGGAGGCCGGCCGCGGCCTCAGGCTGGCCCCGGAGAAGGTCGAGGAGACCATTGAAGGGCTAGAGGACCTGGTAGAGGAGGCCGCCTCTCTGTTCGAGGACGCGCGGTGCTCGTTGTTCCTGGGTCGTGGCATCTCCCATCCGGTGGCGCTCGAAGGAGCCTTGAAGCTAAAGGAGATCTCCTACCTCCCCTCTGAGGGTTACCCGGCGGGGGAGATGAAGCACGGTCCCATAGCGCTCATCGACGAGTACTGTCCCGTGGTGGCCATACTCGGGGAAGACGTTGTGCGCGAGAAGACCATCTCCAACGTCGAGGAAACCTTAGCCAGGGGTGCGAACGTGATCGCGATCGCCCGCCAGGGAGATAAGGACGCGCAACGCATGGCGAAGGTGGTACTTCCTGTCCCCGAAGCGCCGGAGATCGTTGCTCCCCTGGTGGTGAGCGTGCCGCTGCAACTGCTCGCCCACCGCGTCGCCACTGACCGCGGCCTCGACGTAGACAAGCCGCGCAACCTCGCCAAAAGCGTCACGGTGGAATAAGTAGCACTTCAGCATTTCAGCCATCAAGAAAGCTGAATAGCTGATTGCTGTCAAACCCCGAGTCTACAGAATCGCCAGGTCTTGGGGCCCCTTGCCACGGCAACGGGGCGACTTTCGGTTGGCTTTGGCGTAAGAGTAGTCGGACGACTTCCGGTGGGCGATCGCGAGGAGGAGCATCGTGTGGTGGGCTGATTTGCTCTGGGGGTTCTGGAACGGGCTTACGGCCTGGGTAGTGCTCGTTGTGCACGTGTTCGGCGGTTGGGAACAGTTCCCCTTCTACAACACGGCAAGGAGCGGAAGCTGGTACGACTTCGGATTCTTGCTCGGCGCGGGCTCGCCCATCCTCGGTACCCTCCGCGGAGGACGCCGTAGCGGCTGACGGCCCTCGACGACTACGGCTTCTTGCCGAGCACTACCGGTAGGGCCGACCGGAAGAGCGGCAGCAACTCCCGGGGTGGCAGGTCTTCGTCGATGAAGCGTAGCGATTGGACGAGCGGAACCGCGCCCATGACGCGCTGCAGCAAGGCCAACGGCAGACGGGGATCATGCGCCGCGAGCTTCAAGAACCCCGTGTCGAGAAACCGCCACCACCAGGCGCTCCGCCGGCTCGGCGGCAGCGGCCGGTTCTCCCGCCACAGGATGGCGAGGCGCCTGCTCTCCTCGGCGATGCGCACTATCCCGTAGCCCGCACTCGGCTTGACCATACCGCGTTTCGTGCCCAGCAAGATGTGCCCGGGGCCCGCGGTTCGTGGGGGCGCGAACCCGAGGGGGATGGAACCGGTCTCCGCGTGGGTGACGCTAAACGCGGCTTTGGGGTATCGCACCCGGAGGTACCGGAGCAGGGTTACCTGGTCCTCCTCCATTCCGACGGGACCGAAAGAGGCGGATTCGAGCAGCGCCTCCGCGGGGCTCAGGGGCAGCAGGTAAGCGAACGAACTCTCGTCCAGCGGATCGAGAAGGGTGGCGGTTGCAGGATCGAAGATCGGCCCATCTGCCTCTACGCGCAGGCCCGTGCCGCTCTCTACCGCGTGTGGTCCTTCTCGAGCCGGGAAC
>JBKPSF010000056.1:0-4475 GCA_046734875.1 Actinomycetota bacterium | reverse complement strand
GCCGACGCTGTGCGAGGAGAGGGCCAGTATCTCCCTGGCACCCTCGAGGCCCTCTCTGGTGAGGCCCATGTACTTCTCGCTCTTGCGGGAGAGGTATTGCAGGCAGCTCCCGTGCACGATGCTCACGTAGCGTACGTCGCTTTCCTGCAGGGCGCGGCGTACGATCAATGGTCCTGGCACGGAGTGGTTGGTGACTATGCCCTCGGCCTCGGATACCTCCAGAACGCTCTGTACGGCTTCGACGTTGCGCCCGAGGTAGTCCTCCAGTTCTTCTGGTGTCAGATCCAGAAACGTCTTGACGCGCCATCCCGGGTAGTCGTCGTAGACGTAGACGGGGAGGAGGTCGCCTATGTCGGGGACGTAGACCACGCAGCGGCCAGGGAAGGGGGTCTCCTGTTCGCCCTGGTTGTGGATTCCTTGCGCGTCTACCGTTGCGTGCCCGTTCACGAAATCGAAGGAAAGTGGGTCCGGCTCCTGGCAGATCAGGTGCACGTCGTGGCCCTCGCCGACAAGCGCCCTGCACAGGCTCTGGACGTAGACGTTACTACCTGTGCCCGATAGCATGTACCCGTGCGTCATTATAAGCCTCATGGCCTTCCCTCCCGCCCCTGTCGTGTCTCCGCGCCCGCACAGCGGAAGGTATCACAGGTTCGGATCTCGTACCCGCCAAGGCGTGCGGCGCCGGATTCATCGATAATTCATCGAGGTCTGTTACCTGTGGCTTCATGGTGCCCCGACCCAGGAGGTAGTAATGCTCACCGTTCATGTCGCGCTCGTCCGTGACACCGACGCCGTCTCAGCGCAGGAGATCACGCGCGTCGCCGCCGCCCTGGACAAGCAGGTAACGAGGGATTTCGGCCCGCTGTGGGGTGTGCTCGCCACGGTCGACCCGGTCTTCAGCCTGGAGGACATCCCGGTGGGCTACTGGCCCATAGTGCTGCGCGACAGGATCAAAGCCCCCGGCGCCGACGGGTTCCACAAGGACCGCTTCGGCCAGCCGTTCGCGCGGATGGCCCTCACGGACAGCTGGTCGTTGACCGCGAGCCACGAGTGCCTGGAGATGCTCGCCGACCCCTTCGGCGACAGGATGATACCGGGGCCCTCCATCAGGAAGGGAAGGGAGCGCGTAAGCTACCTCGTCGAGGTGTGCGACCCGCCGGAGAGCGAGGAGTTCGCCTACACGGTCAACGACGTGCTCGTCTCCGACTTCATCACCCCGGCGTTCTACGATCCGGTAAAGGTAGCCGGCGTCCGCTACAGCTTTACCGGTGCCATCGAGCACCCACGCCAGGTCCTGGAAGGCGGCTACATCAGCTGGCGCAACCAGACCAACGAGCACATAGAACAACTAATCGTCAAGAACGGCAAAAACCACTTCAAGGACCTGGGAGTGTGGCACCCATCCTCACGCAGCGTAAGGGAGTTCGTCGACAGAAAAACCGAACACCCCGAACTCGAAAACGGACTGAGCCAACAAAACGAGCGCCTGATAGCCGCCATCGAAGCCGAACAGAACAACAAACAAGCCCGCCAACGCGCCGCCGAACTCCTACGAGAAGAGCTCAACGCCCTCGAGACGCCTCAGTAGAGGCGTCTCTGCACGCTGGCTTCGCTTCGCTACGCCAGCTTGTCAGCACGCTCGGCTTCGCCTCGCTTGTCGGCACGTTTCGGCCCTTCGGGCCTCCACTTTCAGCACGCTACGCCCTTCGGGCTCCGCTTTCAGGGAGTCGTCTTGGGGCGACACGGCAAGCATCGGACCCAACCACCTCGGGCAGCGGTTCGTCGAGCGCGGCGGGGCGAGGCCCGAACGGCAAGAAAGCTGACAAGCCGTCGAAGACGGCGTGCTGACGAGCGAGCCCGAAGGGCGGAGCGTGCTGAGAGGCGCGAAGCGCCGTGCTGACAAGCGTAGCTCGACGGGCGTAGCGTGCTGGTAGACTGCCATCGGCAGTCTACCTAGGAGGACAAGATGTTTGCGCGTGCGAAGAGTGGGCCGGTGCCGGAGGTGGGGGGGGAGGCTCCGGAGTTCAATTTGCCCAGTGCCCAGGGGGGACAGCTCAGGTTGAGCATGAGGACGGTGAGGGGGCCCGTTGTGGTCGCCTCTTACAGGCCGGGGGATGAGGAGGATGTCGAATACTTCAAGGCTCTGGCCGGGAAGGAGGAGGAGATCAACCTCGCCTCCGGCTCGGTCGTCGCCATCGGGGTCGCCGAGCCCGCGGGGGCGCGCAACTTTGCGCGTGCCTCGGGGTTGAAGTCCTACGTCCTCTACGACTACGCGAAGGTGGCGAGTCGCCAGTGGGGGCTGTTGGAGCGGGACAAGAAAGAGGGCGATTTCGCCCGCCGGGCGGTGTTTATAGTGGGGCCCGACCGCAATGTCGCCCAGGCCTGGTTGGACCAGAGGCCGGATCCGGAGGAGATACTGGCCAAGGTCAGCGAGATCACGGGCCTCCCCAAGCCTCCCGAGGAACCGCAGGAGGATGGGAAGGAGAAAGGGGAAGACGGCACAGAGAAGCCGAGAAAGATGACCGCGGAGGAGCGGGAGAGGATCAAGGCCGAACGCAGGGCCGCGAGGGAGGCCGGCAAGTCACCCAGGAAGCCGGCCTCCTCGGACGGCGCGCTAGAGGAGCCGAAGGAGGAGGGGTAGACGACTTTGGAGGAAACCAACGGCAAACATCCCGAGCCCGGACGTACGGGCGAGGTGGAAGAACAGGCCGCCGAGGTCGGTCGCGGGGAGATCACGGACCCCGGCGAGTTGAGGGCCCGGCTCGGGATGAAGGACAACCGCATCAGGGAGCTGTACGAGGAGATCACCGCCTTCCGCCTCGCCGCCGACGAGGCCCGCGCCTCGCAGGAGGCGGGGGAGGGGCACATCGAATCACTGGAAGGCGAGGTCGCGCGGCTCAAGGAGCGCATCCGGAGCCTCGAAGAGGAGACGCGTGGCCGCAGGCGCCGCAGGGAGGGCTCCGAGCGGCAGATCGCTCGCCTGGAGCGGGAGCTGGAACGCAGGGAAGGCGAGGTGGCGCACCGCGACTACCTGCTGGAACGCCGGGCCGGGCAGCTGGAGGAGGCCGGACAGCGGGCCGAGGAGCTCGCCGCGCGCAAGGATCTGGTCCTACAGGACGCCCTCAGGCGTGTCGAAGGTTTGGAGGGTGACCTCGAGGAGAGAGAGCACGAGATCCTGGACCTCCAGGCTACGATCGAGGCGCTGCGGGGAGACCTTGAGTCCGAGCGGGAGCTGCGCGGACGCCTCGCCGACCCCGCGAACCGGCTGCGCGCCGGCATCGACCTTTTCAACGAGTCCGAAGGGCGCGACGCCATGAGCGCGTTCTCGAAGACGATGGGCCGGCCCGAGGTCCACGTGGAACTCGACTCTGGCGACGAGCCGCCGGCCCTACTCACCTTCACCTGGCAGGGCGTCACCTGGCAGACCTACGTCTCCGACCCCGGCCCCGACGTGGAAGAGCCCCGTGTTTACCTCAAAGGCGCAGGCGAAGACCTCTCCGGCGTAGACCGCAAACCCCCCAACGCCCGCGTCGGACCCGGCGATAGAGTGACGCTCGGGCTGTAGAGCACGGCGGCTGCGCCGCCTTGTCAGCACGCCGGCTCCGCTGCGCTACGCCAGCTCGTCAGCACGCTCCCTCCGGTCGCTTGTCAGCACGCCTGCTTCGCAGGCTTGTCAGCTTTTAACTGCTACGGCCCCGCCCGGTCGAGCACGACTAACCGCCGCCCGCGGTGGTCAGGTTGAACGCTCGCGGCACCGCCCCAAGACGACTTCCTGAAAGCGAGGGCGAAGCCAAGCGTGCTGAAAGCGAGGCGAAGCCAAACGTGCTGACAAGCGACCGGAGGGAGCGTGCTGACAAGCGTAGGCGAAGCCGGAGCGTGCTTACTCTTCGTCTTCTTCGGGGAGTTCCCGTTTCTCTTTGTCGCGGCCTAGCGTTTCGACGAAGTCGTTGATGCCGGTGCCGAGCGAGCGGAAGAGGTTCACGATGCGGCGGGGGCCCAGGATCAGGAATACCATGAACACGAGCAGAATCTCGATGGGTCCGACGGGCATTAGTAGCGCCTGGCTTCCATGAGGTATTTGAGGCGCGCGAGGGAGCGCTCGCCGTTGGTGCGGGCGAAGCGTTCGGCGCCGACGAAGCGCGCGGCACGGTCAAACAACTTCCGCTTGAGGTGAAACTCGCCGGTGTAGGAGACGAGGCAGTCACCATCGGCGTCGGGGGAGACCTCGACCCGGCCCCCGCCCTCGACGGTCGAGGTGTAGATCCAGCTAATGCTCTGGGGGCTTTGCTCCACGATGTGCACCTCGGGCCGTATCTTGCCGATGGGGCTGTCGATGGCCAGGCGGTAGGCGTCCTCCCCGAGGTGTTCGACGCTCTCGACGCCAACCATCCATTCCCTGGCGTTGCGGAAGTCCGAGACGTAGGCGGAGACCCTCTCGGCGGGGGCCGCCACCCGCTGCTCGATGCTCACGCTGC
>JBKPSF010000055.1:0-2948 GCA_046734875.1 Actinomycetota bacterium | reverse complement strand
TCCGTGGGTCGGGGCCGGATGTCGGGGGGCGCGAGGTTCCTCGGGGCAGTTGGGTCGAGAGGATGTTCGGGGGAGGCGGACCGCTCGCTGAAGGGCCGATGAACGTGCTCGTGCTCGGCGTAGACACGCGGCCCGACGACCCCGGGATGGGGAGCCGCACGGACACCATCATGCTCGTTCGGGTAGTGCCCAAGACGGGAGACGTCAATTTGCTCTCCGTCCCGCGGGACCTCTACGTCGAGGTCGAACCGGGAAAGAAGGACAGGATCAACGCCGCCTACAACTACGGCGGTATCGAGGAGACCGTCGACGCGCTGGAGGGCTACACGGGCGTTCCCATAGACCACTACGCCATCGTGGATTTCCAGGGCTTCAGGGAGGTCATAGAAACCATGGACGGCGTCAGGGTCGACGTCGGGCAAGGCGTGTTTCCCGAGAAGTGGCACATGGGCGAGGGTGTGCAGCGCCTCGGCGGGCGCAAGGCCCTCTTCTACGCCCGCTACAGGGGGACCTCGGGCGGGGACCTCGACCGCATGGAACGCCAGCGCCGACTGGTGGCGGCGCTCCGTAGCAAGGCCCTGCAGTGGAACATAGTCGAAAGATTGCCCAAGACCATGAAGGTCATGAGCGAAAACGTGCAGACGGACCTGGATCTCGAAGGAGCAGTCGCCCTGGGCCAGGTCCTCATCCGCCGCGGAAAGCACGCCGAAATGACCTCAGAACAACTCCAGGGCACTCCCAAAACACTCCCCGACGGAGCCGAAGTCCTAGTCCCCGACGACCGCACAAACCACCTAATCCTAGACAAGTTCCACCGTTAGAGCATTTCAGCCGGCCAGCATTTCAGGTCGTGCAAAACGAAGTTTGCTGACGTGCCAACACTGCCCGGCACAGCACGAAATCCGCTTACGCGCCCTTCCGTATCGCTTGAAGTGCTGAAATGCTGAAACGATGCGCTGGTAGCGTAACGACGCGCTTTCAGCCGGACGCCGAGCTATAATCCGCGCAGGTCTTGCGGCGAGCGAGAGTGGTGGAATGGTAGACACGCTAGATTTAGGATCTAGTGCCTCAGGGCGTGCGGGTTCAAATCCCGCCTCTCGCACATCGCCGCCCCGGTCGGGCCGGTAAAGAGGATTCGGAGGGTATGACGGCTAACGTAACGAAACTCGAGGAGAACAAGGTAAGGCTCGACGTCGAGGTGACCCCCGAGACGGTGAGGCGGGGCGTTGAGGCCAAGATCAAGGAGCTCGGGCGGCAGGTTCGGGTCCCCGGTTTCCGTCCCGGAAAGGCGCCGAGGAGGGTTATAGAGAACCGGCTCGGGCGTGACTTCATCTATATGGAAGCGCTCCAGGATCAGCTCCCTGGCTGGTACTCGCAGGCCGTCGTGGAGACCGACGTGCGCCCGATAGACCAGCCGGAGATCCACTTCGACGACACGCTCGACGAGGAGGAGGGCTTCAAGTTCTCGGCGACCGTCGAGGTACGCCCGGAGGCCACGCTGGGAGATTACAAGGGTGTCGAAGTTCCGAGGCGCGAGGTCGAGATCTCGGGCGAGGACGTGGAGGAGCAGCTCGAGGAGCTGCGTGGCCAGTTCGCCACGCTGGCTGCCGTCGAGGACAGGCCGGCCAGGGAGGACGACTACGTGATCCTGGACTTCTCCGGCGAGAGGCTGACGGGCGGCCCGATCGAGGGCGCCCAGGCCGAGGATTACATGCTGGAGATCGGGCGCGGCGAGCTCTTGCCGGACTTCGAGGAGAACATCGTGGGGATGGAGGCCGGCGGGCGCAAGCGGTTCGGCGTAACCTTCCCGCTCGACTACGACGAGGAATCCTTGAGGGGCGAGTCGGTGCTCTTCAACGTGCACGTCAAGGAGATCAAAGAGCGCGACCTGCCGCCCATGGACGACGAGTTCGTCAAGGAGGCCAGCGAGTTCGAGACGTTGGACGAACTTCGCGCGGCCGTGCGGGAGGAGCTCGAGGCCGCCTCTGAGCAGCGCGCCGAAGGCGAGTTCCGCGGACGCGTCCTGGACGTCGTCGCGGAGAACGCCGAGGTCGAGGTTCCCGACGTGATGGTGCACGAGAAGGCCCACGAGATGGTTGACAGTTTCGAGCGCAGCATCAGGGCGCAGGGCATGGACCCCGAGCAGTACTACGAGCTCGCCGGCACAGACCACGGCGAGTTCGAGGAGCGGGTCAGCCCCGACGCCGAGGACACCGTCAAGAAGGAGCTCGTGCTCGACGCCGTCGCTGTGGCCGAGGGCATAGTGGCTGACGAAGAAGAGGTAATGCACGAGATAGGCCACCTCGCCGAGGACTCCGAGAGGACCCCCGAGGACATCGCCGAGCTCATGCGCAACAACGGGACCTACTCCATGCTGGAAGAGGAGATCTCCCGCCAGAAGGCCCTCGACTTCCTGGTCGAGAACGCGACCCCAGTCCCCATGCCGGAGGAAGAGGAAACCGAAGAAGACGAAGAGCTCGTGGAAGAAGAACCTGGCGAAGAGCCGGTAGAGGCCGTCGCAACGTACGACGAACGAGAGGAACAGGAATGAGCTACGACATAAACAACGTCATCCCCTACGTAATAGAGCAGAGCCCGCGCGGGGAGCGGGCCATGGACATCTACTCGCGGCTACTGAAGGATCGCATCATCTTCCTCGGTACGCCGGTAGACGACCAGGTCGCGAACGCCATCATGGCCCAGCTGCTCCATCTCGAGAGCGAAGATCCCGAGCAGGACATCAACCTGTACATAAACTCCCCAGGCGGTTCCGTCACGGCGGGGCTTGCGATCTACGACACTATGCAGTTCGTGAAGCCAGACATCTCAACCACAGCCCTCGGCATGGCGGCCTCGATGGGCGCCTTCCTGTTAGCAGCAGGGGCAAAGGGCAAGAGGAACGCGCTGCCAAATACGCGCATACTCCTGCACCAGCCGAGCGTTGGTGG
>JBKPSF010000054.1:0-7485 GCA_046734875.1 Actinomycetota bacterium | reverse complement strand
GGGCGCCGGCGGTATGCCAACGAGCTGGAAGTTGCCGATGATCTTGTTGTAGGCCGCGATCTCACGCTCGCCCTGGTAGACCTTGATCTCCACCGACCCCTGGTTGTCGTCGGCGGTCGTAAACACCTCGCTCTTGCGCGTAGGAATAGTGGTGTTCCGCTCGATCAACTTGGTGAAAACCCCGCCCTTGGTCTCGATGCCCAAAGAGAGGGGGGTCACATCGAGAAGAAGCACGTCCTTGACCTCACCGGCGAGCACGCCGGCCTGGATGGCGGCGCCGACGGCCACGACCTCGTCAGGGTTGATGCCCTTGTGGGGCTCCTTGCCGGTGATCTCCTTTACCTGCTCCTGCACCGCAGGAATACGCGTCGAGCCACCGACGAGTATTACCTGGTCGACCTGTCCCGGCTGCAGGCCGGCGTCCTCCATGGCCTGGCGGACAGGACCTGCAGTTGCCTCGACGAGGTCCGCGGTCAGATTGTTGAACTGCGCCCGGCTGAGCGTCAGGTCCATGTGCTTCGGACCGTTCTGGTCAGCGGTGATGAAGGGAAGGTTGATGTTGGTGCTCGTGGTCGAAGAGAGCTCCCTCTTGGCCTTCTCGGCGGCCTCCACAAGGCGCTGGGCGGCCATCTTGTCTTTCGACAGGTCGATGCCCTCGGCCCGTCTGAACTCGGAGACCATCCACTCGACGACCTTGGCGTCGAAGTCGTCGCCGCCGAGGTGGTTGTTGCCGCTTGTGGCCTTGACCTCGAAGACCCCCTCGCCTAACTCCAGGATGGAGACGTCGAAGGTGCCGCCGCCGAGGTCGAAGACGAGGATGGTCTGGTCGTCCTCCTTGTCCATCCCGTAGGCGAGCGACGCGGCAGTCGGCTCGTTGATGATCCGCTTTACGTTGAGGCCGGCGATCCTACCAGCGTCCTTGGTCGCCTGACGCTGGGCGTCCTCGAAGTACGCCGGAACCGTGATCACGGCCTCGGTGACCTCCTCGCCCAGATACTCCTCGGCGTCCCTCTTCAACTTCTGCAAGGTCATCGCCGAAATCTCCGGCGCAGAGTACTCCTTGTCGTCAACCCCGATCCTGACGTCCCCGCCAGGGCCCGACTTGACCTCGTAACCTACCCGCGAGGCCTCGGTCTTTACGTCGTTGAAGTTGCGTCCCATGAAACGCTTGATCGAATAGACCGTCCGCTCCGGGTTCGTAACCGCCTGCCTCCTCGCAAGCTGCCCGACCAGACGCTCCCCACTCCTCCTGTCGAAGGCGACAACCGAAGGCGTAGTCCGCTCCCCCTCGGAGTTGGTTATGACCGTCGGGTCACCACCCTCCAGTACCGCAACGCAACTGTTCGTCGTTCCCAGATCTATGCCAATGCTCTTGGCCACGCGCTTACCTCCCACGAGATACCGTTATCTAAAGTAGAGTAAGTATAAAATCTGAGTGCCCTATTAGCAAGTCAGGAAAGGCGGAGAGTATCTACCGTCCATCGGGCGATGCTCTCGCTGCGGATGTTCGCCTGGCGAGCGTGGGAGGCACCGTTCGAGGAAAACCTGAAGTGCTGACTTGCTGACAAGCTGTATGATACGGTAATTGCTGGGGCTATTTGGCTCTGGAGTTCATCGGGAGGTACTTGGGAGTCGCATTGGACGAAACTATATTGTTGGTCGATGACGACGCGGCGCTCTTGGAGGTCACGTCGATCGTTTTGGCGTCGGAGGGTTATCGGGTATTGACGGCCGAGGACGGGGTCGAGGCGCTCAGGATTCTCGGGCGGGAGGAGTTGGATCTCGTGGTGCTCGACATCATGTTACCGAGGATGAGCGGGTTCGAGGTCTTGAAGAAGATGCGGGAGCACAGCGACGTACCGGTAGTGTTGCTCACGGCCAAGAGCCAGTCCGTGGACAAGGTGGTAGGGCTCGAGCTCGGGGCCGATGATTACATCACCAAGCCCTTCGACACCAAGGAGCTGCTCGCCAGAATAAAAGCCATCCTCAGGCGGTTCGGGAGGGACGGCAGGGGCAGGGAGGGACTGTTAAAGCTCGGTACTCTGGAGCTCGATCCCAACGGGTACACGGTCAGCCGTTCTGGGGAGACGTTGGATCTCACGCCGACCGAGTTCAAGATACTCGCTCTGCTCATGCGCCGTCCTGGGCAGGCTTTCACGCGGGCCCAGATCTCCGAGGCCGTTTCGACGGGGTCGCACTATCTGGCGAGCCGTTACATAGACGTTCACATCAGCAGGCTGAGGGCCAAGATCGAAGCCGACCCTTCGAGGCCGGAGATCATACAGACCGTCCCGAGCGTCGGCTACAGGGCCGCCAGGCCAGCCTGAACTTCATAGTGGAGCATGGGCGAGAGAAGAAGAGACGCTGAGAGGATCCCGCCGGCCTTGAGCTTCAGGGCCAGGATCTTTGTGGCGCTCGTCGGGATCTCGTCCGTGACGAGCCTGATAATCGGGCTGGTCCTGTACTACTTCGCCCAGGACCGGCTCGTCCACGAAGAGAACACGCTGCTCAAGCAACGCTCCCAGACGGCGAACGTCGGCGCGCAGGACTTTCTGGAAGGCCTGCGCGACCCGGAGGACAAGACGCTCCCCCCGCCCCCGACCTTTGCCGAGCAGCTCGTCCAGTCGGTGGCAGACCCGACGGGCCTTGAGGTGCTCTACGTCGGACCTGACCTCGAACCCCTGGCCGCCCGCGACGGCCTCGGTAACCCCCTGGGTGCCAGAGAAGCCTACGAGGGACTGGGGTTGGGCAGGGGCGAGCTCGGGCGGGCCGCCAGCTCGCGGTCGGGTGAGGGAAGGCTCGTGTGGAGCCAGGGACACTCCGGTTACGTGGCGGTATGGCCGCTCACGGCCACGGACGGCACGGTGAAGGGGGTCCTCATCTACGATGTTCCTCGCAACGAGCTCGGGGACACTTTAGCCTACCTGCGCTACGGCATCCTCGGGGCCATACTCACGAGCATCCTTCTGGCCGGGGCGGCGAGCGTGCTCCTCACTCGGCAGGTCACGCGTCCCCTTTCGGAGACCCGCGACGCGGCCATAAGGGTGGCTTCGGGAGATTACGCGGCCACCGTGCCGGTCAAGAGCAGGGACGAGCTTGGCGAGGTGGCCCGCACGTTTAACTACATGGCCGAGGAGATAGAGCACTACGTCGGGGAGATACAGGAGCAGAAAAGCCGCCTCGAGGCTGTCCTGCAGGCCTCTCCCGAAGCGGTCGTCGCCGCGGGCCCCGACGAGCGCGTCACCATGGTCAACCCCGCGGCGGCCAGGATGCTGGGCATCGTGGCCTCCGACAGGGGACGAACTCTCGAGGAGATAGGCATCCCCGACGGCGTCCTCACGTGCGTGCGCGAGGCGTCCGTAAACGGGGTCGCGGTAAGGGAGGTCGAGCTGGCAGAGAAGGCCTACTGGGCCTACGCCGCCCAGATGGACGGGGGCGAGGCGGCCGCGCAAAACGGTGGGAACGCCGGCATCATACTCGCCGTTAGGGACATAACCGAGCACCGTTCGCTGGAGAAGGCCAAGACTGCCTTCGTCTCGGACTTCTCGCACGAGCTCAGGACCCCACTGACCACCATCCAGAGCGCGGTCGGTTTGCTGGAGAGGGCGCGCGACCGGCTCGACCCGCTGGAGCACCGGGCGCTCGAGCTCGCCGACCAGGAGCTCGGGCGCATAAGGGGGATGGTAGAGGAGCTTTTGACCCTCGCCCAGATGGACTCCTGGCAGTACCAGCTCGAGGTGGGGCCCGCCAACCTCAGCACCGTCGTCCAGACCGCCATAGAGTCGGTCGAAGCCAAGGCCGAGCGATTCGGCATCGGGGTGTATTTTGCCGACGCTGGTGAGCACCGCTGCGTGTGCGACGTGCAGAAGCTCTACCAGGTCTTCCTCAACCTGCTCGACAACGCCATCAAGTACTCGGACCCCGGCGCCAGGGTAGACATAGAGATAGACGAGGATGCGACCTCCCTTACCGTGCGCATCAAGGACACGGGCCCTGGCATCCCGGATGAAGACCTGGGCCAGCTCTTCGAGCGTTTCTACAGGGTGAACAAGGACCGCTCCCGGGCGAGCGGGGGGAGCGGGCTGGGGCTCGCCATAAGCAAGCAGATCGTGGAGCTTCACGGCGGCAGCATCTCCGTCAAGAGCGAGGTAGGTGTGGGCTCCGTCTTCGAGGTCAACATCCCGAAGGCGTTCCTCTCCCGCTCCGTCAGCCGGGCCCTTTAGGGTGGCCAGACCGGTCCTCCTTCTAGCCCTCCTGGCGGCCGTGCTCCTGGCTGGATGCGCGCACGAGGAGGAAAAGGTCAGGATCGCCCCCCTCGCCCCGGCGGCGGGGAGGGTCGATCCAGGGCTCGGTCCCGGCACGCGGGCCCTCAGCTCGGGCCCCGGCTACAAGGGCTCCCCGGGCTGGAACCCGGACGGGAGCAGAATCTCCTTCACCGTGGACGGCTACGTGGTGGACAGGCCGACGGCCTCGGTGCAGCCGAGGCGCCGGACCACGAAGGACTTCGTCGCCACGGACGCCGAATGGACCTCTGGCGATACCCTGATGATCCTCGGCGCGGCCCCGGCGTCCCGCCCAAAGCCAGGGGCGGAAAGTTCCCTGTACAAGGCGACCGCCGAACGGGACGCTCTGGAGCTACGGAGGGTCGCGAAAGGGGTTCTGGCGATGAGCCCAGGCGAAAAAGGTTTGACCTTCGCCCTGAAAAGCGGGGCCCACGAGAGCAGCCTCGCCCTGGCGCTTGGAAGCGGGGAGATCTACGGGCTCTACGCCGGCCGTCGCATCGAAGGCCGCGTCGCGGCGCTCTCCCTGTCGCCCGACGGCGATGAGGCCGTCATGGCACTCCGACCTCCGGACGACCGCGACACGTCCGGGCTGCGCACCTTCGACCTCGGGGAGGGTACGGGGCGCGAGGTGGCGCGGCTGGGCGGGGATCAGGAGATCCTCGGCACGCCCCAGTGGACCGAGCAAGGCCTCTACTTCGTGGCCGGCAAGCAGACAACGTCCGTGGACGCCGATGGTGCGGAACCGCTCTACAAGCTCTATCGTGTGCCGTCCTCTGCCGGCGCGCCCGAGCTCGCGCCCGGCGTCGGAGAGGACTTCGTGGCCTCGAGCATCCGCGTCTCTCCGGACGGCAAGCGGCTCGCGGTTATCGGCCGCCTCAACCCCAAGTCGCCGCCCAACCTGTACGTGCTGGATCCCGCCGCGCAGAAGCTCACGGCCGTAACGACCAACGAGGACATGGAGATAAAGACGGGCCCCGACGACCTCGCGTGGTCTCCCGACGGTAAGAACGTCGCCATCATCGCCCGCGGCACCCCATCAACAGAACCCGAGGTCCGCCAGGAACCTGCGGGCACGCTCCTCAGGGACTTCTACAACCTCTACGAGATACCGGTTCCGGAGGGAAGATGAGGGACGTAGCGGTCTGGCTCTCCGGCGCAGCCCTGGCCTTCTTCCTCACGGCAGGCGCATTCCTGCTCCTGGCAAACCTCGCCACCATCCCGTTCGAGAAAAACCTGGCACCGGACCAGCCCGAGGCCGGAGGACCCGCCGTAGAGCTCGTGCTGGACTCCGAGCAACTCGCCTCGCTCAGACCGGCGCCCGACCAGCGCCTCGACCTCGAGGTAAAGAACGAGGGCATCAAGCCACTATCCGACGTGAACGTGACCTTGATGGTCTCCTCAGAGAACACCGCCCTCGCGGACTATCGCTACTACCGGCAGACCGTCGAGAAGGTGGACGCGGGCGGGACGGCCGACGTGCGCTTCGGGTTCGACCTCTCCGAGCCAGAGCAGCGCGTAACGGGACGACCAGCCTCGGAGCTGGCACGCGAGATCCTGCAGATCAAAGCCACCACCCCCGACGGCATTTCGGCGGTGAAAACAGTGATCCTGCCACCATAGTAGCTTGTCAGCAGGTCAGCATTTCAGGTTTTGCTGACAGCCGGTACCGAGCCCGTCTGGTGAGACCGCGCTCTCCGGCCGCACGCCCGGCCCTCTCATGAGTGACGCTGCCAGCGTGGTAGTCAGGTCTTCGTGTTTGCTGACGTGCTGACCTGCTGAAATGCTGAATTGCTTGACTCGCGGGCGAGGGTACCTGGCACGGGCGCCTGGATGCCCGGCAGCTTTACTCGCCCGACTAGCGAGCGAGCGAACTCTCCCACTTCGACGGCGCTCTTGAGGTCGATGTGCGCCAGGGTGTAGTAGCTGCTTCGGTACGGGACGCGGTGCAAGGGTTGCCAGCCGCTCTCGAGCAGGAATGAGGTCTGTACGTGGTTGGGCAGCCCGCGGTCGCTGGCGATCGCCTGTACCCGCCCCACGCCGCGCTGCCTGAGGTCCCTGAGCATCCGCACCAGGAGGCGCCGGCGCGTGCGTGTGTCTCCCCCGGCGTAGGCCAGCAGCACGGCCTCCTCGTCGACGGCGAGCCGGTAACGGGCCGCGCCCGCCAGGTGCTCCGGCGGCGCGTAGACTACGAACCCCTGGACCTCACCGCCGCGCCGAACCGCGAAACCGGCTGTGCCCCAGCGGTCGTTCAGCTCGTTAAACCATTCTTCGGCGGAATAGCCGTCCTCGGTCCAATAAGAGATCACGGCGTCGAGGTCAGCGATTCCGACCGCGTCTTCGGCCGAGATCTCACCCACTGTAGAGACGAAGGAGGTTGGCTTCATCGCTCCCGACCCGGTTCTTCGTGCCCCCTTAGCCGCTCCCTGGTCTCCCTGACCTTCCTGCGGAGCTCCTCCGACCTCTCGGCGTTAGGGGTCTCCTCGCCGCCTCCGACCACGTCTTTGGACACGTCCCTGAGAACGGGCCTGGGCTTCTCGGACTCTTCCTCTGGTGGAGGGGGGCCGCCCAGGTTGGCGACGTCGGGGCGCGGTCTGCGGGACCCCTCGCGGGCCCCGGCCAGGCGGTCCCTCATCTGCTCCTGGGCGCCGAAGTACCGCTCGCGGCCCCTCTCGCGGGCCTCGCCGGCCCTGTTGGCGAGCGAGCCGCGCAGCTCCCTGCCGCTGCGGGGGGCCAGAAGGATGCCCACCAGGGCTCCCACCGCGCCGCCGAGCACGAAGGTCCTCAGTCGCTGCTTGTCCACCACCTTGATCTCCTTGTGGGCCTTTCGGGTTATTCTAACCGCTTTTCGCGCGGGTGATGGGAACGCCCTGCCTTGGCGTGCCCGCGTCGAGGAGCATCGCTGGGCCCCGCCGGCCGGCCTCCTCGGCTATGCCCGAGACCCTGTTGGCCACGATCTCCACGGCAGCATCGGAGGTGTTCTCGATGGAGACGTTCTCCACCGCCTGCACGCCGACCCTGGCCGCGCTCTGGAGTATGTAGTCGTGGATCTGGCGTATCTCCGTGAAGTAGGAGATGTACTCCTCGGCGGGACGGCGCATGGCCGTGCCCAGGGCCCTGATGTAGAAGCGCGCCCGGTGCACGTGCTCGTCCGAGAGGTACACGACCAGCGTGCAGACGTTCGGGTGGTCGCGGTAGCGGTTCA
>JBKPSF010000053.1:0-12120 GCA_046734875.1 Actinomycetota bacterium | reverse complement strand
GACCGTCATGCGCGACGGCGCCGTGGTCGGATCGAAGCCGATAGGCGAGTGGACCACGGATGCGCTTGTGCAGGCGATGGTGAACAAGCGGCTCGACACGCTGTTCCCGAGCCGCGAGCGGAGCACCGGAGATGTGGCGCTTGAGGTCAGGAACCTCACGCTCCAACCCTCTGTGCACGACGTATCTTTTCACGTCAAGGAGGGTGAGATTCTCGGCCTCGCCGGCGTCGTCGGAGCCGGGAGAACCGAAACCCTCAAGGCCATCTCCGGCGTGGCACCGCCTGCAGGGGGCGAGATCCTGGTTAAAGGGCGGGAACGCAAGATACGATCCGTGGAGGACGGCCATGATGCCGGCATCGTCTACGTGCCCGAGGACAGGGGAACGGAAGGCCTTATCTACTCGGCCACTATCAACGAGAACCTGGTCTTGAGCGTCCTGAATCGCATCAGCCGTGCTGGCTTTGTGGAAGGGGGCAAGTATCGCGATCTTGGCCAGCGGTTGAAGGAACGTTTCGGGGTACGTGCTTCCTCGGTCAGGCAGGAAGTCGGCGAGCTCTCCGGCGGCAACCAGCAGAAGGTCGTTCTGGCGCGGGCGATGGCGACGGACCCGACGGTTGTGTTGTTGGACGAACCGACGCGCGGCATAGACGTGGGCGCAAAGTCAGAGATCTACGAGCACATGCTGGAGATAGCGGCCGGAGGAGGAGCCGTGGTGATGGTCAGTTCCGAGTTCCCCGAACTACTCGGGATGGCTGACCGCATAGCGATCGTGCGTAACGGGAGGGTCGTCGGAGAGATCGCCGCTTCGGAGGCGGACCAGGAAAAGTTACTCGAGTACGCGACCTCGGGCGAGGCGCCTGGCAACGTTGAGGCCGATGGGTAGAGAGGGTAAAGCGTGACCGAAAAGCGCACCGCAGATGAGGAGCAAACGGGACAGCCGGACGCGCAGCAGGGTGCAGGAAAGAGGGGCGCCATGGGTGTAATTACCCGCTTCCTCACGGGCACGGGTCCGATTCTGGGCGCCTGGCTGTTATTGTGCGTGGTACTCGCTCTTTTCGCCCCAAATTTCCTGGAGTTCGATAACTTTACCGAGATAGTGGTCCAGTCGGCCGTCATCGGCATCGCCGCCGTCGGCATGACCTTCGTCATCATAACGGCCGGGATAGACCTTTCGGTCGGCTCGGTAGTTGCACTTACAGGGATGCTTGCCGGCATCTCCATGCAGGGCGGAGGCTCTGGCGTCGTTGGTATCCTGGTCGCCCTCGGTGCCGGGTTGCTTATCGGGTGCTTCAACGGCTTCTCGACCACGTTTCTGGGGATCACGCCGTTCATCGTGACGCTCGCCGTGCTCTCGATGGCCCGCGGCCTGACGCTGGCCGTGAGCAAGGGACAGACGGTCTACGGCTTTCCCCCAAGCTTCACGTTTGTCGGGCAGGCCGATATACTGGGCGTGAGCTTTCTCGTGTGGCTCACCCTGGCAGTATTCGCCATCGGATATCTCGTGCTCTCGAGAACGGTCTTCGGCCACCAGGTCTACGCTATCGGCGGCAACCGGGAGGCGGCCAGGCTGGCCGGAATCCCTGTAAGGAGGGTTTCGTTCCTCGTTTATGCGATTTCGGGGCTCTGCGCCGGGCTCTCTGCCGTCGTCCTTACCAGCAGGCTGGACTCGGCCCTCCCCTCTGCCGCGGAAGGACTGGAACTTCAGGTTATCGCCGCCGTGGTGATCGGGGGCACCTCGCTCTTCGGCGGTCGGGGAAACATGTTCGGCACGCTTGTGGGGGTGCTGCTGATCGGGACCCTCAACAACGGCCTAACCCTCCTGAACGTTCCGCCTTTCTGGGTGCAGTTCGTCCAAGGCGTCGTGATCTTTCTGGCCGTCCTGATCGACGCGCTCAATCGCCGCCGATAAGGCTCCGGTGAAGGTCGCCCTGATCGCCGATGATCTGACCGGCGCCGCGGACACGGGCGTCCAGTTGGTACGTGCCGGCTACAGGACCGCCGTGGTGTTTCACGGCGAGGAGGCGCCGACCGCCGACGTAGACGCCGTTTCTTTCGATACCGATTCGCGTAACATGCCAGCGGGCTTCGCCGCGAAGCGTGTAGTAGGGGTAGCGAGAAAGGTCCGTGATGCGCGCATCGTGTACAAGAAACTGGATTCCACCCTCCGCGGCAACGTGTCCGCCGAACTTGCGGCCGCGTCGGGAGCGGTGGGGCGAAACGTCGCCATCGTAGCACCAGCCTTTCCGGCCGCCGGACGCACCACCGTTAGTGGGGTCCAGCTCGTGAATGGCGTTCCCGTCGATGAGACGGAGATACGGGACGATCCGCAGACCCCCGTTCGGGAGGCCCACGTTTCCACGCTTCTCGCTGATGCTTTCTCGTCCGTCGGTACCCTGGGCGTCGAGGACGTGGCTGACCCCGAACGGGTACGCCTGGTCCTGGAGGAGAACGAATGCGTGGTTGCCGACGCGCAGCGTGATGCGCACCTCGAGGCGCTAGTACGGGCGGTGCCCGACCCCGCTCGCGTGCTCTGGGCCGGCTCGGCGGGGCTCGCGCTCGCGATCGGGAAAGTCTACCCGGGGCCCCGCGCAGGAGATGCGGGCGAACGGAGAGCACCGTCCCGTCCCGTCCTCGTCGTGGTCGGTAGCCTCAGCGGCGTCGCCAGAGAGCAGGTGCGGCGGCTGGTCGAGGAGTACGGGGACGTTTCCGTCGAGGCGGGAGGGGAAGACGCTGTCGCGGCGGCGAGGGAGGTTCTTTCCGGGGGGACCTGCGCCGTCGTACGCTCTCCCGAGGAGCAGAATGCTTCCGGCGAAGCGGTCGTCGGGACGCTGGCCAGGGTGGTCGAGCGTCTCTCGGAAGAACGGCTCTTCGGAGGACTCATCATGACCGGCGGGGCGACGGCCGTCGGTGTGGCGCGGCGGCTCGGGGCGACCGGGATCGAGCTGCAAGGAGAGATGGAAGAGGGGGTGCCCTTGGGAGCCTTGATCGGCCCTACGCCCTATCCTGTCGTCACGAAAGCCGGTGGCTTCGGCAAACCGGATACACTAGTAGGGGCAGTGCAGGCGCTCGCGCAGGGCGGGGAGGTGAACCCATGACGCCACCCCTCATAGCTGTGACGATGGGGGACCCGGCGGGGATCGGACCGGAGATACTGGCCAAAACCTTCGCCGAGAAGGACTTTCGGGAAGATAATCAAGCGGTTGTCGTCGGGGATGCGAAGATGCTAGAGCGCGTCGTTCGGCTGCTTGACCTGCCGTTGCGCATGAACGTTATCGATGTGCCCGAAGACGCGGGGTTCGAGCCAGGTACCATAGATGTGATCTCCGAGACCGAGCTGCCTGAGGATCTGCCTTTCGGCGAGCTGGACGCGCGGGCCGGGGACGCGGCCTTCCGCTACGTCGAGCGGGCGACGCAGCTGGCGGCAGAAGGGCGCGTAGCGGCGGTCGTGACCGCGCCGCTGAACAAGGAAGCCATGCACCTCGCCGACCACGAGTATCCAGGGCACACCGAGATCCTGGCCGACCTCACGGATACCAGGGACTACGCGATGATGCTCGTCACCGACGAGCTGAAGGTGATCCACATCTCTACCCACGTCGCCTTGCGCGAAGCCATAGAGCGCGTCGAACCGGAGCGCGAGCTGGCGGTTATCCGCCTCGCCTACGAGTCGCTGAGAAAGCTCGGCGTCGAGAAACCGAAGGTCGCCGTCGCCGGCCTGAACCCGCACGCCGGGGAGAACGGGCTCTTCGGCACGGAAGATGCGGAGCGGATAGCTCCGGCCGTGGCCGCCGCCGTGGAGGAAGGCATCGACGCGACGGGGCCGCACCCGCCAGACACCGTGATGATGCGAGCCAGGACGGGCGCGTTCGACATCGTGGTCGTGCAGTACCACGACCAGGGGCACATACCGATAAAGCTGATGGGCTTCGACACCGGCGTCAACGTCACGGTGGGTTTGCCCTTCTTCCGCACCAGCGTCGATCACGGCACAGCCTTCGACATCGCCGGTACGGGGGAGGCCGACCCGTCGAGCCTGCGCGCCGCTATCGACCTGGCCAGGGTGCTGGCCAGGGACGAGGAGAGGAGTTAGGGATGGAGTTCCCCAAGGTGGTCAAGATCAGGCAGAAGTTCCCCAGGCCGCGCGTCGAGAACGTCGAGGTGGCGCTGCGTGAGCAGTTGGGGCGCGAGGAGATCTCATCCACCATCAAACCGGGCATGAGCGTGGCGCTCACCGCGGGCAGCCGCGGCATCGCAGAGATAGCGGAGATACTACGCTCCCTCGTCGAGATCTTGAAGGGAATGGAGGCGGATCCCTTCATAGTGCCGGCGATGGGCAGTCATGGCGGGGCCACGGCCGAGGGGCAGGTCGAGATCCTGGACTCTTTGGGCGTTACGGAAGAATTTTGCGGTGCCCCGATACGTTCCTCCATGGAGATCGTCGAGATCGGGGAGACGGAGCGCGGGGTGCCCGTCTACATGGACAGGATCGCCTCGGAGGCCGACGGCGTGGTGCTCGTCAACAGGATCAAAGCCCACACGGACTTCCGCTCCAGCATTGAGAGCGGCCTGATGAAGATGGCCTCCATCGGCCTTGGTAAGCACGAGCAGGCGCTGGCGCTGCACGGCTACGGCGTCGAAGGCATCCGCGACTTCATGGTCGAGGTCGCGGACGAGGTGATCGGGTCTGGACATATCCTATTCGGCGTCGCGACCGTGGAGAACGCCTACGACGAGCCGGCCATCGTCGAGGCGATACCCGCGAAGAACATCCATGAGCGCGAGGCGGAGCTCCTGGCCGAGTACATGGACATGATGCCGGCCCTCCCCGTCTCGGAAATAGACGTACTCCACGTCGACGCGCTGGGCAAGAACTATTCGGGGACGGGGATGGACACCAACGTCATAGGGCGATTCCGCATTCTCGGTGTCGAGGAGCCAGAATCGCCCGCCATCAAGTACATTGTCGTCGGCGACGTCAGCGAGGAGTCGCACGGCAACACCCTCGGGGTGGGACTCGCCGACCTGACGACCAGGCGCCTTGCGGACCGGGTCGAACGCAAGGCCATGAACGCCAACGTGATCACGAGCACGTTCGTGGAGCGGGCCAAGGTGCCGATGGTCCTGGCCAGCGACGAGGAAGCCCTCCGCACGGCCATCCGCTGCAACTGGGGCGTCTCGCCCGAGGAAACACGCTTCGTCCGCATCCCGAACACGCTGCACCTCGAGTACCTCTACGTCTCGGAGAACATGGTCGACGAAGCCCTCTCGAACGCCGAAACCGAGGTGGTAGGCGACCCGGAGCCTTTGCGTTTCGACGCGGAAGGATATTTCGAAGGTTTTTGACGGAGTCAACCCCGATCAGGGGCGGTTCGCGAACAAAAGGAGGAGCTTTGGATTTTGCGTCTCTTTCGGGGGCGAGGGTCGTGGATCTCTCGCTGACCGTGTCGGAGCGGCTGCCCTGTACCTGGCCGGGGCACATGACCTACGCCCACCACAACTGGAACTGGTTCGCCGAGGTCGAGGGCCCGATGGGCAGGACGAGGAGCGTGGCCCCCTACCAGACCAACTGCGTAGTCATCGACGAGCACTGCGGCACCCACTTCGATGCCCCTACCCACTTCGTCCCGCCGCCGGATTCCGGTCTCGACCTCGCCGGACCGTTGGGGGATCAGACGGGCGACAGGGTGCCTTTAGAAGATTTGATGGGCCCGGCGGTTGTGGTGGACGTGCGGTTTCTCGCCGACACGGGTGAGCCCGGCGTGAGCCCCTTCATAACCGCCGACCACGTTCGCGAGTTCGAGGAGGAGCACGGGTCGCTGCGCGAAGGTGAGGTAGTGCTCTTCAGGACGGGGTGGGACCGCTACTTCGTCGAGGGCGATGAGGGCGAGAAGTACATGCGCGGCTCGCTCGTCACCGGCGAGCATCCCGGCTGGCCCGCTCCCGACCCCGAGACCGCGATCTACTTGCACGAGCGGGGCGTTAAGACCATCGGCATCGACGCCCCGAGCATCGGCAGCGCCCACGACGGCGTGCCCGTCCATCAGGAGGGACTGAGCCGCGGGATGCGCTACGTGGAGATCCTGACCAACCTCGGCGGGCTACCGGTGCGTGGGGCGTACTTCATCTTCATGCCGCTCAAGATCGCCAACTCTTCCGGCGGACCTGGCCGGGCGATGGCGCTGCTACAGGAGGATTGAACGCATCAACGGGACCGCACGGTCGTCCTCTCGTATGGTAGCGTGTCGGAGGAGGCTAGATACCTAGATCGAGGTGCGAAGGTGCAACTTTTCGAGAAGCTGATCGAATACCCCGAGGCCGAGAGGCTGGTGCTGGAGAGCACGCCCTTGTTGCCGGTGGTTGAGACGTCGCTTGATGGGGCGCTGGGGCTGGCGCTTGCGCGGGATCTCACGGCAACGACCGACTCGCCGCCCTTCGATAACTCGGCCGTTGATGGGTATGCGGTCCAGAGCCGGGACGGCGAGGTCGGGCGCGTCTTCCGTGTGGTGGACGAGGCGCCGGCGGGGCGGCCGGCACAGAAAAGTGTCAGGGAGGGCGAGGCGATCAAGATCTTCACCGGCGGGGTGATCCCGGACGGCGCCGACGCCGTCGTGATGGTCGAGAACACCTCGGGCTGGGGCGAGGAGTTCGAGCTGAAGAAGGTGCCGGCTTCCGGCATCAACATCCGTGCCGCCGGCGAGGACACGCGCGAAGGTGACGTCATACTGTCCGCCGGCACCGAGGTCGGGTCGCCAGAGATAGCCCTCGCCGCGACGCAGGGCTACGGCGCGCTCCCCGTCTACCGCAGGCCGAAGGTGGTAGTCCTCTCCACGGGCACCGAGCTCGTCGAGCCGGGGACGCGCGACCTCGCTCCCGGCGAGATATTCGACTCCAACTCCTACGCCATCGTCGCGGCGGCCCGCGAGGCGGGGGCCGAGGCTCGACGCCTCTACGCCGCCTCCGACGATGCAGATACTTTGCGTGGGGCGATCCAGGAGGCGCTAGAGACCGCCGACGTGGTAGTGACGAGCGGCGGGGTCTCTGTTGGGGAGAAGGACCTCGTGAAGAGCACGATGCTGGACCTGGACGTTCGACAGGTCTTCTGGGGCGTCAAGTTCAAGCCTGGCAAGCCCCTATTCTACGGCACGCGCGGCGAGACCCGCCTCTTCGGCCTCCCCGGCAACCCCGTCTCCGCGATGGTCTGCTTCGACCTCTTCGTCCGCCCCGCGCTCATGCGCATGACGGGCCGAAAAGACAAGGACAGACCGCGCATCACCGTCTACTTCGAGCGAGAGATAAGCAACAAGTTCGGCAGGCTACACGCCATGAGGGTGAGCCTGAAACAGACGGAGAATGGCTGGCTTGCCGAATCCGTCGGGGCTCAAGGATCCGGCCTCGTCAGCTCCCTGACAAGGGCCGACGCCCTCGCCCTGATCGGACCCTCCTCAGACGGCATCCCTCCCGGAAAGCCAATCGAGGCCATCGTGCTGCGGCAAGAGAAGCTAATCGGCTAGTCAGCATTTCAGCTAGTCAGCATTTCAGCACTTCAGCTTGTCAGTTTTCTGTTATTTGCAGCGTTTTCGTCGGAGTATGGTACCGAATCCGCAGACGCGAAGGGATGACGAACGGATGTGGGGCTCGTCTCATTCACTTCCTGAAATGCTGACCGGCTGAAGTGCTGAGGTGCTAAACTTACCTTCCGATGTTCGAGACAGATTTGGAAGACAACGTCTTCCGCAGGCGGTTGATGAAGGAGGTTGCGCCGGGGATACCGGTGCATTTCTCGTTCTATTCGCCATCGGTCAAGGTTCAGGTGATGTTCCCCGCGGAGAATCTGCCTGGGGCCAACGGCCGCTACATCGGGGACGCGGTCACCATCGAGTTCGTTCCCGAGGATGCAGCGGCGGTCGAGAGGGTCAGGGAGTTCGTGTGGCACTGGGAGGACTTCAACGCGTTCACGGCCGTGCGCAAGATCGACCACCTCAGGCGCAGCGTCTGCCCCGACAGCGTGCAGGGTGTCCTGGAGCGGGTCCGCGGCGTGGACAAGCGGGCCGCGGCCAAGACGGCCGAGGTGCTGGACCACGAGGAGCTGCAGGATATTCTTCTGCGAGGGGACTTCAGGACGCTGGCACGTTTGCCAGGCATGGGCGAGAAGCGTGCGCGGGCCGTCGTCGCGTTTTACGAGAACGAGCGGAGCGAGAGACGCTTCCTGTACGCCGCCAACCGCAACGACCGGTTCAGGGGCAATCCGGTGATCACGGAGCTCGACCTCGGGGGCGACCTGGAGGAGCAGGTGTGGGATCACGCGGTAAAGGCGCGGCGGCTCGGCGACCCTGACCCTTTAAGCCCGGAGGAGCCGCCCGGACACACGACCGTCCGCAACGCTAACCTCATGCACCCGCTCCCGATGACGCCCTCGCTCATGGGCCGAGGCGTCTACTACCCGGAGCAGATCGAGCTTTTTGCGGATACCTTGAAGCGGGTCGTTGACGGGGAGAGGCTCGCAGGCGTCGGCGCTTTGCGCATCCAGCGCGGCAAGCTTTTCCACACTACCAAGATGGCCGGGGTCGGGATGAAGACGCGGGCGAGGGTGCTCGCGAGCGGTTTGCTCGACGACGAGTACACCTACGAGAGCCTCGCCGCCATCCCAGGCATCACCCAGACGCAGGCCAGGACCATCGCTGACGCCGCGAGAAGGAGGACCGCCCCGGCTTCGCTCGGGACGCGGACGGAGGTCCGTGTCTCCTAGTCTCTACGGCTTCGTCAAAGAGAACGAGCCGGTGAGCCCGGAGGATATCTCCACAGATTTTCTGTCTCTGGCCAACGGCGACGCCCGCGGCATCGTCGAGAGGTTGGTCGAAGGGGACTGTCGGTTCTTGTGGGAGGGCGAGGATTTGAGGACGGCTCATGCAGGCTCGCTGCCACTAGACGAGGCCCCCTACGTTGTCTTCGACGTGGAAACGACAGGTTCCGCGGCCGGGAAGGGCGGCGCTATAACCGAGTTCGGGGCCATGAAGCTCGTGCGCGGGGAGGTCGTGGACCGGTTCTCGACGCTCGTCAACCCGGGAAGGCCGATAGACCCCTTCGTCGTGCGCCTGACCGGCATAACGGACCGCATGGTCGCCGATGCCCCGCCCATCTCCGAGGTGATGCCGCGCTTCGAGGACTTTGTCGAGGGATGCGTCCTGGTCGGGCACAACGTCCACTTCGACTGCTCCTTCGTCACGGCCGCGAGGGGTGGGGTCAAGCTCCCGAACGAGGTGCTCGACACCCTGAGGCTCGCCCGATGCCTGGTGCCCGGTCTCAAGCGGTACCGCCTCGGCACGCTCGTCTCCCACTTCGGCGTGCACCAGGCGCCGAACCACAGGGCGCTCGCCGACGCAGCGGCGACGACGGAGGTTTTCAAGAAGCTACTGAAGCTTCTCCGCTCCGCGGGCATGACGAGCGTTGGGGAGGCGGCCGCCCTCCGCGGCGGTAGGGGCCGCATCAAGCCCCAGAAGCAGCACCTGGCGAGCGGGCTACCGAACACGCCAGGCGTCTACTACTTCGTGGACAAGCACGGCACCACGCTCTACGTCGGGAAGGCCAAAGACCTGAAGGCCCGCGTCAGGACCTACTTCAACGGCGGGGACGGACGCCGCAAGGTGGGGCGCCTCGTCGAGGAGGTCGCCGAGGTGCGTATCAGGGAGACGGAGAGCGAGCTCCACGCCCTCATCCTCGAGGCCAGGGAGATCAGGCGCCTGCTCCCGCGCTTCAACTCAGCGGGAAGGGGCGACAGGGCGAGCTGGTTTATAAGGCTGGACACAAACGAGCCCTATCCCGTGCCGGAGCGGGTCTCCGAAAACACCTCTAGTGACGGGCTCATCCACCTCGGGCCTTTCAGGAGCGCGGGGGTTCTCGACACGTGTATCGAGGCCCTGGGCAGGATCTTCCCGCTAAAGAGGTGCTCGGGTGGGGGGGAGGCGTGCTTCTACGGCCAGATGGGACGTTGCGCGCCCTGCATGGGCATGGGCGAGGAGGAGTACCGCCGCGAGGTGGTGGACGAGGTCGTAGCGCTGCTTCGCGGCGAGGGGGGAGAGGAGCACCTGAGGGCGCTCGTCGAGGAGAGGCAGCGGCTGGCGGCCGGTCTCGAGTTCGAGGCGGCGGCCAGGCTCAGGGACCTCATCGCCGGCATAGAGCGGGTCAGGCTCTCCAGGGCCGTCGTAAACGCCGAAGGCGTGCAGGCCGTCGTCGCCCCTTCCACGGAGCCCGGTGTGATCGAGGTCTTTATCTTGCAATCCGGGCGCCTGATCTCCCACCGCGGCTTCGAGCCGGCAGACGCGGCGGGCCTCACCCGCTTCGCCAGCGAGGCGCTGGCGAGGCCAGCGCCAAACGGTGCCCCTCCCGATAAACAAGTATCCAGCGAGGCGAGGATCGTCGCCGCCTACCTCAGGCGTCGCTCGACGGTTGTCGAGGCCGTGCGTCTAGAGGAGGCGCAAGACCTTCTGAAGGTCGCCGGACGGGTCGCAGAGGAAGCTGGGGAGGGCGCGGCCCCGCTGGCGTGAGAAACTCTGGAAGCGGGAGGCCGCAAAGCCCATCGAAATCACGGGCAGGGGACCGGTCGCTTTAACTGCCGGGGAATGTCCGTACACCGCGCTTTCTGTGGTTATATGGGTTGGGCCCTGCGTAACGGTCGCTATACTTCTTCTGTGGGATATCGGACGACACCGGGTAGCGTATTCAACCTCAACTTTCACCTCGTTTGGCGTCCGAAGGACCACCTTCCGGTGCTGGGCGGCGAGGTTGCCGAGGACCTCGACGGACTGCTCCGAGAGAAAGCCGAAGGCCTCGAAGTCGAGCATCTTGCCGTTCGGCCCGATCACGTTTACCTATTCGTCAAAGCTCCGCCGGACCACTATCCCGCGAAGTTGGCGCGGGAGTTCGAGGGCTACATGTCCCGCATCCTCAGACAACGACGCAAGCACTCGACGACACGAATGCCGACGTTGTGGAGCCGCAGTTACTATGCCGGCTCGGCGGGGCACGTTTCGGACGCGACGATCTCCCGCTACATCGCCGCTCAGGAATCCCAGAGTGTGAGGTAGGTGCGGCGCTCCTACAAATATCGGCTGTATCCGAACCGCTCTCAGGCTCTCGCCCTTGATACGATGCTCTCTCGGCACCGCAGGCTGTACAACCTCGCCCTCCGGGAGCGCCGGGACGTATTCGAATCCGAGAAGCGATCCGTCACCTACGGCGAGCAATCGGGCCGGTTCAAGGCGATGCGCAAAAGTCTGCCGGGGTTCGCGGCCCTCAACTTTTCCTCCGCTCAGGCCACGCTGCGCAGGCTGGATAGGGCCTTTAAGGCGTTCTTCCGGCGCGTGAAGTCCGACGATGCGCCGGGTTACCCCCGGTTCAAGCCGGAGGATCGGTTTAGGACGGTCGAGTTTCCGTCCCACGGCGACAGGTGCAAACTCAAAGAAAACGGAAGGCTTTACCTCCAGAACATCGGGCACATCAAGGTCAAGCTGCATCGCCCGGTCGAAGGGGCCATCAAGACGGTCTCCGTCAAGAGGGCGTGCGGCAAGTGGTACGTGATCTTCTCGTACAAAGCGGAAGAAGCTGGTACTAGGGTGGTCGCAGTCGATCCCCGGACCACGACGCAGGTTTGTTCGGCGTGCGGCGCGATGCCGTTGGCCAAAAAGACGCTCTCGGATAGGGTGCATAGCTGCTCGTGTGGCTACCTGGCTGATCGGGACGTTAACGCCGCTAGGAACATCTTGGGGCTCGGGCTGAGCCTTCGGGACGAAACGTATCGGGTTGCCGAAAGCGTGTCCCGAGAAGCTGTCTGCTTTAGTTGACAGAGTAGTCACCATGCTAGAATAAGGGCACGGATAGTCGATTCCAGTGAATAAGAAAAGGGTTTAGTCCGGGATGGTACAGGATCTACAAGGTGTTACGCGCAAGATCCTTCTCGTCGACGACGAGCCTTCGCTCCAGAAAATGCTCACGCATGCCCTGGAGCGCGAGGGTTTCCAGGTCCAGGTCGCGGGCGACGGGGAGGCCGCCCTGGAGGCGTTCAAGGCTTACGAACCGCACCTGATCGTACTCGACATCATGCTCCCCAAGCTCGACGGCACGGAG
>JBKPSF010000052.1:0-4721 GCA_046734875.1 Actinomycetota bacterium | reverse complement strand
CTCGCGTGGCATTTCCAGGGCGTGCTCTTCGTAGAGGTGCTCCTGTAGGACGCTCACGAGGCCGCTTTCGTCGGCGGCTGCGAGGATCTGGTCGCATGATGGGCACTTCGCGTTCGTGGACTCGGACATTGTTTCTCCCTTCCGGTCCCCCTCCTATTACCCAGCCTGATCAGCTGCCATGCGCCTACGACCGGAAGTCTAGTTTAGTGACGGCCGCTTCGATGCCCGAAACCATACCGCGACAACCGCCCCCGCCGGCACCTTGGCGCATCCTCTGACCCGGAAGGGAAACGAACCTCGTCCAGTGCGCCCGCTCGGGGAGCACCGCTAGACCAGAGCGGAGGTCTAGACGGCCGTCGTGCGTGCTGCTAATAATGACCGCCGAAAAGGGTCCTCCGTCTCTATGAGCGGCCGGTAAGGGAGGCATGCGCGTGGCCGAAAACACGGGTGACGACGGTCTGCACCCGAAGGTCGCGGAACTGGCCCGCGGGAAGAACTTCGCGGCGCTCACCACGCTACTGCCGGGTGGCCACCCCCAGACACAGGTGATGTGGGTCGATGCCGACGGCGAGCACCTCCTGATCAACACCGAGGTGCACCGCCAGAAGTTCAAGAACGTGAATCGAGACCCCAGGGTTACGCTCACGATCTGGGAGGCGGAAGATCCCTACCGCTTCGTCGAGGTGCGCGGGGAAGTGGTGAGTATCACGAGGGGGCCGGAGGCCAGGGAGCACATAGACGAACTCTCCCGCAAGTACCACGGCAGGCCATACCGGACCAAGATCCGGAGCGAGAGGGTGATACTCAGGATAGCTCCCTTCCGGCAAGTGATCCGCATACCCTCCTGACCGACGGCCGCGGAGACTCGCGAGTCCGACGGTGCATGCCCCAGCCGAAAGTGCCAAAGAGGTATACGCGAACTTCGCGTTGACGGCGTTCTCGGAAGTTTATATCCAAGATCCTGCATAGCCTTCTAAACGCATTGCGCTTCTCCTCCTCTGGAGTCGCGTGCAGCCAGCTCTAGCGTTTGGCAGCCGAGTGGATCCATTTCCCGATTCGCGGGTTGTTCACCTCCGTGTATACGGCAGGGTAGCGTGCCTGCCCGCATCCCCCGGCACCGTGGCTCGTGATTCCGACCTGAGTGCGCCTGCCGGAGTCGAACAAAGGCCCGCCACTGTCGCCGAAGCAGGCGCCTTTCCCTTCCTTGCCGGCGGCGACCTGGAGGCTCGGCAAGTACCTTATGCCCTGAGACCGATAGGCCCGTTTGGCCCGAGAGTCAGAAACCACAGGGACCGACGCTTCGTGCATCCGGAACGGGCGGATGTCCAAAGGGCCGAGGCGTTGATTCACTACCCCCCAGCCGGCGCTCGTCAGGAGGTGTCCGGGTTGCTCCAGATAGTTTTGTTTTGCGGTTGCGAGCTTGATCGGCTTGATGCCCTTTACCGGACGGCCTAGCTTCAGGACCGCAGCATCGTATCCGTTCCCATTGTAGCGAGGATGGATGAAGCGCCGGGAAACAGACCGGAGCTGGCCCCGGTGCTGGTTTAGGGCCGTCCGCCCGACCACCACCTGCAACTTATCCGGCCTCGGATTGACCAAGCAATGGGCGGCGGTCAAGACGCTGTCCTTGTCTATCAAGGTGCCGCCGCAAAACAGTTCATCGAACGCGTCTCCCGCTCTCCTCTTGTCTAAGAGTGCCGCCATGAAGGGGTACTTGCCGTTGGGCACAGCAGTACCGCCTACTATCCGGGGGCTTACCGAGGCGTAGTGAGTGTGCTCATCGGCTGCTTGCGGTGCGGCTCCTCCGCTGTGCACAAACACGACAAAGGAGGCCACCATTGCGGCGACTAACGCTCCCACCAGGGTCGCCCACAACGGATTCCTGATGAACTTGTGTACCGACATATCGGGCAGGCTCCTTTTTTAGTGAAGCGGAGGACAATACTAACAGCCACCGCAGAGAGAAATGTGGATAGGTCATCAAGGGTCACCATACTCGCTCTGCGCTCGACCCGCAGCCCTTCCTTATACCTCTATCCGCCCAAGCGACGCTCTTATGGTCAAGCGGCGCTGCTCCCGGCGGCGAGGGTGCCCTCCTCTTATGGGCCCATCGGCGAGAAACGGGCACCGTAAGTGAGCAGCACGCGGTAGAGACCTCCCTTGCCACGTAGCACTTCAGGCAGCAGATGATCTCCCGCTTGCTCTTGCCCTCCTGTGTGCGCCTAGAGCTACGTACTCCTGCGTGCGAAGATCTCGGCGCATCCTATCCGGGCAGGTCATGTATAGCGCTCGGTTGGCCTCCCGCTTACCACCGCGCTTGAGACGGTGCCTCACCACCTTGCCGGAGGAGGCTTCGATGGGTGAGACCCCGCACAAACTGGCGAAGGACGCCTCGCTCCCCAACCGATGGGGGTCGTCTTTAAGGCCACGATCAACAGCGTCGCGGCGTTGTCGGTGCCGATGCCCGCCAAAGCGACCAACTCAGGGGCGGCCTCTGCCACCAGGCGGTCGAGGTGCGCCTCTAGCTCTAAGATCTCCTCGGAGAGTGCCTCGTAACGGCGGGCCACCGAACGCAGCGCGAACTCGGTCGCAGACGCTACGTCGCGAGAGGCGTCTCCGAGACGGAAGCGGGACGGCCGGAGAGGAACTCGAGGCCGAATGAGCGCAAAGTTTTGGGGTGAGCTATCTTGGGAGCAAAACCCAATGAGGCCAGACGGAACGGAGTTGCGGTAAATGCCTAAGGAACTGACCCCCGAGATGCTAGACGAGCTACGCACCGAGATAAGGAGCTACTTCGAGGCCTATTACTCGGCGCTCAGGAACGAGATCGCCGGGCACGACGCGCTCTACGACTCGATACCTCGGTACTTCAAGGGCAGCAGAGAGGTGGTGACGAACTTTTGCCGGGACGGGGTCCTCATAGTACACCTACCAGTCGAAAGCAGGCAGGATACCTACGTTTTCGAGTCGATCCTCGACGCTAGGGTCGAGGATGCGGTAGCAAGCTACACTCCCACCCTCCCGAGCGGCAAGAGCGCGACCATAATCGACTACTCGCCGTACGAAGACTTCGGAACCTTCAGCCTCACAGAACCGCTGCGGCAGGAGGAGGAAGGCCGCACTTACGAATCCGAGTGGACCCGCATGGACATCGCGAGCTGGAACAACCTCGGCGTGTGGCGGGACAAACACCAGGCGCGGGGGCTGGCCAGGAACGACCTACGCCCCTATCTGGAGGACCTCTGAAGGGCAACTTCCCTACGGGGACGCGGTTACATTCGGCCAGTCCGGTGCCCGTGAGGCGTAACATGTCACCGAAAACCGTCAAGTTATATATGCGCCCGACCGCCCGGCTCGTACGGATCGGCATTACGCCTCCGACGCCGAGAACATACGCGATAACTACCTTCACTACGCACGAGGCTCTTCATTCCATAGCGCTTGTACCGCTCTGTAGTTCACAAGGATTACTTCTTCCGCCTGCAAAATAGCCCGCGCCTCTTGGGACACGACGAAGTCGAAATCGGTCTGGCGTACCCGCCAACTAGACTCTACGGCTCGCAGTTCGGAGTTCCCAAGACCGGGATGGACCGCCCACTCGCTGAGGCCTAGAGGCAACGCGCGCAACATCCGCGCGTAGCGGGCCGCTTTGTCGGCCGTATCGAGGTCGTAGCTGTCCATCAGTTCATTATCGTTGGCCGGGTAGCCCCGTCGTCGCATCTTGTCGATGTAGGGCTTGCGGGAGGCCCGAAGCGCCAAGCCGTACTCGCGCGCCAGGCCGAGCGTCATCTCGAAGATCTCTTCGCGACCGACGTGGATGCCACAATGGCTGTCGAGGTGGGTCGGGGCGCGATACTCCCGCTCTAACTCGCCCACATCGACCTGCTCCAAGAACTCCTCGATGCGCGACTCGGGGTAGAAATATCCCGCTTCGTCGACCAGCGAAGGCACCTCCGTGCGACAGGTTATCGGGCCCCACCGGTAAACGGGTTGTTCGCTCACAGAAGTCAAGTGGACTCCGAGGGGAACGTTGGGCGCCCCTTGCAGCCATGTGAGGGCATGGAGCGCCCAAGGGCAAGGGACCATCACGGTGCAGGAGCAGACGATGCCCTCCGTAAGTGAGCGGATGATGGCTTCGTTGACGGCATGGCACATCCCGAAATCATCGGCATTGACCAGCAACAAGCGGGCATCGTCGGGGTATCCCAAGAGGCTGTTCTTTTGGCTGATATTCTGCCTGCTCATCCCGCCACCCTCCTCTACGAAGCGCATTCATCTAGATATAGATACCATGACTGCTCAGTCTCCTTCTTTTGCCAGCCGGTCATGTAGGGTATCGTCCCGCAGGGAACTTCCATTTCACTGCCTATTCAGCCGAGTGCGCAAGAGATGGACTCTCCGAAGCTCGCTGCAGGGGTTTGAGGGCAACCGATTTGGGTGATGGTCCGGATTGGGCGGAGCTTCTAGTATTCGAGGCTCTCCCTTATCTCATAGTGTTGGGAACGCTCGTCGAACCTCGCCAGCACCTCCCGCGCTGCCGCGGGCACGTACGCCCGCTCATAATCCTCACCGGCGAACTGCTTGACCGCATCCCAGGAGGCAAACCACATGATCGTAACGAACTCCACCTCATCGTTGTCGAGTGGCCTGCGCAAGAGCTGTATTCTCTTGTATCCGGAGACCTCCTTATCAGCTATGCCCGAGAAGATCTCTTCCTTGAG
>JBKPSF010000051.1:0-37427 GCA_046734875.1 Actinomycetota bacterium | reverse complement strand
TGCTCTCTCAGGTCGTCGATCTGGTGTTCGAGGTACTTTTCTCTTCCGCGGATGCGGGTGTAGCCGGATTCCACGACGGAGCCTAGGCCGTCTACGGCCTTGACGACGGTTCTGCCCATGAAGCGGGCGGAGAGGTCGAGGCCGCCGTAGGCCGATTCGCGGGCCGAACGCGCGGTGGGGGTCGTGGCGAAGGCCCCGACGGCGAAGCCGCCCACCGCCCCTACGGTCGCCCCAAGCACGAATTTGGTGGTTCCTTCACCCAAAATGGGCGTCCTCCCGGCTCTTTCGGGCTTCGACGGCGCCAGTTTAGCACAGCGCTCGTGCTCCAAGGTTCGCCCGGATGAGGCGGGTTATACTGGGCCGTGTATGGTGGAAACGGGGAAAAGGGAGAGGCTCCGCAGCCTGCCCGCCGTGGATGCCGTGATGCGCGATCCGTCCGGGCTGGCGCTGGCTCGCCTCCACGGCCGGGCGAGGGCGACGGCAGCCGTACGCCGGTCGCTCGACGACCTGCGGCACCGTATCTCCGCCGGCGAAAGCCCGGACGCTTCGGAGTTCGCCGTTGCCGAGGCGGCCTCCCATCTTCTCGCCGTCAGAGGTCTCGTTCGGGTCGTCAACGCCACCGGGGTGATTCTGCACACCAACCTGGGACGCTCGGTCCTCTCGAAGCGGGCAGCCCTCGCTTCACACGAGGCGGCTACAAGCTACTCCAACCTGGAGTACGACCTGCGTTCCGGCGCCAGGGGCTCGCGCTACGACCACGCCGTGCCCCTGCTCAAGGAGTTGACCGGCGCCGAGGACGCGTTGGTCGTCAATAACTGTGCCGGGGCCACGCTCCTCGCGCTTTCGGCGGTCGTCGCGTCGGGAGCCTCCGAGGCGCCGGAGGTCATCGTCTCTCGCGGCCAGCTGATCGAGATCGGCGGCGGTTTCCGCATCCCGGAAGTTCTGGAGCTCTCAGGCGCCCGCCTCAGGGAGGTCGGCACGACCAACCGCACGAGACTCCCCGACTACGAGAACGCGGTAAACGAGAACACGCGCGCGGTCCTCTGGGTCCACCCGAGCAACTTCGAGACGGTAGGCTTTACCGAGTCGGTAGGAGTAGCGGACCTCGTGAGCCTCGGGCTACCGGTCGTGGCCGACGTCGGCAGCGGGGCGCTGGTATCCGTGGGCCCGGAACCCCGGGTCCAGGATGCCGTGCGGGAGGGGGCCGACCTCACCATCTTCTCCGGGGACAAGCTCCTCGGGGGACCGCAAGCGGGGATAGCGGTGGGCGGGAAGCGTTGGGTCTCCGCGATGCGCCGCCATCCCTTAGCACGCGCCCTCCGCGCCGACAAGCTCTGCCTCGCCGCCCTCGAAGCGACGCTAAACTCCTACCTCGAAGGCACCGCCGAAGAGGATCTCCCAGCACTTCGAATGGTACGGGCTCATATCTCCGAGATAGAACAGAGGGCCCGCCAACTTGCAGAAGCACTGAAGAACGAAATCCCGGATCTGGAGATAGACGTGGTGCCTTCCGTGGCCCGCAGTGGTGGGGGGACGTTGCCGACGTACGAGATCCCATCGTTCGCCGTGAGGCTCGGAGGGACGGAGGCGGAAGCGTTGGCCGAGGCGCTGCGCTCCGGTGATCCGCCCGTGGTCGGTCGCGTGCGCGAGGGAAGGTTGTGGATGGATGTGCGGACGCTCCTGCCCGGTGAGGAGGAGGCCGTGATCGGGGCTGTGAGAAGCGCCGTTGCCTGAGATGGAAGAGCACGGGATAGCCCTCACCATCGGGACGGCGGGGCACGTGGACCACGGCAAGACCACGCTGGTCCGGTACATGACCGGCACGGATACCGATCGCCTGGAGGAGGAACACCGCAGGGGCATCTCCATCGTGCCAGGCTACGCGGAGCTGGACCTTCCGGGTGGCAGGCGGGCGAGCCTGGTCGACGTGCCAGGCCACGAGCGCTTCGTCAAGAACATGGTCTCGGGATCCACGGGCGTTGATGCCTTCTTGCTCGTCGTCGCCGCCGACGACGGCGTCATGCCCCAGACCCGCGAACACCTGGACATACTGTGGCTACTCGGCGTCGAACAGGGGGTAGTCGCGCTCTCGAAGACCGACGCGGTTGACGAAGAGACCATGGAGCTGGCCACGCTGGAGGTCGATGAACTGCTGGAGTCGAGGGGCCTGGACGTTCCGGTGATCCACGTAAGCGGCGCGACCGGCGAGGGCGTGGAGGACCTTTTGCTGGCGCTCGACACGTTGGTCGCCCACACGGAGGATTGGAGGCGTGGGGATCTGGCCCGGCTGCCCGTGGACCGTGCCTTCGTACTCAGGGGCATCGGGGTCGTGGTAACGGGGACGTTGTGGAGCGGCGAGATCAGACCAGGCGACACCCTGCACACCACGTCCGGCCTTCGCCCGAGGGTGCGCGGCGTGCAGAACCACGGGCACCCCGCCGAGGTGGCCCGCCCCGGCGCCCGCACGGCCCTCGACCTCACGGGCATCGAGATCTCGGAGATCGAAGCCGGCGAGGTCCTGCTCTCCCATCCCGTACCGCCGAGCCGCGACCTCGACGCCCGCGTCCGGCTCCTGAAGACCGCGAAACCCATCGCGCACGGAACCCTCGCCCGGATGCACCACGGGACCCGCTCCACGAACTCCCGCCTCAGGCTGGCCGAGGGGGAGGAGATCCCACCAGGCACCACCGCCCTCGCCCGCCTGCGGCTCGACGAGCCGTTCGTCACCCTGAGGGGCGACCGCTTCGTGCTCCGCTCCATGGATGGAACCACGGTTGGTGGCGGAACCGTCCTCGATCCCTACCCGACAGGCCGCCGCCCCGACCCATCGTGGCTCGAAGCCCTCGAAAGCGGCGATGCCAGGAAAGCCGTCCCGTTCGCCCTGGCCCGGAAACCGCGCGAAGGCATGACCACCGGCGAGCTCTCGCTCATCCTCGGGCTCCCCAACGGCGAGGTGTCTCGCGCCGTGGAGGCCGACACCGGCCTGCAAACGGTAGGAGAGATCCACGCCCCGGCCGAAGAGGTCGGGGCGGCGCGAGACAGGCTCCTCGAAGCACTCGAGGGCCACGCCGCCGATCACCCCGAGAGCCCAGCGCTCAGCGTCGCCGAAGCCCGCACCGCCACCGGCCTCTCGCCCCGCTTCGCCGACGCCCTGCTCGAGGACATGGAGACGGAAACTATTGTGGTGACCGAGAGCGGCGTCGGCCTCCCGCGAGGGGAAGTTCCCCCGGAGCTGGAGCGCGAGGCTCAAGCGCTACTCGAGAAACTTGGGGCCGCTGGCACCGAACCGCCGACGGTCGAGCCCACGCCGGCGTTGCGGCTGCTCGCAAATCGGGGTGACGTGGTCGCGCTAGGCGGCTCGCTCTTCGCCGCGAAGGAGGCCGCGCAGTCCGTGCTCGAGCGCATCAAAGCCACCTGCAGGGAGGAGGGTGAGATCTCCCTGTCCGGCCTCCGCGATAGCCTCGGCACCAGCCGCAAGTTTGCCCAGGCCTGGCTCGAGTACTCGGACGTCGCTGGCGTCACCAGCCGTACCGGCGACGTGAGGGTCCTGACCCGCCGCCACAGATAAGCTCGAGACCCCGGCAGATCCCGCCCGAGGGCCGAACGCCGGTAACGTTAATATCCCGACCGGGACGTATCTTGCGAAAGCGACGTATCTGTAGATACTACTCAAAGAATTCTTAACACAAATGTTACAGTTCGGGGTTCACGCACTACACATAAAGATGTAGTGTAAGTGTCCAGGGAGATGTGGACCCTACGCTTTCGGGGCCATGGGAAAGGGAAAAGTTGGGGTCGGGCCCTTCGTTTGGACCCGACGATAGAGGATTTGAGGGGACCTCATGGAATTGCGCAAGTCGTTGGTGGCCCGGGAAGCCCGTCCCGGCACGCGGGTGCGGGTGGTCGAAGACACGCGACGACCTGGACTCGAGGGTATGTTAGGCACGGTCAAGGGACGCTTCGGGGACCCGGAATACCCGGCGCTGGACGTGCAGCTCGAAGACGGGCGGCTGGAGTTGTTCTGGTTTTACCAGCTCGAGAAGGCAGGCAGAAGATAGTCCTCGACCCTCAGAAGCCGGCGCTCCCGGGAGCGTCCGACCAGAAAGACGGCCTGCAACTGCCTTTCGGCTACTACGTCGAAAGGGACCCGGACTCGTTGATCTTGCGCCGGTCCGATGGCACATTCGTAGCCGCGTTCACCGCCTGGGGAGCCGACCCTTTCGAGGTCGAGTTGGCGGTGTGGGAAGATGCCGACTGAGGTGCGATCCTTACGCTAACCGGCGCCGTGATGCGCGGCCGAGAATGGCCCGAAGTATGCAGGCCGATTACACCAAAAGCACCATGAATGCCTCCGCGAAACGTGCCACCATAGACAGAAGGGAGGGGATACGGCGGAGCGGTACCCCACAACAAGCGTCATAAGCACCCATTTATTCTACCGCTCTGCCGTCCATGGTAGAACGGCACCTTGGCGCAACGCGTCCGACCGGGGAAGAATGGTCGCGGTCTGATAACATGAGAAAAGACGTGATTTGCGGGCAAATCGCGCGATACCCGGAATGCGTGGGCCTGGTGGCCCGGCCGGTCTTCAAAACCGGTTTGCGGCCGTAACACGGCCGTGGCGGTTCGATTCCCCCGCATTCCGCAGTGTAAGCTAGTCAGCACGCTTCGGCCTGGCGGCCTCAGCTTGTCAGCACGCCGCCTGCGGCTTGTCAGTCAGGGCTCGCAAATGCTGAAATGCTGAAAGCGAAGGCGAAGCCTGAGCGTGCTGACAAGCTGAGCCCGGAGGGCGTAGCGTGCTGAAATGCTGAGCGACCGAAGGGAGCGACGTGAGCTTTTCCCATCTCGATAGCGAGGGGGCGGCCAGGATGGTGGATGTTGGTGACAAGGCCGTCGTGCGGCGGACTGCCGTTGCGGGGGGCTCGGTCCGTATGTCGCCGGAGACCGTGGCGCTGTTGAGGGACACGGCCTTGCCGAAGGGTGACGTGTTGAGCACGGCCAGGATCGCCGGCGTTATGGCGGCCAAGAAGACGCCGGAACTGGTACCGCTCTGCCACGGCCTGAACCTGACCTCCGTGGACGTGGAGTTCGAAGTCGGCCACGGTCACGTGGGCATCACGGCTACGGCCCGCGCGAGCGACAGGACGGGCGTCGAAATGGAGGCCCTGACCGCCGTCAGCGTGGCCGCCCTGACCGTCTATGATATGTGCAAGGCCGTCGATAAGGGTATGGTGATAGATGGCATAAGATTGCTGCGGAAGACCAAGGAATCGGCGGGGTAGTGAAGGCTTATACGGCGTCCTCAGGAGGTCCATGCAACACTTTGTTCGTCGATGATGGCGAAGTTGCGGTTATGCTAGACTTTCTGGGTAACCCACGGGTTATTCGTAGAGCTGGGAGCAGATATAGAAGGCCAGAACACCTTTCTTTATCCCATATTCCTGAACCTTTCCGGCAGGCGTTGCGTGGTAGTCGGGGGCGGCACGGTGGCTACCAGGAAAGCCTGCAAGCTCTTGCAAGCGGGGGCCGAAGTCGTGGTGATCTCTCCCGAGGTTCGTCCCGAGCTGCTCGGTATGGACGTGGAAGTTTACGACCGGGCTTACGAGTACGGGGATCTGGAAGGCGCATACCTCGCGTTTACGGCGACGGATTCGCGCGGGGTGAACGCGGCGGTCGCGCGGGAGGCGAAGGAGCGCGGGGTCTGCATCAACGTCGCTGATAGGCCTTCCGAGGGGGACTTTGCCGTGCCGTCGACGTTGCGGAGGGGCGGGCTTCAGGTAGCTGTTTCCACGGGAGGGGCTTCGCCCACGCTGGCGAGGAGGATCAGGGAGGAGCTGGAAGCGTCTTTCGGGCCCGAGTGGGCCGGCGTCGTCGAAGAACTCGAGGCGGTCCGACGCGGCGGGGAGCCGGGCGAGGACCTCGAAGGGGAGGTGAGCCGGTGCTTGTCGCGGTTGCGGGGATGAGCCACCGCTCGGCGCCCGTCGAGGTGCGCGAGCGGGTAGCGTTTCCGCCGTGCGCGGGGCGCGGGTTTCTCAGACGCCTCAAAGACGATGGCGTCGTCGCCGAGGCCGTGCTCCTCTCTACGTGCAACAGGACCGAGATCTACGCTGTGGTAGAGGACGGGGGGGCCAGGGGGCGGGTGCTCGACCTGCTCGCTGAGGACAGGGGCGTCGGACGGGCCTCGCTGGAGAGGGACACGTACTGGCTCACGGACTCCGAGGCCGTCAGGCACCTGTACAGGGTCGCTTCGTCGCTCGATTCCATGGTAGTGGGGGAAGGTCAGATCCTCGGCCAGGTTCGTGAGGCGTACAGGACGGCGACCGAGGAGCGTTGCGCGGGCCAGATCCTCAACCGCCTCTTCCACACCTCGCTGAGAGTAGGCAAGAAGGTCCGCTCCGAGACGGGCATAGGCGACAGCTCCCTCTCCGTGCCGCGCGTCGCCGTCAAGCTCGCCGAAGAGGTTTTCGGCTCACTTGCGGGTAGGCGAGCCCTCGTCCTCGGAGCCGGGGACATGAGCGAGCTCGTCGTCAAGCACCTCAAGGGCAGGGGCGTCTCCGACCTACTCATCGCCAACCGTACCCCCGAACGCGCCAGGCTGCTCGCCAACCGGGTCGGGGGCAGGGACCTTGCGTTCGAGGCCCTGGGCGCCGAGTTGCGCGGGGTCGATGTCGTCGTCAGCTCTACTGGCTCGGGTGAGTGGGTCGTCGGTAGCGAGACCGTCGCCGGGGTCGTCGAATCCAGAGAAGATCCCTTGTTCTTCATAGACATCGCCGTGCCCAGGGACGTGGACCCCGTGGTCCAGAACCTGGAGAACGTCTACCTCTACGACATAGACGACCTGCAGGCCGTCGTCGAGCGCAACGCCGAGGGCCGGCAGGATGCGGCGGAGGAGGGGGAGGCCATGATCTCCCCTGCGGTACTGGAGTTTACCGGCTGGCTCTCCACGCTGCACGTCGTGCCCATGATTCAGGAGCTCCGCGACGAAGCCGAGAGGATACGACGCCACGAGCTCGCACGTGCCCTGAAGAAGATGGACCTCTCGCCCGAAGAAGTCGCCTCCGTGGAGCGGATGAGCCACTCCCTCGTGAACAAGCTGCTGCACGGCCCGATCCAGGAGATAAAGGCCCGCGCCGAGGCGGGCTCCCCGCTGGAGAGCTCCGACGTGAGACGCCGCCTCCTGGCCCTGGACGGCCTCGACGTGGAGCTGCACCGCTCGCACCATCGGTCGCGATGACCCCGAACCACCCCGCCATCCTCGGAACACGTGGCTCGAAGCTCGCCCTCGTGCAGGCGGAGGAGTGCGCCGCGAAACTGCGCGCGGCCGGCATCGAGGTGGAGATCCGTATCATCAGGACGACGAGCGAGCACCTCCCCGACACCCCGCTTGCCGTTATCGACCAGCGGGACGTGTTCACCCGCCAGCTCGACGAAGCCCTCCTGTCGGGGGAGATAGACCTTGCCGTGCACTCGCTCAAAGACGTGCCAACCGAGCCTCCGGCGGGGATCTCGCTCTCCGCCGTAACCCGCCGCCACGACCCATCGGATGTGCTCGTCTCGGACGAGCGGTTCGCCCTTGAGGATCTACCACCCGAGGCGGTCGTCGCCACGTCGAGTCTGCGCCGGAAGGCCCAACTCCTCCGCCACAGGCCCGACCTACGGATCGTCGGCATCAGGGGCAACGTGGAAACACGTGTACGGAAGATGCGCGGGGGCGCGGCCGACGCCGTAGTGCTGGCCCGCGCCGGCCTCGAACGCCTCGGCCTCGACGCCCCGCACACCGTCATCCCCCCCGACGTAGTGCTCCCCGCCGTCGGCCAGGGCGCCCTCGCCGTCGCCACGATTCACGATCATCCCCTTCGTAGTCGTATACGCGATGCCTCGAACCACGAGCCCACCGAGAGGGCTGTGCTCGCCGAGCGGGCGATGCTCCGCGCGCTGGAAGGCGGCTGTCGGGTACCGGTAGGGGCGAGAAGCGCTGTGGAAGGCAGCGTAATACGGCTCGGCGGGATCGTGATCTCCCCCGACGGGGCGCTCGCCTACCGCGGGGAAGCCGAAGGCGAGGACCCCGAGGAGGTAGGGGAGAGGCTGGCGTCCGACCTCCTGGAGCAGGGCGCGGCGGTAATCCTGGGCGAGGTCAGGCACTAGGTGACCGGGACGTTCGCCAGGGCCATCATCAGGGGGGTTCCGGACACGCTTAACGCCGGCATGACCACGGCCGATCTGGGTGAACCCGACGTCGAGAAGGCCCGCGAGCAACACCGCTCCTACATCGCCGCGCTCGAAGCGTGCGGCCTGGAGGTGACCGTACTCGACGCGGATGACCGTTACCCTGATTCGGTCTTCGTCGAGGATACGGCGGTCGTGACCGACCGGTGCGCGATCGTCACGAGGCCAGGAGCGGCCGAGAGGAGGGGGGAGATCAACGAGGTCGAAAGGCTGTTGACGGACCTCTACGGAACCGTCGAACGCATCACAGATCCTGGCACCGTGGACGGCGGCGACGTACTGCAAATAGGGGACCGCTTCTTTGTCGGCCTGTCGAAGCGTACGAACAGGGAGGGCGCCGGGCAACTAGCGGAGATCCTGCAAAGTTACGGTTTCGGGGTTTCCTGCGTAGAGTTGAGCCGGTTCTTGCACCTCAAGACCGGGGTTGCCTACCTCGATGGCGTCGACATCGTGGTGGCGGGGGAACTGGTGGAGAAGGACGAGTTTCGAGGGTTCGGTAGGATAGTGGTGCCAGCCGAAGAGGAATACAGCGCGAACTGCATCGCGATCAACGGCCGTGTCCTCGTGGCGGCGGGCTACGCGTCGACGAAGAGCGGCATTTCCGAACGTGGTTACGAGATCACCGAGCTCGACATGTCCGAGTTTCGGAAGTTGGACGGTGGGCTTAGCTGCCTCTCGCTGCGTCTGCCGGAGGTGAAGCTGTGATCTACCTCGTCGGAAGCGGGCCGGGTGACCCTGGACTGTTCACGATCAAGGGCGTCAGGTGCATGGAGGTGGCCGACGCCGTGGTCTACGACAGGCTCGCCCCCGAAGCGCTACTAGAGTACGCGAGACCCGGGGCGGAGAGGATCTACGTCGGCAAGAAGCCTGGCAACCCTACGATGAGCCAGGAGGAGATCAACGACCTACTCGTAAAACTCGGCCGCGACGGAAAGACGGTAGTACGCCTGAAGGGCGGCGACCCTTACATCTTCGGGCGCGGCGGGGAGGAAGCGCTTGCCCTCATCGAAGCCGGACTGCCCTTCGAGGTCGTCCCCGGTGTGACGAGCGGCGTCGCAGCCCCCGCCTACGCCGGCATACCCGTAACCCACAGACAGGTATCGACCAGCGTCGCCTTTGTCACGGGACACGAAGACCCGACGAAGGGACGCACGGACGTGGACTGGGACAAACTGGCCCAGGGCGCCGATACGCTGGTGCTGTACATGGGCGTCGGGCGCCTCAAGGAGATCTCCACCGGCCTCATCTGTGCCGGAAGGGTACCGAACACACCCGTAGCCTGCGTCAGATGGGGCACCATCCCCGAACAAAGGACCGTCACGGGTACACTGGAAAACATCGTGGACCGTGTCGCCGAAGCGGGCCTGAAGCCGCCGGCGATCATCGTCGTGGGAGAGGTAGTCGCCCTGCGAGAGGCCGGTCTCGACTGGTACGAGCGACGCCCGCTCTTCGGCCGCCGGGTTGTCGTCACAAGGGCAAGGGCCCAGGCGGGCGAGCTGTCTGTTGAGCTCGAAAAGCTCGGGGCCGAGGTCTACGAGTTCCCGACCATCGAGATCTCTCCCCCCGATTCCTTCGAGCCCCTGGACGACGCTATTCGTGATCTCGACTCGTTCGACTGGTTGGTGTATACCAGCGTAAACGGTGTCGGGGCCTTCGTGGAGCGACTGCGGCATCATGGTCTGGATCTCCGGGCCGTGCCGCGCGATGCGAAGGTAGCGGCCATCGGTCCGGCGACTGCCGAGAGGCTGGAGGAGGTTGGTCTGCGGGTAGATGTAGTCCCTGGCGAGTACAGGGCAGAGGCCCTGATCGGAGCCCTCGATGCCGATTCGCTCGCCGGCAAACGCGTGCTCATCCCGAGGGCCAAGGTGGCGCGTGAGGTTTTGCCCGACAGCCTCAGGGAGGCTGGAGCCGACGTTGTCGTCCCGCCGGCATACCAGTCGAGTCCGTCTTCTGAAGGCAGGGAGGAGTTGTCCTTGCGACTGCGATCCGGCGAGATAGACTGCGTCACGTTTACGGCGAGCTCCACGGTCGAGAACTTCGTCCGGGCGTTCGGGGCTGAGGAGGCGGCCCAATTGCTCTCCGGGACGAGGGTGGCCTGTATAGGCCCCATCACGGCCGGCACAGCCCGCAAGCGCGGTCTACGCGTCGATGTCGAAGCAGATCAGTACACGATTCCCGGGCTCGTCGAGGCGGTCACGACCCTCCTCGCGGCCGACCCGGCAAAGAGGGGTGATTAGTATGGCATTCCCGGTGCAAAGGCTAAGGAGAACCAGGCGCACGGCGGGCTTGAGAGACCTCGTGCGCGAGACGCGGCTCTCGCCGCAAGACTTCGTTTACCCGATCTTCGTGACCGCCGGGGAGGACGTCAAGAACCCCATTGCCTCGATGCCGGGGATCTTCCAGCTCTCCATAAACAATGCCGTCGCCGAGGCCCTGCGGGCGCGCGAGCTAGGCATCCCGGCCGTCTTGCTCTTCGGGATACCGGATCACAAAGACGAGGCTGCGACGGGGGCTTATGATCCCGAGGGCATAGTCCAGCTCGCCACCCGCGCCATAAAGGACGCCGCGCCCGAACTGCTCGTGATCACGGACGTATGCCTGTGCGAGTACATGAGCCATGGCCACTGCGGCGTCGTCGAGAAAGACACCGGCGAGGTACTCAACGACGTGAGCCTGGAACTGCTCGCCCGCACCGCGTCATCCCAGGCCGAAGCCGGGGCCGACATCGTCGCCCCCTCAGACATGATGGACGGGCGCGTGGCGGCGATAAGGTCCGAGCTAGACAACGAGGGCTTCGAGAACACCCCCATCATGGCCTACGCCGCCAAGTACGCCTCGGCTTTCTACGGCCCGTTCCGCGACGCCGCCGAAAGCGCCCCGCAGTTCGGCGACCGGCGCAGCTACCAGATGGACCCCGCCAACGCCCGCGAAGCGCTCGTCGAGACGAGCCTCGACGTGGAAGAGGGCGCCGACATCGTCATGGTCAAGCCGGCTTTGCCTTACCTCGACGTCCTCCACCGCGTCCGCGAAACCACAGACCTCCCCGTCGCCGCGTACAACGTCAGCGGCGAATATGCGATGGTCAAAGCCGCCGCAGGGAACGGATGGCTCGACGAGGAGCGGGCCGTCCTCGAAGCGCTCACCGGCATCAAACGCGCCGGGGCCGACATAATAATCACCTACCACGCCCCTGACGCGGCAAGATGGTTGTTGGGATGACGATACGATAGTGTAGGGGCAGTTCGTCGTTGGCGGTTCGCTAACCGCCTCTACATGTCTTGTGGGCCCACGCACCCCCGTGTCACACGGTGCAACCTCTGCCCATCCAACCTACCTGTACGGGCTTGCCTACTTCGAAGATGACGGGGACCGTCCTGGTGCCGCCGGTGAGCTCGAGCATTCGCTCGCGCGCCTTTTGGTCCTTCTCCACGTCGTACTGGACGAAGTCTATCCCGCGCCACTCCAGGTCTTCGCGGGCGGCCTCGCTGTACGGACAACCGGCCGTGGTGTATAGCTCTATCGGCTTGCTCACTCGTCCTCCTCGGTGTCTTCGTCGATTCTATCTCTTCCGCGTTGTTCACAGAAACGATCTGGGCTACGATGGAGGAGGGATCGGGAACGCAGCCTGTATGCACTGTGAGGAGCGGGCCTTTGCACGAACTCGCGATAGCAGAGTCGGTGGTCGGTATCGCCGGCCGGCAGGCGGACGGGCGGCGGGTCACGAAGGTGTGGATGAGGGTGGGTTATCTGCGCCAGGTCGTGCCTTCGGCGCTGGCCTTCAGCTTCGGGCTCGTGGCCGACGGAACCCCCGTCGAAGGCGCCGAGCTGGAGATAGAGCAGGTGCCGGCGGAGGGGAGATGCCGCGACTGCGGGGTCGAGAGCGAGCTCGCTGGATTTCCCCTGCGGTGCAGGGGGTGCGGGGGCTTCGACCTCGAGATCCTCAAAGGAGAAGAGCTTACGGTCGAGTCACTCGAGTTGGAGGAGGCCTAGAGAGATGCACCGCACGCCCGTCAAGAAGGTGGTCGTAGAGAATGTCCTCGACGCCAACGATACGCTCGCAGCGGCGAACAGGGACGACTTCGACCGGGCCGGGACCTACGTGATCAACATGATGAGCTCGCCGGGGGCGGGGAAGACGGTGCTTCTGGAGCGCACGCTGGAGCAGTTGCGGGGCAAGCTCCGGCTCGGCGTCCTCGAAGGCGACGTGCAGACCACCCTCGACGCGCAGAGGCTGGCCCGCTTCCATATTCCCCTGGTGCAGGTGAACACGGACCCCGGATTCGGCGGCGAGTGTCACCTCGACGCCAACATGGTCCGCTCCGGCCTTCGGGAGCTTACGCTCGACGACATGGACGTCCTCATCATCGAGAACGTGGGCAACCTGGTGTGTCCCGCCGAGTTCAGGGTTGGCGAGGACGTGAGGGTCATGGTCTACTCCATCACGGAGGGCGAGGAAAAACCGCTAAAGTACCCGCTCATGTTCCGCTCCGCCGACCTGGTGCTGGTCAACAAGGTGGACCTTCTGGAGCATCTGGACTTCGATCTGGAGCAGTTCCTCGACAATCTCGATGATGTGAACCCCGGCGTCCGGCGCGTCCTTACCAGCGCGCGGACCGGGCAGGGCGTCGATGAGTGGTGCGAATGGCTAGGGCAGCGCCTCGAGAATATCTGAGCACCAAGTCGTATCAACGTTTACAACGGTTCGGGGGACTGCTATCCTGCCCCCGCCACCGATAAGTGGCAGCGGGGAAAGTGGCGGGCTGACTCATTGACCATCCTTCAAGGGGTAAGGGATGTGCCGTAAGAGACCTCGACAAGGGGGATGCTCTTTTGGACGGGCGGCGACAGGGGTGGAGGTCCATTCGTTCGGGGTTTTCCGAGGTGCGTTGTTCCCGAAAATAGCCGGTTGTATGGCGCGAGGGGAAAGGAGGAGTAGCTCGTGACCGAGACTCAGAGCACGGCCAGCGGGGTGGAGGAGGTCTACATACTTTGGATCTCCGAGGGGCTGAGTTGCGACGGCGACTCGGTCTCCGTGACAGCGGCCACGCTGCCAAGCCTCGAAGACGTTGTGCTCGGCAACCTACCGGGGTTGCCGAAGGTGCACCTGTACAACAAGGTCCTTGCCTACGAGAACGGGGACGAGTACATCCGGACCTTCCACCAGGCCGCCGACGGCGAGCTCGACGCCCCGTTCGTGCTGGTGATCGAAGGTTCCATACCCAACGAGAACATAAACGGCGATGGATTCTGGACGTCGTTCGGGTTCGACCCGGCGACGGGACAGCCCATAACGCTGAACGAGTGGATCGACCGTCTCGCGCCGAAGGCGTGGGCTGTGGTCGCCGCAGGGACGTGTGCGACCTACGGCGGCATCCACGCGATGGCCGGCAACCCCACGGGTGCTATGGGGCTTGCGGACTACCTCGGGTGGGATTTCCGCTCGGTGGCGGACATCCCCATCGTGAACGTGCCTGGGTGCCCGGTGCAGCCTGACAACTTTATGGAGACCGTCGCGTGGCTCCTGTACCAGGCGGCCGGCCTCTCGCCCATGATCCCGCTAGACGACCAGCTCAGGCCGACGTGGCTCTTCGGGAAGACCGTCCATGAAGGTTGCGACCGGGCCGGCTACTACGAGCAAGGCGACTTCGCGCTGGACTACAACTCGCCCAAGTGTATCGTGAAGCTCGGCTGCTGGGGGCCTGTTGTCAACTGCAATGTCACCAAGCGCGGGTGGATGGATGGGCTCGGCGGCTGCCCCAACGTTGGCGGCATCTGCATCGGCTGCACTATGCCTGGCTTCCCGGACAAGTTCATGCCGTTCATGGACGAGCCGCTGGGAGGGAAGGTCTCCTCCACCATGGTCAGGACCTACGGGGCCATGATCCGGCGCCTCCGCGCCCTGACCAACGACACGGTCAACAAGGAACCCAAGTGGCGCCACAACAAGCAGGAGCTCACCACCGGCTACAACCCGCGCTGGCGCGGGTAGGGGAGGGATAAGCAGTGGCTATCCGAGAGGAAGTCTCTCCAGAAGCCAGAAACGTCGTGGAGATGGCGTGGGACCCGATCACACGCATAGTCGGCAACCTCGGCATCTACACCAAGATAGACTTCGACAACAGGGAGGTAGTGGAGTGCCACAGCACCTCCTCCCTGTTCCGCGGCTACAGCGTGTTCATGAAGGGCAAGGACCCGCGCGACGCCCACTTCATCACCAGCCGCATCTGCGGCATCTGCGGCGACAACCACGCGGTGTGCTCCGTGTACGCCCAGAACATGGCCTACGGGGTCAAGACGCCCCACCTGGGGGAGTGGATCATGAACCTCGGCGAGGCCGCCGAGTTCATCTTCGACCACACGATCTACCAGGATAACCTGCTCTTCGTGGACTACTGCGAGCAGATGGTGAGGGAGACCAACCCGAGCTGGCTGGAGCGGGCGGAGACCACCGAAGCCCCGCACGCCAGCGTCCACGGCTTCAGCACGATCGCCGACCTGATGCGCTCCCTGAACCCGTTTTCCGGGGAGACCTACCTCGAAGCCCTGCAGATGAGCCGCATCACCCGCGAGATGTTCTGCCTCATGGAGGGGCGCCACGTCCACCCGTCCACGATCTACCCCGGCGGGGTGGGCACGGTGCCTACGCCCCAACTCTTCACGGACTACCTGGTCCGCCTGATGCGCTGCATGGACTGGGTGAAGAAGATCGTCCCCATAAGCGACGACCTCTTCGACTTCTTCTACGACGTCACGGACGGCGAGTACGGCAAGGTCGGCCACCGGCGCACCCTGCTCGGGTGTTGGGGCGCCTTCCAGAACCCTGACGTCGTCAACTACTCCTACGAGAGCATGAACGACGCGGGCAACGCCTCGTTCGTCACGCCTGGCATCGTGGTGGACGGGGAGCTGGTCACGACCAACCTTGTGGACATAAACCTGGGACTCCGCATACTGCTCGGCCATTCGTTCTACGACGACTGGGAGCAGGAGGAGCCCTTCGTCACCCGTGACCCGCTTGGAAACCCTGTAGACCAGCGGCACCCTTGGAACCAGACCACGCTGCCCAAGCCGCAAAAGCGCGACTTCGACAAGAACTACAGCTGGGTGATGAGCCCGCGTTGGTTTGACGGGCGCACAGAGGACCACCTGGCTCTGGATACCGGCGGCGGGCCGCTGGCGCGCTTGTGGGCCACCGCGCTCGCCGGGTTCGTGGACACCGGTTACGTCAAAGCCACGGGCAGCAGCGTGGAGATCAACCTCCCCGCCACCTCAACGATGCCCGAGCAGACCTTCGAGTGGAAGATACCCGAGCAGGGATCGAACACCCTGGAGCGGGGCAGGGCGCGGGCCTACTTCATAGCCTACTCGGCGGCGCAGGCCGTCTACTTCGTGGAGAAGGCCCTGGAATTGGTGCGCCAGGGCGACACCAAGGTCTTCCAGGAGTTCGAGGTGCCGGACGAGGCCATAGGGTGCGGTTTCCACGAGGCGGTGCGCGGGGTGCTCTCGCACCACATGGTTATCCGTGACGGCAAGATCGCCAACTACCACCCCTACCCGCCGACGCCGTGGAACGGCAGCCCGAGGGATTCTTACGGCACGCCAGGCCCTTACGAGGATGCCGTGCAGGGAACCCCGATCTTCGAGGAGAACGGCCCGGACAACTTCAAGGGCATAGACATCATGCGGGCCGTGCGCAGCTTCGACCCGTGCCTGCCCTGCGGTGTCCACATGTACCTGGGAAACGGCAAGACGCTCGAAAAGCTGCACTCTCCGACGCTGGGATTCGAGCCGGCTGACTAGGTCGCTTCGAGGGAGCCGGAAACAGAATAACGGTTCCCGGCTCCCCGTACTGACGGAAGGGAATGGATGCTCTTGGACGACCAACAACTGCAAGAGCGCGTCGGCAGGATAGAGACGCTGTTGGGAGAGATCGAAGCTTTCGAAGACCCTAACGCCAGGACTAAGATGGCGGAGATGGTGCAGACGCTGCTAGAACTCTACGGCGAAGGACTGGGGCGCATCGTGGAGATGGTAGGACGTCTGGGCGGCGATGAGCTCAAGGAGGAGCTCCTGGACGATGAGCTGATCGTACACCTCCTGCTTTTGCACGGCCTGCACCCCATAGACGTGGAGACGCGCGTGCACGGCGCCCTTGACGAGGTGCGCCCGTACTTGGAATCCCACGGCGGCAACGTGCAGTTCCTGGGCATAGAGGATGACGTGGTGCGGGTGCGGCTGGAGGGAAGCTGCGACGGCTGCCCATCCTCCACCATGACCCTCAAGCTGGCGATCGAGGAGGCACTCCAGAAGGCGGCGCCGGAGCTGGAGGGTGTCGAGGCCGAAGGCGTCGCCGAGCCTCAACCGACGACCACCTTCGTGGCAACGCCCATGCGACGCAAGAAAGAGCAGCCGGAGGAGGAAGGGACCTCCCCCTGGATCGTGGTGGGTCCGGTGGATCCACAGGGCGGCTCGATGGTCTCGAGGGAGATTTCCGGGGAGCCGGTACTGTTCCTGAAGCTGGCCGGCAACCTCTACGCGTACCGCGACCGGTGCCCCGGCTGCGGAACTCCGCTGGAGCGGGGCGAGTTGAGGGTCGCGGATCTCACGTGTTCCGGCTGCGGGCGGCGCTACGACGCGCGCCGGGCGGGAAGGTCCCTCGACGTAGGTTCGTCGCTTTACCTGGAGCCCGTTCCGCTGCTCGCCGACGAGAGCGGCACCGTAAGGATCGCCCCGCCGGGTGCGGTGGGCTGAGGGCGTATGGCCCCCGACAAGAGCTATTCCGCTTTCTCCGCGCTGCGCCGCTTCGCCCGCGAGGAGACCGGAAAAACAGAGGCGACGGAAGCTGCTGCCCCACAAGAACTCTGTGACCTGTGCGGAACGTCCATACCGCCCGACCCCGAGCACCGGCACCTCATGGAGGTGGCGACGCGGGAGATTCTGTGCGTCTGCCGGCCGTGTGCCATCCTCTTCGACAGCGAGGCGGCGAGCGAAGGACGGTACCGTATAGTCCCCGATCGCCTCCTGAACCTCGCGGACTTCGAGATGCCGGAGGCGCAGTGGGAGAACCTGCGGGTTCCCGTGGACATGGCGTTCTTCTTTTACAACACGCCGGCCGGAAAGGTCGTCGCGTACTACCCTAGCCCTATGGGACCCACCGAGTCGCTCCTCGAGCTGGACACCTGGGAGGATCTGGAGTCTCGCAACCCGGTGTTGAGAGGAATGCAACGAGACGTGGAAGCCTTGCTCGTCAATCGGGCGCGGGGGGCCAGCGAGCACTTTCTGGTCCCCATCGACGAGTGCTACAAGCTGGTGGGTTTGATCCGGACCCGCTGGAGGGGCTTCAGCGGCGGGCGCGAGGTCTGGGACGACATAACCCGGTTCTTCGAGGACCTGGGGAAGCGGGCCAGGACGGTAACGGCGGGGTAAAACCCACGACGAGAGGAGCACATAAATGGCGGACATAAAGGTGGGCAAGCCGGACACGAAGCAGACCTCGCCGGCGCACATACGCGGGGTCAAGGGCGGCAACGACCCAGGCGGCTACGAGGCCATGCCAGGCCACCTTCCCGACGGCAGGGTGACGGCCGAGCGTTCCACGGGCATCAACGCCAGAAAGAGGAACCCCATAGACCCCAACAGCCCTAACCTGCCGCCGGCTTGAAGAGGGGGAGTAGGGAGTTGGGAGTTGGGGAGCACCTCGACTCGCGCGGCGAGGACGCCCGTGGGGGCCGGTACGTGCCTGATCTGGATTTCCAGGTACAAAGCGCTGGCGTGCTGCCATACGCCGCCGTCCCGACCATCATGTTCAGGCTGGGCGTCACCAACGCGGTGGAGGCAGAAGAGATCGACTCCGTCTCATTGCGGGCCCAGATCCGGATAGCCGCCACGCGGCGGCGCTACGGTGAGGAGGAGCAGGAGAAGCTCAAAGAGATCTTTGGCGAGCCCCAACAGTGGAAGGATACGCTGCGCAGCCTCCTGTGGACCAACACCGACACCACAGTGCCCCGTTTCTCCGGCGGCACCGTTTTCGAAATGCCCGTCACCTGCACCTACGACTTCGACGTGGTGGGGACCAAGTACTTCGCCGCCCTGGAAGACGGGGAGATACCGCTGGAGTTCCTGTTCAGCGGCACGGTGTTCTACAGGAACGGGACCGGCCCCTTGCAGGTCTCCCGGATCTCCTGGGAGAAGGAGGCGCAGTTCCGGTTGCCGGTCGCGTTGTGGAGAGAGATGATGGACCACTATTTTCCGAACAGCGCCTGGCTCCGCATCCGTAAGGACACCTTCGACCGACTCTACGAGTACAGATCCCAGAACGCCCTGCTTACCTGGGATAGAACGCTGGAGAGCCTGCTGGACGCGGCCTGTGAGGCCGGGCGTTGACGGACCCGGTGGAGAAGATCGCCGCCGCCGTGCTCTACGAAGGCTACGTCCTCTGGCCCTACCGCCGCTCGGCCCAGAAAAATCAGAAGCGCTGGACCTTCGGCGGCGTGTACCCGCGCGCCTACAGCGAGGCCGAAGGCGGCAACGATCCCTGGCTCATGCAGACCCAGTGTCTGGTGGTCGGAGAGAAACCCACGGTCGACGTCAAGGTGCGTTTCCTGCACGTCGCGGAGCGACGGGTTGGCCGGAAAAACGCGCAAGGCGCCCTGGAGTTCGTGGACGAACTGCGCGTCGGCGACGAACGTTACCTCGCGTGGGAGGAGGCAGTCGAGCGAGAGGCCGTCGTGCCTGGCCTCGAGCTGGCGAGACTCGAGACGCCTGTGCGCGCCGAGATCTCGATCCTCGCCGGGATCGAAGAGGAGCCGCTGGAGGACGAGGATGGACGGACCGTCGGGGCGCTGGTGCGGAGCTGGCGCTCGCTCGAGGGAAAAGTCGAGGTTGGGTCTGACCCCATCAGGGAAGGGCTTCTGAAACTCACGGTGAAGATAACCAATACTGCACCGTGGAGCGGCCAGAGCCGTGAGCAGACGCTCGGCCAAACGCTCGTCTCCACGCATACTATCCTGAGGGTGGAGGGCGGCGAGTTCGTCTCGCTCATGGACCCGCCGGGGGAGCTTGCGGATCTCGCCGAAGGGTGCGAGAACGTGAAGACGTGGCCTGTGTTGGCGGGGGAGGAGGGGGATAAGCGCACCGTTCTCTCGTCACCCATCATCCTTTACGACTATCCGAAGGTCGCGCCGGAGAGTCCCGGCGACCTCTTCGACGGCGGGGAGATAGACCAGTTGCTCACGCTCAGCATCCTGAGCCTCACGGACGAGGAGAAGGAGGAGGCGCGCGCGACCGACCGGCGGGCGCGCGAGATCCTGGACCGCAGCGAGTCGCTCACCGGGGAGGACCTTATGGGCCTGCACGGCGCGATCCGGGGTTTCCAGACCCTGCGCGGCGGTGAACAGATAGACCCCTTCGAGGTCGAGGGCCTGCAGAGGCCGGCGCCCCCGAGCATCGTGGTGGGCGGCGTCGAGGTGAAGTGCGGTAGCCGGGTGAGGCTCTGGCCCAGAGCGGGACGGGACATCTTCGACATCGCGCTCTCGGGAAAGACGGCGATGGTCGAGAAGATCGAACAGGATCTCGAAGACCGCATCCTGCTTGCGGTCTCGGTCGAGGACGACCCTGGCAGGGAGATGGTGGACCTGCCGGTCCTCGGGCATCGCTTCTTCTTCTCCCCCGACGAGGTCGAGCCTCTGGAAGGGGAGCGGTGAGACGACGCGTCCTGATCGCCGGCATCGGCAACGTCTTCCTCGCGGACGACGGCTTCGGCGTCGAGGTGGTCAGGAGGCTCGCCGGACGTGAACTACCGGAGGGCGTCGAGGTCGTGGACTTCGGCATCAGGGGTTTCGACCTGGCCTACGCGTTGATGGACCCGTACGAGGCCGTGATCTTCGTGGACGCGCTGCCGCGCGGGGAAGAGCCGGGCACGGTCTACCTCATAGAGCCGGGCATCGAAGACGAAGGAGAGGCGGCGATAGACGCGCACGGGATGGACCCGGTAAAGGTGATCCGTTTCGCCCGCGCCATGGGCGCCGAGTTGCCCCGAACCCTCGTGGTTGGCTGCGAGCCAAAGCTTGTCTTGAGCGGTGAGTACTACGACGACATGCTGATGGAACTGAGCAAGCCGGTAGAAGCTGCAGTGGAAAAAGCCACAAAGCTAGTGGAGTCGCTGGTGGAGGACATGTACGCGGCGACCAGAGAGCAAGAGGCTGACCGCTGATTGCTGAAAGCTAAGAGGAGGTGAACCGTGAAGAAGTTGCTGTTCCTGGGCCTGTTGGCGGGCGCTGTCGTGGTGTTCATGCAAAACAGGCAGGACCTCACGAGGTATCTGAACATAAGGGACATGTAGGAGTCGCGGAGCGAGGGTTGTGAGGGCGCCGATACAGGAGCGACGGGGGATCTCCGTCAGGGGCATCGTGCAGGGCGTGGGCTTCCGGCCCTTCGTCTACGCCCTGGCGCGCAGGCACGGCCTCGCCGGGCTGGTGCGCAACGACGCCGAGGGCGTCCACATCGAGGCTGAGGGCGACGCGGGGAGCCTGGATCTCTTTCTGCGCGAAATCGAAGAAGATGCACCGCCACTGGCGGTAGTCGAGGCCCTGGCGTGGTGCCCGCTCGCGACCCTTGGCGAGAGGGACTTTCGGATCGAGGAGAGCAGGGAGGGACCCCGCCGCCTGGCGCTCGTCTCCCCGGACGTCGCCACCTGCGACGATTGCCTCGCGGAACTCCTGGATTCCACCGACCGCCGCTTCCGCTACCCGTTCACCAACTGCACCAACTGCGGCCCGCGCTTCACCATAACGCGGCAGGTCCCCTACGATCGCGCCACGACCACGATGGCCTCATTCGAGATGTGCCCCGACTGCCGCCGCGAATACGAAGATCCCACCGACCGTCGCTTCCACGCCCAGCCCAACGCGTGCCCCGTCTGCGGCCCGCGGGTGAGGCTGCTCGACAAATTCGGGCACGAGCTTTACGCCGGGCCGGGAGATCCCATCGCCCACACCGCGCGATTGCTGCTAGGTCGTGCCGTCGTCGCCATCAAGGGGCTCGGCGGGTACCACCTGGCCTGCGATCCCTTCGACGAGAGGGCCGTGAGGACCCTGCGGGGCCGCAAGGTGCGCCAGGACAAGCCCTTCGCGCTCATGGCCCGCGACGTGGAACAGGTACGCAGTATCTGCCACCTCTCCCCCGAGGAAGAAGCGCTGCTCGTCTCGCCCGCCCGACCCATAGTGTTGTTGGAGCGTCAACCGGGTTCCGGCGTCGCCGAAGAGGTAGCCCCGCGCCAGAGAACGTTGGGGATGATGCTAGCGTACACGCCGCTCCATCACCTGCTATTACGAGACGCGGGCATCCCGCTCGTCATGACAAGCGGCAACAACTCCGACGAGCCCATAGCCTACCGGGACGAGGAAGCGTTCGATGGGCTCTGCGAGATCGCCGACTACTTTCTCGTCCACGACCGCAAGATCCACATGCGCTGCGACGACACCGTCGTTCGGACAATCGGAGGACGGCCATATCCCCTCCGTCGCTCCCGCGGCTACGCCCCCGCGCCGCTCCGGTTGGCGGAAGATCTATCGCGGCACACATTGGCCTGCGGCGGCGAGCTCAAGAACACGTTCTGCCTGGCCAAAGACCGCCACGCCTTCGTGAGCCACCACATCGGGGACATGGAGAACTACGAAACGCTGCGCTCTTTCAGGGAAGGCATCGAGCACTACTCCAGACTATTCGACGTGAGCCCGGAGCTGGTCGCCTACGATCTCCACCCCGAGTACCTCTCCACCAAATACGCCCGCGAGCTGGAGGAGGCCGGACTGCCCGCTGTCGGCGTCCAGCACCACCACGCGCACGTCGCGAGCTGTCTCGCCGACAACGAGAGGCCTGGCGACGAGCGGGTCATCGGGGTCGCCCTCGACGGGACCGGCTACGGCACCGACGGTGCCGTCTGGGGCGGAGAGTTTTTCGAGGGGTGCCTTCGGGAGGGATTCGAGCGTCGGGGACACCTACGATACGCCCCGTTGCCGGGCGGGTCGGCGGCCATCAGGCAGCCGTGGCGGATGGCCATCGCGCAGCTCGTCTCGCTCCTCGGTGAGGAAGAAACCCTGAAGCTCCCGCTCGCCGCCGTGCGGCAGGCCGGCGAACGGAACGTAAAGCTCATCGCCAGGCTCATAGAGCAAAACCTGAACACCCCGCCGACCTCCAGCGCGGGCCGGCTCTTCGACGCCGTGGCCGCGCTCGCCGGCGTGCCCGGTTCGCAACGAACGACCTACGAAGGACAGGCGGCCATAGAGCTAGAGCTGATCGCGGCAGCCCCCACAAACCGAACCTACCCCACCCGCCTGCGCCTGGAGGACGACACCTGGATCGTCGAAACGCGCGAAATCATTGCCGCCGTAGTCGATGACCTGCTCACGGGACGCCCCGCCCCCGACATATCGGCGACCTTCCACAGCACCATGGCCGAGATAGTCTCCAGCGTTTGCGAAAAGATCAGGCGCTCAGACGGACCAAACACGGTCGCCCTCTCAGGCGGAACATTCCAGAACATGCTCTTGTTGGAACAGGCAACGGACCTGCTAGAAGGAAGAGGATTCGAGGTCTACCGGCACCACCGCGTGCCGGCTAACGATGGAGGAATCGCATTGGGACAGGCAGTACTGGCGGACAAACAAGCTGAAGTGCTGACAAGCTGAAAGCGCCGACCGAAGGGAGGCAAAATGTGCCTTGGGATACCGGGACGAATCGTGGAGATCATAGACGAGGACCTGACGCTCGCCAAAGCGGAGGTCAGCGGCGTCCGCCGCAACATAAACATCGGGCTGGTCCACCACGACAAGGAGCGAGTAGAGATCGGTGATTGGGTCCTGATCCACGTCGGCTTCGCCATGTCCAGGATAGACGAGAAGGAGGCGCACGCCACCCTCGAAGCCCTCCAGGACATCGGCGAGGAATACGAACGAGAACTGGAGGAGCTAAGAACCTCCCGGATAGAGTGACCATGGCCAACGAACTGGCGCTCCTCGGAAACTGCACCCTCGACCACGACGGATGCGTCGTCTGCTCCGACGCCGGCATCCCCGTGCGCGTCCTCGCTATCGAGAACGACGACGCCCTCTGCGAAGACGCCGCCGGCAAAAGGACGGAGATAGCCGTAGAACTGGTGGCCCCGGTCCGGATCGGAGAAATCCTCCTAACACACGGCGGCGTAGCCATAGCCAAGGTCGCGCCCGAAACGCTGACTAGCTGACAAGCTGCCGACCGAAGGGAGGCACATGAAATACGTGGACGAGTTTCGGAACGCGGATCTGGCACGGGCTGTGTCGGCTGAGATCGCCGGTCTCGCCGATCCGAACCGCCACTACAAGATCATGGAGGTTTGCGGCGGGCACACCCACACCATCTACCGCCACGGGATAAAGGATCTGCTACCGGAGCAGGTAGAGCTAGTGCACGGGCCTGGCTGTCCGGTCTGCGTGCTGCCGATGGGCCGGGTGGACGAGGGCATCGCCATAGCCGAGCGGCCGGAGGTCATATTCACCTGCTTCGGGGACATGATGCGCGTCCCCGGCTCGAAGGGGAACCTTCTTGAGGTCAAGGCCGAAGGCGCCGATATCAGGATGGTGTACTCGCCGCTCGATGCGCTCAGGATCGCGCGCGACAACCCGGAACGGGAGGTGGTCTTCTACGCCATCGGCTTCGAGACCACGGCACCCTCGACGGCGCTTACCTTGCAGCGCGCCAGGAAGGAAGGCCTCGATAACTTCTCCGTGTTCTGCAACCACGTAACCATCGTGCCGCCCGTACGGGCGCTCCTCGATTCACCGGATCTCCGCCTCGACGCCTTTATAGGGCCAGGGCATGTCTCCACGGTTATCGGCTGCCGGCCCTACGAGTTCATGCCGGCCGACTACGGCAAGCCGTGCGTGGTGGCGGGCTTCGAGCCGCTGGACCTGATGCAGTCCGTCCTCATGCTCATCCGCCAGCTCGACGAGGGCCGCTGCGAGGTCGAGAACCAGTACGGCAGGGCAGTCCTCTGGGAGGGGAACCTCAAGGCCCTTCAGGCCATGTCCGAGGTCTTCGAGCTTCGCCCTTACTTCGAGTGGCGCGGCCTCGGCTTCATCGCCCAGTCTGCCCTGAAGCTCTCCCCGGCCTACGCGGACCTCGACGCGGAGCTGCGCTACTCCACGCCGGGCGTGCGCGTTGCCGACCCCAAGGCCTGCCAGTGCGGCGAGGTGCTAAAGGGCGTACTCAAACCTCCCGAGTGCAAGGTCTTCGGTACGGCCTGCACGCCGGAGCGGCCCCTCGGCGCCCTCATGGTCTCCTCCGAGGGCGCCTGCGCCGCCTACTACAACTTCGGGCGCAAGTCGTTCGAGAAGGTCGAGATCGGTTCCCGGTGAACGAAAGGGAGCAGCGCGTCCTCGGCGCCCTGGAACAGAACCGCCGCCGTCCGCCAAAGTTCACAGCCCCACGCGTGGACATGAGCCACGGCGCGGGCGGCAAGGCCACCCACAAGCTAATTGAAGGTCTTCTGCTGCCGGCTTTCGAGAACCCTGCGCTCACCCCGCTCGCCGACGCGGCGACGCTCCCTCTGGGTGATTCGCGCATCGCGCTCACCACCGACTCCTACGTGGTGCGCCCGCTCGTCTTCCCTGGCGGGTCCATCGGGGAGCTCGCGGTCAACGGGACGGTCAACGACCTCGCCGTCTCCGGCGCCACCCCGCTCGCGCTCTGTGCCGCCCTCATCATCGAGGAGGGGCTAAAGACCGAAGTTTTGACCCGCGAGATAGAAGCGATGGCGATGTCCGCCAAACGGGCCGGTGTATCCATCGTCACGGGCGACACCAAGGTGGTCGAGCGCGGCAAGGCCGACGGGCTTTACATTACCACCACCGGGGTTGGAATCGCAGATCCGGCGTTGGACCTGTCCTCTGCAGCCGTCCGTCCCGGAGACAAGATACTATGTTCCGGAACCCTGGGAGACCACGGGGCGGCCATCCTGATAGCCCGCGGAGACCTCGAACTCGAAGCCGAAGTCCTCTCCGACACCAGGCCCCTGACACCGCTCGCCCGGGCGCTCGAGGACTCCGCCGGACCCGACTTGCGTTTCATGCGCGACCCTACCAGGGGCGGCGTCGGCACCGTCCTCAACGAGCTCGCCCGCGACTCCGGCTACGGCGTCGCGCTTCGGGAGGAGAAGCTTCCTATTGGGGACGTGGTGCACGGGGCCTGCGAGATCCTTGGCATAGACCCCCTCTACGTCGCCAACGAAGGCAAGCTCCTCGCCGTAGTAGCCCCCGAATCTGCGGACGCCGCCCTTGACGCCTTGCGCAGCACGGAAGGCGGGGAAGAAGCATCCATCATCGGCGAGGTCCGCGAGGAGCCGGCGCGCATGGTCATCATGCACACGCAGTTCGGCGGCACCCGCATGATCGACATGCTCGTGGGAGACCCGCTGCCGAGGATTTGTTAGGTATATCTATTCGAAGGACCCAGTCTGACGAGCAACGATGAGCGACATTTCGAGCGCACAGAGGGTTTGAAGATTGACAACTGGCTCAGAGAATAGCGAAACTACCCCGCTTCGGAAACGCTTCGGGATGTTGAATCTGCCGACCGAATAGAGAAGAGTGTTCAACGGAACTATAGCTGATGAGCAGGAGGTCTTGATCGTTTGTCTCGCCCGACTGCACCTCGGTGAGAGGCAGGTCGTGAGATCTCTGACGCGCAGCGGTCTGCAGGTGCCCGCCGACGAGCGGATGCTCTCCTCCTGCTTGCGCGAGAACCTCGGAGGGCTGGAGGAGGAGACACTGGCCGACTTTCTGGCGAAGAACCGCGAGCAGCATCCGATCGAGCCGGATCTGAACCCCGGAGGCCGGCTTCTCTGCGTGGGCGACGAGGAGTTCGAGCATATCTTCCGGGACGGGGATGGATGGGCTCGCTTTCGCCGGGAATTCCCCGGTTCGGACGGCACGCTCCGATTCTCGCGGGTCGGACTCAACCCGGGAACAACTCAGGCGATTCTCTATGCCGGACAGCAGTTCGACTGGAACGTGGGCTCCGGCGGTTTCTGGCTCTTCTCACAGCTTGATGGAGAATGGACCGAAGTCGGAAGGGTTGGAAACTGGATCTCATAGCTAGATGGACCGGGTAGAGACAAAGACGCTAACCGTACGGAGAGATCTGCTCCGGCGCAACGGGATCTTCGAGTCTTTCTTCGAGGTCGAAGCTCCGCGATTGGCCGAAGCTTGCCACGAGATGTCCCGTCGGTTTCTTGACGGCGGGCGGCTCCTGGCTTTCGGGAACGGCTCCGCGGCCACCGACGCCCAGCACGTCTCTGTCGAGTTCGTGCACCCCGTGATCGTCGGCAAGCGCGCCCTGCCCGCCCTCGACCTCGGCCCGGATTTCGAGCGTCGCTTGCCCGTCTTGCTGCGGCCCGAGGACATGGTGATGGGTTTCGCGTTTCCAGAGGCCGATGAGTCGGTAGAGCGGGCGCTCTATACGGCGCGGGAGCGGGGAGCAATGACGTTCGGCCTGACGGGAGAGGCGGGAGAATACTCGTTCGCGCCGCCGGACGCGGACCCGTTCGTCGTACAGGAGGTCTTCGAGGTTCTCTACCACGTGCTCTGGGAGACCGTCCACGTCTTTTTCGAGCACCGCGAGCAGGGTCACGACGTGGGCAATTCCTCGTTCCTCTACCCCTTCCTCGGCAAAGGACAGCAGCCCCTCGAAGAGGTCGTGGAAGAAGTGCAGAACTCGATGCTGCAGAAGGTGCGGGAGGTGAATCGTCTGAGGGCCGCCGCTGCCGGGTCGGAGGCTATGGCCATAGTCGAGATGGCGGCGGCCATCGCCGAGCGGGTGGAGCGGGGCGGGAAGCTCATCGCCTTCGGCAACGGAGGATCGGCCACGGACGCCAACGACCTCGTCCTGGATTGCGTGGACCCGCCGGTCGGGTTCGGTGTGATACCGGCGATCTCGCTCTCGGCGGAATCGGCTAACATCACGGCCATAGCCAACGACATCGGGGCTGAGGCGATCTTCGCCCGACAGCTGATCGCGCACGCGAGGCCCGAGGACGTCGCGGTCGGCATCTCGACTAGCGGAGGCTCGGCCAACATACTAGGCGCTCTGGCCGAGGCCCGAAAACGGGGGCTCCTCACGGTCGGCATCGTCGGCTACGATGGAGGCAGGATCGTCGCCGAGCGGCTGGCGGATTATGCCATCGTCGTCCGATCTGACTACATCCCCCGTATCCAGGAGGTACAGGCCTCCATCTACCACACCCTAAGAGGCCTCATAGAACCGACGAAAGCTATCAGCAAGAACGAAAGAGCTGAAGGCTAACCGCTATGAACGGAGGTCACGTATGCGCTACGTGTTGCTGATCCTGGGTGGACTGATGGTCCTCATGGGCGGCGTCTGGCTGCTGCAAGGCGTCGGCATCCTACCTGGCAGCTTTATGACCGGTCAATCGTTCTGGGCCATAATGGGTGCGATCCTTCTAGCCGTTGGAGGCTTGTTGGTCCTTGCCGGGTTCCGCTTGAATTGAAGCTGCAAGGAGCGGGAGGGAGCGGCTCGCCGGTTCTCCATCTGGGGTAAGCTTTGTCACGGACCGTGTGGGCTCACAACAATAGACTCTGAACAGGCACAGCGAAGGGGGCTGGCGCGTTTGCAAGGTAGCGGAGAGGGCGTAGACGCGAGGGCATTGCTCGCCAGGGACCGTTCGGCGAGGCTTATGGAGAGGGCCGTCGGGCTGATGCCGGGCGGCGTCAACAGCCCCGTGCGGGCGTTCCGCTCGGTGGGGGGGGACCCGCTGTTCATGGAGCGTGGCGAGGGGTCGCGCATCTTCGACGTGGACGGCAACTCGTTTATCGACTACGTGATGAGCTACGGACCGCTCGTACTCGGGCATGCATACCCCGAGGTGATCGAAGCCCTGGAGACCACGGCCAGGAGAGGCACGACCTTCGGCGCCCCGACGGAACTCGAGGTAGAGCTCGCCGAGACGGTGTGCGAGGCGGTTCCTTCCATAGAGATGGTCAGGATGACCAACTCGGGGACGGAGGCGACGATGAGCGCTATCCGGCTCGCCCGCGGGTACACGGGCAGGGAGAAGATCCTGAAGTTCGACGGCAACTACCACGGCCACGGAGACGCCCTCCTCGTCTCGGCCGGCTCCGGCGTTGCCACTTTGGGCCTTCCCGACAGCCCCGGCGTTACCAGGGGGGCGGCCAGGGACACCACCGTCCTTCCCTACAACGACCTTGAGGCGGTAAGGGACCACTTCGCGCGCGAAGGCGAGCAGTTCGCCGCCGTGATCCTGGAGCCCGTCTCGGGGAACATGGGGTGCGTTCCGCCGGCGGAAGGGTATCTGCAGGGTCTCAGGGAGATAACGCGCGAGCACGGGGCCTTGCTCATCTTCGACGAGGTCATGACCGGTTTCCGGCTCGCCCGCGGCGGGGCGCAGGAGCGATTCGGCGTCACGCCCGACCTGACGTGTTTGGGCAAGATCATCGGCGGCGGGCTCCCTGTCGGGGCCTACGGTGGGAAGCGTGAGATCATGGACCTTATAGCGCCCTCCGGGCCCGTCTACCAGGCCGGCACCCTCTCGGGCAATCCGCTCGCGATGGCGGCTGGCCTCGCGACCCTGCGCGTCGCCGGCCAGCCCGGTTTCTACGATAGGCTGGAGGAGCTTGGGGTACGCTGGCGGGAGGGCATGGGCGAGGCCGCCTCGGCGGGGAGGCGACCTTTCACCATAAACCAGGTCGGCTCGATGGTGAGCATCTTCTTTACCGAGGGTCCCGTCACCGACTTCGGCTCCGCCGCCTCCTCGGACACGGGCGCGTTCGAGGATTTCTTCTGGCACATGCTCTCCCGCGGCGTCTACCTGGCCCCGAGCCAGTACGAGGCCGGTTTCATCTCGGCGGCCCACTCCAGGGAGGACCTGGACAGGACCTTCGAGGCGGCCGGCGAGTGGTTCGATCGGGCATCCTGATTGGAGGAGACGACGCGCCGGACGCCGGACCTCTCGCTAAGAGACACGTTTCTGACGGCCGCGGCCGGTCTTCCCGGGCAGGACGAACGCGTGGCGGTCGTGGGCGATGCGCTCGAGTACCTGCAAAGGGGCTTCGACGCGCACTATGCCGGGGCGAGGGCCGGTGACGACGACGTTCTGGTCGGGGATAACGCGTACGCGCTCGCGGTCGAGACCATAGCGCGCCTCGACGAGCCGCGGTTCGTGGCGGTTGCGAGCCGTATGATCCGTGACGGCGCAGGGCGCATCGCCGGGGGAGGGGCGGTCACCGTCGAGATGTGGACGCCCCACCTCGCGGGCCTCCTCGACATTATTTCGAACGAGGGTGCCGAAAGGTCCGAGGCGAGGATCAGGGCCGCAGCCAGGGAGCTGCGTGACCGGGGTGGGTAGGCTGCCGTCGGGGGAGGAGCGCTCGGTCCTCGTCCGCGAGATGTTCGACAGGATCGCGGGCCGCTACGACCTCCTGAACGTCGTGATGAGTGCGGGCCTCAATCGCCTTTGGAACCGCAGGGTGGTGGACGCTGCCTCCCTGAACCCCGGCGGTAGGGCCCTGGATCTCGCCTGCGGCACAGGCAGCCTGACGCGCGACCTCGCAAGAAAGGTCGGCCCCGACGGCTCTGTCCTCGGCATCGACTTCTCCAAAGAAATGCTGCGCGCGGCCCGCTCCAGGCCCTTATCGAACGTCGAGTACAGGCTGGGGGACGCGACGGACCTCGGGGACGTACCATCCGAATCCTTCGACGCTGCCACCATCGCCTACGGGGCGAGGAACATCCCCGACCTCGAAGGGCTCTTCTCCGAGATGGCCCGCGCGCTCAAGCCCGGCGGCGTCGCCGTGTGCCTGGAAATAGCCCGTCCCACGGGCAGGGTAACGTCCAAATTCTACGGTCTGTGGTTCGATACGATAGTACCGAAATTGGGAGGTTTGATCTCCGGCGACGCCCCCGCTTACGCTTATCTGCCGGAAAGCGTGAAAGAGTTCGTGGCACCGGACGAATTAGGTGACATAATAGGACGTAATGGATTACAAAACGTTACATGGAGGCGGTTCGCGGGCGGCATCATCACGCTCCATCGTGGGACCAAACCTTCCTGGGGAGGTTGAAGGCCTCGACTCCGCGGTGCTCGAGGAGGCCTTCGAGACCATCGACGAGGTCGAGGGCCTGCTCGCCGGGGTGGCCGAGGGGGCGCCGCCGGAGCTCGTCGAGCCTTCGCTCGTAGCGCTGACCTCGGGGGGAAAACGTCTCAGGCCGCTGCTCCTTATCTTGAGCGCGCAGATGGGCGAGCCGGACAGGGAGCACCTGTTAGAGGCCGCCACCGCCATCGAGGTCTTGCACACGGCGACCCTGATCCACGACGACATCGTGGACCGGGCCGAGAGCAGGCGCGGCATGCTTACCACCGTCGCCGAGTACGGGCGCGAGATCGCCGCCACCACGGGAGACTTCCTCTTCGCCGACGCCTTCTCGAGGCTGGCCGGCATAGGGGACCCCAGGCTCGTCCGCGCCTTCGCCGTGGCCTCCGTGGGTCTCGCATCCGGGGAGCTGGAGCAGTACCGCGCGAACGGAGCTGACGTCGAGGTCGAATCATATTTGGAACACATAAGGAAGAAGACCGCAGGGCTCTTCCAGGCCGCGTGTGTCGCTGGCGCCACTTTGGGCGGGCTCTCGCTGGTGCAGATAGACGCCCTGGCGAGCTACGGCCAGGCCCTGGGCATCGCCTTCCAGATGTCCGACGACATAATGGACCTAGTCGGGAAGCCAGGTCTCATGGGCAAGGGCATAGGCACCGACCTCGTCGAGGGCACCGTGACTCTGCCCGTCATCTTCGCGCTGAAAGAAGGGGACACGGCCACGATCCGGCGCGTCCTCGCCGATCCGAGCCCTTCTCCGGGGCTTCTGGAGGCTGGCATAGAGGCTGTCCTGGCCACGGACGCCGTTGCAAGGACCGAGGAGTGGGCGCGGGGTGAGATCGACGCCGCCCTGAGAGACCTCGCCCTCCTTCCCGCCTGCCCTGAACGCGAGTTCCTGGAGTCGGTGGCCTCGGAGGTGGTCGGGAGGGATGCCTGAGGTCGGGCCGGTGATCTTCGCCGCCGGGACCCTCATGCCCGTCTCTTCGCCCCCCCTGCCAGATGGCGCCGTCCTCGTGGAGGACGGCCGCATAAAGTCTATAGGTCCGATCTCCGAGGTCGGCGGCGAGAACCCCGACGCAGAGGTCCGTTTCTTCCCCAACTACGCCATGGTCCCAGGCGCCGTCAACGCCCACGCCCACCTCGGCTTCAGGCGGAAGGATAAACCTCAGGGCGGAACGTTCGCGGGCTGGCTCGGCAAGCTCATAGAGCGCCTCCCCGAAAAGGAAGCCTGGACCGCCGAGGCCGCCCGCGACTCGGCCAGGGAGGCCGTGGAGGCAGGCACCACGTACATGGCCGAGTCGTCGCCCTACGGGGAATGCCTGCCGCAGCTCGCCGAGAGCGGCATGGCCGGCACCGTCTTCGCCGAGTTCTTCCCGCACGAGATCGGCACCCCCGAGGAGGCCGTGGAGTTTATCGTCGGGAAGGCGCATGAGCTACGAGAAGGCTTGCCCGAACGCGTGAACGCGTCGGTCAGCGTGCATTCTACCTACACCGTGGACCCCGAATCTTCGCGTCTGGCGGCGCGCAGGACTCGTGAGCTCGGATGGGGGTTGGCGATCCACCTTTCGGAGAGCCCCGAGGAGATCGAGTTCGTAAGGTACGGCACCGGCGGCCTCGCGGACATCTTCGGCAGCAACGAGTGGGGGGGAGTAGGGGTCTCGCCGGTCCGCTACGCCAGGGATATAGAACTTCTTGCTCCCGCAACCATCGCGGCACACCTGGCGACAGGGGTCACCGAGGAGGAAATAGAGATACTGGCGCAAACGGACGTCGCGGCTGCCCACTGTCCTCGCTCCAACGATTATCTCTGTTGCGGCGTCTCACCGGTGGGGCGCATGCTCGAGCGCGGAGTCAGGGTGGGGATGGGCACGGACGGACTATGGAGCAGCCCCAGCATGAACCTCTTCGAGGAGACGCTTTTCGCCGTGGACCTGCACGCCATGGACGGCGCGACGGGCCTCGAACTGGCGACACTCGGCGGGGCGCGGGCGCTCGGCATCGAGGACGAGATCGGGACACTCGAGGCGGGGAAGTGGGCAGACCTCGCGCTGGTAGAGGTTTCGCCCGGCGATGGTGACCCAGGGCGGGATGTGCTGGAGGCCGCGGCGGGTGGGGGCGTCGCGCTCACGGTCGTCGGGGGCGACGTGATATACAATCGTCTCGGCGCCTAAAGATTCTGGAGGACAATCCGCCATGATGATGAACCGGGAAAGGATCGGCTTCTGGGTCAGGTTGGTCTCCATACTGCTCGCCGCCGTCTTCATCATCTCGTTTGTCTTTCTGGGCGTGGGGACCAACATCCAGTACAACATCTTCGACCTGTTCGGCAACCAGGACCAGCAGAAGCAGCAGGATCAGACGCCGAGCTCCGAAGAGCAGATCGCCGCCGCCGAAAAGAACCTGAAGAAGGACCCCAAGGACCCTGAGAAGATAAAGAACCTCGCAGGGCTCTACTACACCGCGGGCCGCTACGACGACGCGATCCAGGTCCTGCAAAAGGGGCAGGAGGTGGCCCCGAACGACGAGGAGATACCGGCGTTCCTGGGACAGATCTACGCCAGGCAGGCTCAGACCGCGACAGGAAAGAAACAGAAAGAGCTCGAGGACAAGGCGGCGGACGCCTTAGCGGCCTCGGCCGAGGAGCAGCCAGACAACGCCGACGCTTACCTCGTGGCGGGACAGGCCTACGACCAGGCCGGCCAGCCAGCCGAGGCCATAAAGTACTATAACGAGTACCTCGACCGCGCCCCCAACGGCCAGGACGCGGCCAGGGTCGAGGACAGGATCTCCGCCCTTCTCAAAGGCAAGGAGAGCACCGGAAGCGCGCAGCCTGATCCAGGCCAGAAGTGAAGGCGTATAATGGTCGTAAGATCCGGCAGATAGCCCGTTAGGAGGAAAGGTGTTTGGTTCCATCGGAATGCCAGAGCTGATCATCGGCCTGGTCGTGATCCTGCTGCTCTTCGGCGCGAAGCGCGTCCCCGAACTTGCCCGCGGCCTGGGAAGCGGCGTGCGCGAGTTCAAGAAGGGCCAACAGGAGGGCGAGGTCAAGGACAAGGAAGAGAAAGAGGAAGAGCAGCTGGAGGCCGGCGAGAACGGCCACGACGACGAGGCCAAGCTGGAGGACGACTCTCCCGCCGAGAAGGCCGAGCAGCAGCAGCGTAGCAGCTAGACCCTACCGGTTCTTTCGTTCTAGATGGCAGGTCGCCTGAGACTCCCATCGCGTCCGCGCGGACCGCGCGACGAGGCGCGCATGACCCTGATCGAACACCTCGACGAACTGCGCTCGAGGATCATCAAGGTCGGGATAGCGTTCCTCGCCGTCTCCATCATCGCCTGGTTTTTCCGGAAGAGGATCTTCGACTGGCTTCTGGCTCCCGCCGGAGACGCGCTGCACGGAAAGCTGAACGTCACCTCGGTGACCGAGCAGTTGTTCACGGACATGAAGCTGGCGCTTTACGTGGGCTTCTTGCTGACGATACCGATACTCCTGTACCAGATCTGGGCGTTCGTGGCGCCCGCGGTCGGGGAGATGGGCAAGGCTTTTACCTACACCATAATCAGTCTGGCTTCGGCCCTGTTTATCGCCGGTATCGTCTTCGGATATTTCGTCGTGCTGCCTATCGGCACCCAGTTCCTGCTCAACTGGGACACCGACAGGTACACCCCCATCATAACCTCGCAATTCTACCTGACGTTCGTTACGAGGTTCCTCCTGGCCTTCGGCATAGTCTTCGAGCTGCCCGCGGCGACCTACGTGGCCGCGAAGCTGGAGCTCGTTGACGCCCCGCTTCTGAAGCGCTACCGCAAACACGCCATCGTCGCGAACACAATCCTCGCGGCTGCCCTGACCCCGGGCCAGGACCCTTACAGCATGGCCTTGCTGGCCGTCCCCATGATCGTGATGTACGAGCTCTCCATCCTCATCGCCCGCTACGTCAACCCGACGACAGAGGTAACGGCCCACGAGCTGGCCAGGGACGAGGAAGACGACCGTGTCGAGGACGAGGAGCCCGCAGCAGACGAAACAGATGAGCCAGATCTCGGCACCTTCGAAAACACGGACGACCACCCCGAGAACGGGCACGAGCGAGATCTTTAGAGCACTTCAGCAAGTCAGCATTTCAGGTTCTTGTTTTCGAACCCGGTTGATTCACCGTAGCTCCGGAGCGGGCTGCCAGCAGCGCAATCCAGTAACCTTACTTTGGGGCGGTCTGTTCCTCTCTGAGGCTGGCTTCGAAGCGGCGCATGGAGCGTCGGATGAGGTCTTCCACCAGCCGCTTGAAGAATGGTTTGTGGGCGATCCCGTCTAGCCAGGTGGGTTTGATTCTGTAGTCGGTCCAGAGCGTCATCCTGATGGTTCCGATGCCCTCGCCTTCGATGAGCCAGCCCCCGCTTCCCGTGGCGCCTTCGACGTAGGTCCACTCCAGCCGGTGTGATGGTTCGACGGTCGTTACGGTGCTGGCTACGTCGTGGGTGATGCTCGCGGCGTTCAGGGTAAACTCCAGCCTGGTTCCTGGCCGCAAGTCCGTGGTCTCGGCCCCCGTGGCGTCGATGGCCCTGGCGCGCTTGAGGCCGGCGGCCCACTCGGGGAAGCGGCGCACGTCGAGGAGGGCGGCGAAGACCCTCTCGGTCCCGATCCCCGAGAGGAGGTAGCTAGCCCTGAAGGGCCTGTGGTCTTCAGGCACCGAGCAGGACCCCCGCCGTGTACAGCAGCCCGAAGACGAGGTGTAGTCCCGCCGTCCGCTTGACCACGGGGTCGAGCCGGCTCGGCGTCGAGTACGCTGCGATGGCGCGCCAGAGCCGGAAGGCGGGGAACGCGCTCGGGTAGACGAGCGCGCACTCCGGCGGAACCACGCGGAAAACCATCAGGATCGCGACGGCTACGTAGGCTTCCAGCAACAGCAGGCGGTAGACGAGGATCGCCACCTCTCTGCCGAAGACGATGGGCAGCGTCCGCCGTCCGCCCCTGCGGTCGGAGACCAGATCTCTTATGTTGTTGGCGAGCAGGATCGCGGCGACGAGCCCTCCGATGGGCAGCGCGGCTAGCGGCACGTACAACGGGAAGTCGCGGGTCTGCACGGCGTAGGCGATCACCACGATCAGGACCCCCATAAACACAAAGACCGCAGCCTCGCTCGCCGGCGTGTAGGCGAGGGGCCGCGGCCCTGCGGAGTAGAGGTAGCCGCCGAGTGCGGAGAGGCACCCGAGCACCAGTATGGCCCAGCCGCCCACGATTATGAGGTAGATGCCCAATAACAGCGCGACGGTATAGCACAGCAGCGCGCCCACGAGTACGCTGCGCGGTCTCACACGCCCGCTTACGATGGAACCGGCGATCCCCACCGCCCCCTCGACGTCCAGGCCCCTCTGCTCGTCGTAAAACTCGTTGAACATGTTGGTAGCCGCCTGAATGAGCAAACTCCCGAAGAGCATCGCCAGGAAAGGTCCCCACGCAAACTCGCCGCTCTTGAACGCGAGCGCCGTCCCAAAGAGCACGGGCACCGCCGCCGCTGTCAGGCTAAAAGGCCTGGCAAGCAGAAACCATTCGTCTAGAACCTGCCGTCTCGTCGGGTTTGCCATCCGGGCAATTGTGGAGAGAGTCGTCGGCTTTTGCAATCGGTCCGTTCACGGCTATCAGCCATCAACTATCGGCTCCTTGTTCTTGCTGACCGCTGAAAGCTGATAGCTACTGTGGTACAACCGGCAGTCGTGGAAGCCGACCGTTCCAGGGGAGTTGCGAGATCCTATCTGCGGCTGGTCCGGCCCAAGCAGTGGACCAAGAACGGGTTCGTGCTGGCCGGGGTGGTCTTCGCGGAGAAGGCTTTCTCCGTTACGGCCGTTACGCACGCCCTTCTGGCTTTCGTAGTTTTCTGCGCCCTCTCAGGGGCCGTCTACGCCGCCAACGACGTGCTCGATGTGAAGGAGGACCGCAAGCACCCGCTGAAGCGTCTGAGGCCCGTTGCGAGCGGGGAAATATCGTCCCGCGCGGCCCTCATCTTCGCCGCCGTGCTGGCGGCCGCCGCGCTCACCGTTAGCTTCGTTTTTCTTCCGCCCGGCGTCGGGGCGGCCGGCATTGCTTACCTGCTGTTGCAGGTTGTGTACACCACCGTTTTCAAGCACACGGCAATTCTGGACGTTATGAGCATCTCTGTCGGGTTCGTCATCAGGGCTCTTGCGGGCGTCGCGGCGGTTAGCAGCCCTATTTCGCCGTGGCTTATCGTTTGTACAGGGTTGCTTACGCTCTTCCTCGGATTCTCCAAGCGCAGGCATGAGATCGCCACATTGGGCGAAGGTGCGGCCGTCCACCGGAGGAATTTGCAGGACTACTCCGTGCCGCTCTTGGACGAGATGATGAACATCATGATCTCAGCCACCATCATCGCCTACACGCTCTACACCTTCACGGTCTACGAGAGGCAGGACCAGATCTTCATGATGGCGAGCATCCCGTTCGTGGTCTACGGGGTGTTCCGCTACATGCTCCTCGTCCACCGCGACGGCGGCGGCAACCCCGATACGCTCCTCCTCTCCGACCGACCGCTCCAGCTCGCGCTCTTCCTCTGGCTGGTCGTGGTGATGGCGGCCATCTACGTGGTGCCCTATTGGAACGGCTGAGAAGAAACCTGGTCCTGGCCCTCGCCCTCGGCGTCGCCGTCTACGTCATACTGGCCGTCTTCTCCAACTTCGACGACCTACTCGCCGCCCTGGATAGCTTCGATTATGCCTTGCTGCCTGTGATACTCGGCCTCGTCGCCCTCTCTTACGTCGGCCGCTTCTTCCGCTGGGTGTACTACCTGAGGGTCCTCAAGGTTTCCGTCCCGACAGGCATCAACGCCGCCGTCTTCACCTCGGGGCTCTCCATGGCGATCTCACCCGGCAAGCTGGGGGAGGTACTCAAGAGCGTCTTCGTCCGCAGGACCTCGGGCGCTCCCATAGCTCGCACGGCCCCCGCCGTGGTCGCCGAACGCGCCACCGACGGGACGGGCATGGTCATCTGGGGCTTCCTCGGCGCCTTCGCCCTGAACCTTCCGCCGTGGACGATGC
>JBKPSF010000050.1:0-6017 GCA_046734875.1 Actinomycetota bacterium | reverse complement strand
CTGAAAGCGAGGCGAAGCCGAAGCGTGCTGACAAGCGAGCGGAGCGAGCGTGCTGACTAGCTGAAAAGCTTGGCGGCTGTGCTGGTGTAGGCGGTCAGCCAGTGGAGGTCTTCTTCTGTGAAGGGTTCTGTCGAGTTTCGGGTTGCGTAGACGACGCCGAGGGTTTTTTCCTGGTCGAGGATAGGGACAGCCAGGGAGTTTGTGTAGCGGGCGTTGGTACGGGCTTGGGGGAGGCGCCTCGGGCCCGTTACGGTCAGGGTGGGGTGGGCGGTCTTGACGACGAGGTCTATCACGCTCCGGTCGGCGGTCGGTAGTTCCCCCGATGACGTATCTCCCACAGGTGTGAGGTGGGGGACTCGGATCAGGGCCACCCTGTCGGCCCTGAGCTCGCGCCTTATGCCTTCGGCTATCTGCTTCGGCGGGGCGCTCGGATCGAGGGTCTTCGGCTCGGCGGGGCGGAACACGAGGCGCGAGGAGAGGATGAAGTTCACGCTCGTGCCGGCGATGATGCCGAGCAGGTTGAAGATGGCGTAGTAGGGGAACTCGTCAGAGACATACTTCACCAGTGGGTACCAGACGGCGAAGTTGGCCCCTATGCCCATGACCGCTACCGGATAGGCCAGGACGCCGCGCATGAAGAAGTGGATCCTGCTGGAGTGCCTGATGTCGCGCCAGGTGAACGCGTTGTTGAGCAGGAAGTTGCTCAAGATGGAGACGCCCACGGCGAACATCCAGGCGATCACCTTGTGCGCGTGGAAGACCTCGGCGAGCACGATGAGGGTGACCATGTTGACGAGGACGCCGGAGGCCCCGACGAGGCAGAACTTCCAGAACCGCCCCGCCAAAGGCACGTACCAGAAGAGGCTGAATATATGGGTAAGGTAGTCGAAGCCCTGCCGCAAGGTCGCCTTGGAGACCCCGGCGTGGCGGGCTTGGAAGTCGAAAGGCGCCTCGACCACCTTCAGTTCGGGGGCGCACACCAGGATCTCCAACAAAACCTTGAACCCCGTCGGCCTGAACTGGATGTCCGAGATGGCCCCGTTCTTTACGAGGAAGAAGCCCGTCATCGGGTCGCTGGTCTTGCGCGCCTCCTTGAAGAGGACCTGGGCCAGGTACTTGCTACCCAGGGAAACGGCCCGCCGCGCCACACCCGAGAGCCCGGCGTAGCTGCCGCCGGCGGCGTAGCGGCTGGCCACAACCACGTCTGCGTCGGTGCTGAGGGCGGTCTGCAGCATCTCTCGTACCTTCTCGGGCGGGTGCTGCAGATCCGCGTCCATCACGCACGTGTACTCGCTCGCGCCGGAAGCGAGATCCAGACCCCTCGTCACCGCCGTGGATAAACCGCCGCGCCGCTCCACGCCTTCCCTGCGTACCAGCCGGATGCGCCCGTCTTCTTTTTGGAGATCCAGGATCACCCCCGGTGTCCCGTCCGTGGAGTCGTCCACGAAGACCACCCGGTAGTGGAGGTCCGACAGGCTCTCGCGCAGCTCGCGCACCAGCCTCGGGACGTTGACAGCCTCGTTGCGCGTGGGCACTACGATGGTCAGGAGCACCCTCTCGGGGTCCTTACCGCCCTCCACGGGGCCGCCGACGGTCTTACTCTGTGCTTTCATGACCGCTCTAGGCTAGCATATCGGGTGAACCTGCCCTAGCGAGGTACAACACGAGGCTCCCGACGGAGGTAAATGAGGTGCAGAGCAACGACCACGAACGCGCGCACGTCCGCATTTCAGGCCAGGTGCAGGGCGTCTTTTTCCGCGACACGACCAGGCAGAAAGCCCAGGCATTGAAACTTAAAGGGTGGGTCAAGAACCTGCCCGACGGGAGCGTCGAAGCCCTCTTCGAGGGCCCCTCCGAGAAGGTCAGGGAGATGCTCGGCTGGTGCGAAGAGGGGCCCCGTCATGCCTCTGTCGAAAACGTCGATACCGATTTCGAGGACGCCGGCGGGGACTTGAGCGGCTTCGAGGTCCGTTGAAAGAAGGAAGCACCGAGATCCCCGTGGACCTGCGCCTGCTCCTCGACAGGGAGGGCGTAGAGATAGCGGGCAGCAGGCCCATAGACCATGGCACCCAGTACGACCTCACCCGCAAAGGCGAGACCGCGAAGGTGAACGTCTACCGTACCGGCAAAGTATCTACTGGAGGTCGAGCTTCAGGCTTGCGAGATCTTATCGAGGAATGGCGTACCTCACAGCCAGAGTCTCCCGGCGTACGGGCTCCGGCGCGAGCCGTCGGGTCGAGGCCGGTGCTCGACGGCACGCCGAGGCTCGGCATCGACGAGGCCGGGAAGGGTGACTACTTCGGCCCCCTCGTCGTCGCGGGCGTCAGGATCGCCGGAAGCGAGGAGGCAAAACGTTTGCGGGAAATAGATGTCCGCGATTCCAAGGAGATCAGCATCCCCGGCGTCCGCAGGATCTCGGATCTCATCCACGAGACCGTCGGCCCGGAAAACGTCGGCATCGTTTCGCTCTCCCCGCGTGAGTACGAGGCCTGGCGGGGTGCCGCGGGCAACGTCAACAGGCTGCTCGGGGAGCTCGACGCCAGGATTATCGGTGAACTTGCACGTGAGGTAGAGGTCGTGGTGGTTGACGAATTTGCCAGGTCGGCCCGGGATCACCTGGTGCCGTTCGTCCCCGGCGGCGTGCGGCTGGAGGTGCGTCCCAGGGCTGAGGACGACGCCGCCGTCGCGGCGGCGTCCATAGTGGCGCGGGCGCGGCAACTCGAAGAGATCGAACAGCTCTCGAAGCGGGTCGGGTTCCGGCTACCCCTAGGCTCTACGCACGTCGTGGGCGCCGGCCGGCGGGTAGTCGACGAGCTTGGGGAAGACGGCCTGGCCGGGGTGGCAAAAATCCACTTTGCCACGACCAGCCGGGTGCTCGAACGACTTTATGGAGGTAACCCGTGATAGATCTTCGCAGCGACACCGTGACCCGCCCGACGGAGGGCATGCGGCGGGCGATGCTCGAGGCGCCGGTCGGTGACGACGTCTTCGGGGAGGACCCGACGGTAAACAGGCTCGAGGAATACGTGGCGGGCCTTCTCGGCAAGGAGGCGGCCCTGTACGCGCCCTCAGGGACGATGACCAACCAGATAGGGGTCCACGTAAACACGAACCGCGGGGAAGAGGTCCTCCTTCACGAGGGCTCCCACATCTTTGTCTACGAGGCGGGAGCCCCGGCGATGCTCTCAGGCGTCCAGCTCCGCATCCTTCCCGGCGAAAACGGCATCTTGAGCGCCGAGACCGTCCGCGCCGCCGTCAGGCCCGAGGACGTGCACTTCCCGCGCCCAAAGCTGCTCTGCCTCGAAAACACCCACAACACTGCGGGCGGTAAGATCTTCCCCCTCGAAGCCTTCGCCGAGGTCGCAGCGACGGCCAGAGACCTCGGCCTCAAGGTCCACCTCGACGGCGCCAGGCTCTTCAACGCGCAGGCCGCCACCGGTATCCCGGCCGGGGAGTGGTGCGCCCACGCCGACACCGTCTCCGTGTGCTCCTCCAAGGGACTAGGAGCACCCGTAGGCTCCCTCCTGGCAGGGGACGAGGAGACCATCCACGAGGCCCGCCGCGCCCGCAAAGCCTTCGGCGGCGGCATGCGCCAGGCCGGCATCATCGCCGCCGCCTCCCTCTACGCTTTCGAGCACAACACCGAAAGGCTCTCCCAAGACCACGCCAGGGCCCGTAACCTCGCCGCGGGACTACGAGAAGCCGGCTACGACGCCAGAGAACCCGACACCAACCTCGTCCTCGTCGCCGTAGAAGATCCTCCCGAACTCTTGCAGGCCCTTGCCCGCGAAGGCGTGATCGCCACCCCTGGCAAGCCGCGCTTCATCCGCCTGTGTACCCACCTGGACGTGGGAGACAAAGAGATACAAACCGCCATCGAAGCAGCAGCCAGAGTCAAGGCAACTACCCCGAAACGTTGAGCCGGATCGAAATCGTCCCCGCTCCCGAGCTCGCCGCCCCGCTGAAGCTCCTCGAAGATTCACTCAGGAGCGGCGAGCCAGTCCCCGAATCCTTCGTTGAAGAACTGCGCAAATCCGTCGAAGTCGGAGACATCGAGTTCATCACCGCCAGGACCGAAGTCCGTACGCTCGGCGTGATCGTTCTGGCCTACCACCCCAACATCTCAGCCGGCTCCCTCTTTGCCAGCATAGAAGACCTCTACGTACGCCCGGAAGCCAGGCGACAAGGGATAGGGCGAGCCCTCCTTACAGCAGCGGATGAGCGTTGCGCAGCCCGCGGAATCTCTTACGTTGAAGTACAGGTGGACGACGAATATACCGAGACATTCTACAAGGCTCTGGGCTATGAGCCAGACACAGGAGTAAGGGTTCTCTCCCGCTCCCTGCCTATCGACGATCCAGTAAGTAAGTGCTGAAATGCTGAAGTGCTGACCGCTCTAAAATTCGAGCACCTCGTAGACAGAAACCTCCCGAAACCCGAGTTCCTCATAAAACTTACGCGCCCGCGAGTTGGCGGCGGCGACCTGTAGGGAGATGCCATCCGCGTCCCTCTCCCGGGCCCACTCCCTGACGCTCTGCAAGAGGGCGCGGCCCATGCCGTGGTTGCGGTGCTCGGGTTCGACGAAGACGTCGTCTACGGAGGCCCATGTCTTCGGGAGGAAGGTGGGGGAGCCCTGGCGGAGCTCGCCGGAGATAAAGCCGACCGTCCGGCCTTCGGTGACTGCCACGAAGAGGAACGAGTAGCCGCTGTTCGCGACATCGGCCAGAAAGCGGCGCATGGTCTTCTCGGCATCGGGTGAGGTCTTGTATACCCGATCATGCGCCGTGTGCTCGTCCGCGCTCCGCATCCAGAGTCGCGCCGCCTCCGTGGCGTCCTCCTTGCGTCCAGGCCTGATGGTGAAGTCCTCTCCCACCACCCCATCCTAACCCATGTGCCAGGATCGGCGGCGGGGGTGGGGTATGATCCCGAAAACAGGAGAGGAGCGGGGCACGGAGCAAAGCACGGCTCAGAAGGCGGGCAGGTTCTGGGAGATCGATGCCGCCCGCGGCGTCGCCATCATCATGATGGTCGTCTACCACACCACCTACGATCTCGACGCCCTCGGGGGCTACGACATCGACGCCACCTCGGGAAACTGGGCGCTCTTCGCCGACGCCACGGCAGGCCTCTTTCTCTTCCTCGTCGGCGTCTCGCTCGCCATCAGCCGTGCGAGGACCGCGCTGACGGGATGGGGGCTGTTCGGGAAGTACCTCGCCAGGGGATTGAGGATTCTCGCTTACGGGATGATCCTCACCGGTGTCTTCCTAATACTAGACATGGGCGTCGTCGCTTTCGGGATACTGCACCTGATCGGGGTCTCCATCATCCTCGCCTACCCCTTCCTAAAGCTGCGTTGGACCAACCTCGTGCTCGGCATCCTCATCTTTACCACAGGACAGTACGTGCTGGCCCAGGACCTCACCTCCGCGAGCTACTGGCTGCTTCCTTTAGGCGTGATCCCGGAAGGCGTGATGATGCCGGATTACAGGCCGCTCTTGCCCTGGTTCGGGGTCGTCCTGATCGGGCTGTTTTTCGGGAACACTATCTACGCCGGCGGCCGAAGGCCCGCGAGGTTGCCGAAAGTGGCCCCGCCCGTCGCCAGACCGCTCTTGCCACTGGGAAGAAACTCGCTGGTCATATACCTGATCCACCAGCCGATCGTGATCGCCGTGCTCGCCTTGACGGGCATCATAAGTTTGAACTTCTTGTAGAGCCTCAGAGTTTCTTTTTCCTCCCGCAGCCGTTAGAGTAAGCGGGTCGTTCCGGAGAGGATGGGGAGGTGGCCCGGAAAAAGGCGAGTTTGCGGTAGAAGGCCAGCAAGCCCGGTGGGACAAAAGCGGCTTGCAGGGTAGAGATACAAGAGCGCCAGGACTCTTCTAGCGAGAGTCGACGAGGAAGACGTTCATCGAAGCATTCGGCGGGTGCGTCTCGGCTTCGGGCGGTCGTCAGGGCGGTGACAAATCCCGGCGGTGACGCCGGGGACAAAGCACCGTCCGGGCCCGGACAGGGTATTCTGT
>JBKPSF010000049.1:0-1662 GCA_046734875.1 Actinomycetota bacterium | reverse complement strand
GTTCGGCCTCTTCGCGCCGGCGGCGCTCCTCTGCCATCCCCTCCTGCATCGTGGTCTCCGCCGTCTCGCGGCGGGTCCGCTCGGCGCTGAGCTCTTCCTGGGCCTCTACCGTGGCGGACCGGGGCTCTGCCCCCTCTGGCGCCTCCTCGACCGTCTCAGCGGCTTCTGAGGCCTCCTGAGACGGTGCTGCGGTGAGCTGCCGCATGGTTACGGCCTGCTGCGCGATAATCTCTTGCTGGCGCTGTACCTGATCGCGCAGGAATGCCACCTCGCTCTCGAGACGAGATATGAGCGCGTTGCTGTTGGGGTCTACCCCTTCGTCCTGCCCGTCGTCTACCCCACGTCTACCCCCTGCGTCCAGGTAGACATACACGCGTCCGTCTTCGTCCTTTTCGTGTTGTAGGGTTTTACGGTCCACGCGCTTGCGAACCGCGCCCTCCGAGATGCCGAGCCGGTGGGCAGCTTCTTGGATGGTGAGACGGTCTACCCCGCGTCTATCCCCTTCGTCCACGCTCCCATGCTGGACCCTTCGGAGGCCCCGCGCAAGCCCTCAGAAGCCAACCTCGCGCGCCTGATGAGCCATCGGCGCTTCGCCCTCGAGCTGCATGGAGTCGGAAATCGTGATCCACGCAATATCATGTAGCCGTTAAAATTTTTCGTGGTGTTCGTAGAGAACCCCGTATGAGTTTGACGGCCAACCCAGCACGAGGAGAAAGGTGACACCGTGAGAAAGTTGACGGTGTTGGAAGCGTATCGCAAAGGCAAGTTGTCTCTGCCGCCCGGCTACAGCCTAGAGTTCGACGCCGATATGATCCTCTTGCGCAGAGACGACGCGACCGTGGCCGCGTTCGGTGTCGCGGATACTACGCCCTCGGGGGTGACGAAGGCTGCCTGGGAAAACTACACCCGGGGCCGCAACAACTCCGCCTGACAGCAGCAGGCACCCGTAGGCGAGGGGGCCTCAGAACGGGCGCGACCCCCGCTGACAGAATTCCGGATTTCCGAAACGGGTGGGCTAAAATTCGCCTTCCGCGGCCGGCGGCTATTCGGCTCAACTTTGCGTACACGATCCGGGTCAGGAAGAAGCCTCCGTTCACCGGAGGGCGTGGAAGAAGGATGATTCCGAGAAGTTCGGGCGCCTGGTAGACCCGCAGTTCATTCGCGTCCTCGCATCTTTATCCGCCACCACGACATGTATCGTCCCCTTGCGTGCATTCCCGATGTCGGGAACGGCCCGTAGCGCCCGCATAGGACCGCTGTTATGCACGATCTCGTACCCGAACTTCTCAGAAAAACCCTTCCACGCTCGCCGGTGAATAAGGGCTGAGGACGGCGTCTCGAGTTGGGACGCCGTCCCGTCTAGTAGGTCGGGGTTTAGTTTGGGCTGGCTCCTTGTGTGCCTACTTGGGAGCAGCCATGGCTGCAGGGGTCGGCGGCACTTCGGGCTGGACGGCAGGCTTACGCCACTTCCAGGCATACCCGACGATGAGTACCGTACACGCGATTTCGATAATGCTGAGATAGAGATAGTAGGGTGCTGGCACCCCCATAAACAGTGTCAAGGATTGTACGGCAGTCATGAATGTAGCGGCCGTGATGTTCGTCCAGCGGTTCGCCCTGTAGTTCAACACTCTGGACAGGAGAACCATAGTAATCGGGATC
>JBKPSF010000048.1:0-3982 GCA_046734875.1 Actinomycetota bacterium | reverse complement strand
CCATCGCCCCGGCCACGCCCCCGACGAAACTGATACCTGCAAGAGTGCCGCTCAGTGCTCCGGAGTCGCGAGATGAGGTCGCGGTCGTGAGGTTGTCAGCAGCAGCGTGCGTCTGGATGCCGCGTTTTCTCAACATGCGTTTCCTCCTTGTGGTTGACGGGAAGTGGCCGATCAGCTCAGGCGTGCCGTACGTGGGCCGCGAACATCATGAGCCACCGTCCGGGGTCGTCGTGGCAGCTTAATCTGTATAGTCTCTCTGTTTAGTCTCTCGCGAGCCTCCCTTCAATCCGTGACCTTGCCGCCCGCCACGTCGAGCGTTACGCCCGTGATCCAAGAGGAGCTCACGGAGGCTAAAAAGAGGGTGGCCAGCGCCACGTCCTCCGGGGTCCCAAGCCGCCTCAGCGGGATCGCTGCCGCAATCCGCCGCTGATGTTCTTCTGGCATGAAGCGCCGCGTGCGCCCGACCAGCACCGTGTGCGGGGCCAGGCAGTTGACCCGGACGTGATGGCTGCCGACCTCGCTTGCGACCTGGCTGGTGAGCATGATCACCCCCGCCTTGGCGGCGGCGTAGGGGGTCGGCGCACCGGTCGGGAAGCGGGCTGCGCTGGAGGCCATGGTCACGATCGATCCACCCTCGCGGTCGATCATGCCAGGCAGGAAGCTCTTTAGGGTGAGGAAGGTGGCGGTAAGGTTGGCGTCCACGGTAGAGTGCCACTCTTCCTCGGTTGTCTGCGCAAGCGGTCCGGGGCGCGCTATACCACCGCCTGCGAAAGCGGCCACAATTCCTGCCGGGCCAAGCTCTGCCTCCGTTCGCTCGCGCATCCGCTCGACCGCGGCGAGGTCGGTGCAGTCTGCGGCCACCCCGAGTGCCTCGCCGCCCGTCGAACGGATATCATCGACCACGGCACCGATCTTGGCCTCGTCGCGGCCGTTGATCGCAACCTTCACGCCGTTAGCAGCGAGCAGCCGGCAGGTGGCTCCTCCGATGCCACCCGACCCGCCCGTGACCACCGCAACCTTGCCGGCCAAGTCGGGGTAGGTGGGCACCTTCGAATATCTCTCTCGTTCTCCCGCTCCTGCAAACATCGCATCTCCTCTTGTCGTGTCGCCTGCATGAGTGTAGGCGAGTGCCGGGAGACGCGGTAGTGATGAGCCTCCTGAGCTCCGTATGACGAAAGTCACGGGCGCATTCCCTGTGACCGCGCTGCCGAACGCGAAGCAACGGGCTCGACGGTACTCCATGTGTCTTGCCCTGCGTTGCACCGTATTGCGCTCCCGATGGTGTCAGAGTAGAGCCAACATCGACCCGTGTCCGCGCGACACCGTCGTTGGCCTCTACTACTTTTCGGTCCGATCGGGCAACTCTCGGGACAGGCCCATCGACTCCTCCCGCGCTCCTAGCAAAACCTCGGGGTTGTCAGCGCTCCGACGAGAAATGGAGGCGGAACCGATACGAACCGCAAAGGTGACTGACGCTACCCCCTTTCTCTACCGCGGACGACCCAGATGCGCCTTGGCGACGGAGGCCACAAGAGAATAGGTGGTGTCGACCATGTTGCCCACGTACAACCCGCCCGCCTGGGTGAGCAACTGGTAGGCGTCCCAGCGATCGTAGCCGTGTTCCTGCTCGAGCCACAGAACCAGCTCCGTGTTCGCGATGCGGGCCGCGTCTTCCATGGGACGGGCGCTGCCGACCACCATTATGGCCTCATCGGACTCGATGCGCGGCCACTCTATCGCCTTGTTCTTGATCACCTCGAAGACCACGGTCACCTTGGAGGTGATCTCCATCGCGACCCCGCATAGCTCGCCTTGCCCCTGCCTGGCGTGGCAATCACCTGTGTAGACGAGCGCGCCGGGATTCCACACGGGCAGGTAGACGGTGTTTCCCGGTTTGACGTCGGGCACGTCCATGTTGCCCCCGAATGGACCGGGGGCGAGGGCGGTGATCGCCTCCAGGTCCGGGGCCACGGCCAGGGTTCCCAGGAAGGGCTCCCAGGGCAGTGTCACGCCGAGTTCCTCGTTGACCAGGTTTTTTCCGCCGTCTACGAGGTGCCAGATCCAGACCTTCTCCGGCAGCGGCTCCTGTAGCGTGCGGGTGAAGTTCGTCGAGGTGAGACCTCCGAAGTAGGGTATCAGGACGCTCACGGCGAAGTCCCGTGTGGGCTCGATGCCCTCGATGCGAACGGCGAGCGTGTCGCCCGGTTCGGCTCCCTCCACGTAGATGGGTCCGGTCTGGGGATTGAGGAACTTGGCCGTGGCAAGGGCTCGACTCGGAAGGTCTTCTTTCTTCGTTATCCTGCTCTCAAAGGCGTCATCCGTGTGGATGGTTACCCGTTCTCCCGGCTTCACCCTGGCTATGGGCTCCCGGTACGGGTTGAAGACGTAGCTGTAGTCCTGGGGTACAACCTCCACCGCATGATCCTCGTTGGTCTGCATGTATGGCTCTCCTCGTGTTGCTCGCTTTAACGGTCTCCCTCGTGCTTCGCGCCGGCGTGAGCGGGTTCTTAGTAGCGGCCCTTAGTCGCGACAGGGAGGGCAACGCGGAGCACCGGACCGATGATCATGGCCAGAAACGGGGCATAGTAGGTGTTTATCCCACCACCTACTACGCTACGGCCTGTTTGGCCATCTTCTCGGTCGCGCGTCAGAAATACTCAGTAAGGGCGCTCGCCATCGGTTTCGTCTTGCTTTGCACGGACTCCCTCGATCTTCACGCGGGTTAGGAGAGCCGCCAACGCCCCCAAGGCGGCCAGCACCGGCGCTACGATGGTGACCGCCCCGCCGACAACCATCCCGGCGGTGAGCGGCACCTCCATAAGAACCTCGTCGTCGTGGTTTGCGGATTATGATACGGTGGACGTTGCCCTCTTCTATGAGTTCCTTGGTCCTATCGACCAGGTCGCGGCGATCTCTATTTGCTCGGTAAAGGCATGATCGTCGACCTCGGTGGTGCGATCCACCCCTCTGGGCTGTTCGCTAATGGGCCGTCTCCCTCCGTTCTCGCCGTCAGGTTGCTCTGCTTGTCGCGATCCTTTCTCGTCCGGTACTCCCCCTTGCCGGCTGTCGGAAAGCGACTATTCTGGGTGCCGCCTTCCCGTGATGATCATCACCCCCACTATACTGCACCACGGCCGGGCGTAACCAGCGACGCAGGGGGTCGTTGAGGAAGGCTCTCGTAACCTGGACGAGTGAGAGCGCAACCGGTTCTCTAGGCGACCCCGGCGTGTCGGTGTTCGAACTTATGATCCGCCGTCTACGTGCGGATCGAGGAGCGAGAGATCGGCCGGTCCCAGACGGTCCGAGGCGGTCTTGGCCTGGTGCCAGAACGGGTAGATCAGACGCGGGGCGCTCACCTCGTCGAGGCGTCGCCGCTCCGCTTCGGTGAGCTCCAGCTCGGCGGCCTCGAGGTTGTCGGCCAGCTGCTCGTCGGTGCGCGCCCCCACTATCACCGAGGCCACACCCGGCCGACCGAGCAGCCACGCGAGGGACACCTGAGCCGCCGATACGCCGCGATCGCCCGCGATCTCCACGAGCGCCTCTACTGTGTCGTAGAGCTTGTCGGTGTCGTAGACGGGCGGTTCGTCCCAGCCCTCCACATGCCGCCCCTCCTGGGCGTCCGTGCCCCGCCGGTACTTGCCCGAGAGCAGCCCACCGGCCAGTGGGCTCCACACGAGGATGGAGCACTCCTGGTCTACAGCGAGGGGCACCAGCTCGTACTCGGCCTCCCTCGCCTGCAGCGTGTAGTGGATCTGCTGGCTGACGTAGCGTTGCAGTCCGAGCCTGTCCGAGAGGCCCAGCGCCTTCATCAGTCCATCACTAGCCGAAGACCGCCTGGATTACGCGCTTCTCGTAAGTACTCGGGCTGATCGTTCCTGCTACAGTGCGCACTAGCCATGGCCCGACCAGCGAGTAGATCTTACGAGCGCACTGCGAGGCACCGAGCGCGCCGGCGCGCGGAGCGCCAGCAATGGAGGCGACG
>JBKPSF010000047.1:0-10300 GCA_046734875.1 Actinomycetota bacterium | reverse complement strand
GGCTTGGGTTCGGCCGCTATGGGCTCGGTTGGTCCGGAATCGGCCGGCTTGGGATCGGCTGGTTTGGAATCGGCCGATCCGGAATCGGCGGGCTTGGGGTCGGCTGCATTGGAGTCGGTGGGCTTGGGGTCGGCTGATCCGGAATCGGTGGGCTTGGGGTCGGCGGGTTTGGGCTCGGCCGGAGGCGGGTTCGCAGTTTCGCCGTGTACCGGTTGAGCCTGATCCGGCTCTGTCGCCCGCGTGCCGCCGGCGTTCGTCGTACCTTCCGATCCGCTATCGGTTGGCTGGTTGGGGTTCGCAGGATCGGCGGTCGCGTTCTCGGGTTGCTTCGCCCCAGACTCCCCCCCGGCGCACAACAGCAGAGCCAGCGCGACAAGAACACACGTTGCAGCCAGAAAATACCGGCTTCGCATGGCAACATTCACGCCATTTCCACCTTTGGCGGAGGGAAGAAACCTGTTGTGATCTTCCATAATCCCCAACGCCGAGATACGCTCCAAGGATCGGCAGACCACCCCAGCCTGTCATGGCGGCCCAAACGACCGCCTTTGCTGACCATTACAGGCCCGCAAACAATTTTTGTCAACTTTGTTGCCGATCGTCATCCGATTCTTTGCACCTCTCGTCATCAGATTTCAGCACCCGGTACTAGCACTTGAGGCTATACCTATACGCGGCAAGGGGCTTATCCGGGGTCAGGAGCGTCGTTGTATCGGGACGGCGGGAGGCCCTGAACCTGGCGTTCTCGATCCTTCGAGCGTCGCCTTCTGTGTTGCACGCTATTATTCGCGGCCACCTCTCTTCTCCGGAGTCCCCGCCCGGCATGCCGGCATAGTAGCATAGTGGATAGAGTCTACTGTATCCTGGATTGGGGGAGCAAGGTTTGCACGTCTACAGTGACCCGGCCTCGGGGCGGCACGTCAACGAGCTTTCCGGTGTCGAGAGCCCCGCGAGGTTCCCAGCGTCCCTCGCTGGGGTCGAGGAGGCCGAGCGAAGCGGCGTACTCGTGGAGTGGCGTCGGTGTGGTCCTGCGAGCGACGATGCCCTCGGTGCCGTTCACGACGCGGCTTACCTGGACGGTGTGCGGGAGATGTCTCGGGCGGGGGAAGGTTACCTCAGCCTGGACACCGCCGTCGGGGAGGGTTCCTGGGAGGCGGCCGCGCTAGCCAGCGGGGCCGCCTGTTTGGCGGTGGAGAGCGCTGTAGGCGGCGAGACGGCTTTCGCCATCGCACGTCCTCCCGGCCACCACGCGGGGAGGGACTACGGGATGGGGTTCTGCCTCACCAACCACGTGGCCGTGGCAGCAGGCCACGCCCTTGCGGGGGGGCTGGAGAAGGTCGCCGTGCTGGACTGGGACGTCCATCACGGCAACGGCACCCAGGACATCTTCTACGGCGAGGGCAGGGTGCTGTACCTCTCGGTGCACCAGAGCCCCTTCTACCCCGGGACCGGTGAGGCCGGCGAGGTGGGGGAGGGGAAGGGAAGGGGCTTCACGGCCAACGTGCCTTTGCCCGCGCGTTCGGGGGAGGACGTGTACGCGGAGGTCTTCGCGGGCGTGTTCGTGCCCCTGATCAGGGAGTTCGGGCCTGGCTTGATACTGGTCTCCGCCGGCTTCGACGCCCACGAGGACGACCTGCTCGGGGGCATGGCGCTCACGAGCGACGCCTTCGGGCGCTTCGCCGCTCTGGTTACGCAACTCTCTCGCGAGGTTGGGGCCGCGCCGCCCGCGTTCGTCCTCGAAGGAGGCTACAACCTTCGGGCGCTCACCGAGAGCGTGGCTGCCACCATGCGGGGGGTTCGGGGGGAGGCGCCCGACTGGGAGTATGGCGGCGGGGTGAGGCAGGTCGAGAAGAGCCGTGAGATCCTCGCGCCGTACTGGCGGGGCGTTGGTTAGTCTGCCGTGAGGATCTTCCGTTCCCCGCCGTTCGAGGATCGCAGGGACGCCGGACGCAGGCTCGCCCGCAAGCTCTCCAGTTTCCGGGGCGAGCGGTGCGTGGTCTTCGGGTTGCCGCGGGGCGGGGTTCCCGTCGCGTACGAGATCTCGCGTTCTCTGGGGGCGCCGCTAGACGTGTTCGTGTCGCGAAAGCTCGGGGCGCCGGACCAGCCCGAATTCGGCATCGGAGCCGTCGCGGCCGGCGGCGTGCGCATCCTCAATGCCGACGTCGTGAGACGTCTCGGCATCACCGACGAGTACGTAGAGTGGATCACGGCCCAGGAAGTCGCCGAGGTAAAGCGCAGGCTGCGCTTTTTCAGGGGCGGGAGACCCGAACCCGAGGTCGGTGGGCGGACCGTTATCCTGGTAGACGACGGCCTTGCGACCGGGGTGACGGCCCGCGCCGCCGTGGAGGCTCTCAGGCTGCGCAAACCGCAGCGCCTGGTTCTGGCCGCGCCCGTATGCGCGGCCCAGACTGCGGAGCTCTTCGAATCCCTGGTGGACGGGTTGGTCTGCCTGGCATCCCCCTCCGACCTCGGGGCCATTGGGCTCTGGTACAAGAACTTCGATCAGACCTCAGACGAAGAGGTTATGCACCTGCTCGAAGAGGCCAGGAACGAGGGCGGATAGCCCGCAAGTACATCCTGGCCGGTGGGAGACGGGCACCTACCCGGTACAATTAGGGCAGGTTTTCGGCTTTTTGGGAGAGGTGAAGAGTTATGTGCGGCAGGTATACGCTCTCTACCCCGGCGGGCAGGTTGGCCGAGGAGTTCCAGTTGGACAGCACGACAGAGATCGTCCCTAGTTACAACGTCGCGCCGACGCAGCAGGTCGCGGCGGTTCTGGAGGATGAGGGGGGAAGGCGGCTGGAGATGTTCAGGTGGGGGCTCGTGCCTTCCTGGGCCGAGGACCCCGACATCGGGGCGCGCATGATCAACGCCCGCAGCGAGACTGCGCCGGAGAAGCCGTCGTTCCGCAGCGCCTTCCGCAGGCGGCGCTGCCTTATAGCCGCCGACGGTTTCTACGAGTGGAAGCGGGTGAACGGCGGCAAGCAGCCCTACTACTTCCGCATGCAGGACGGACGCCCCTTCGCCTTCGCCGGGCTCTGGGAGAGCTGGGAGAAGGGCGATGGAATCTTGCGCACCTGTGCTATTTTGACCACCAGGGCGAACTCGGTGCTCGAAGACGTTCACGACAGGATGCCCGTGATCCTGCCTCATGACGCCTACAACGCCTGGCTCGACCCTGACGCCGACAGGGAGGAGCTCGGGGAGCTCATGATCCCCTACCCGTACGACGACCTCGAGACTTATCCCGTGAGCCGCTTCGTCAACAGCCCGCGCAACAACGACGAACGCTGTATAGAGCCGGCGGCTTGAGCCTGGAGGTCGAGGCCGAAGTAAGGGAGGCCCTGGAGGGTGGAACGCCCGTCGTTGCGCTCGAGTCGACCCTGATCTCGCACGGCCTACCGCACCCCCAGAACCTGCAAGTCGCCCGCGAGGCGGAAAGTGGCGTGCGTGCCGAAGGAGCCGTCCCCGCCACGATAGGCGTCGTCGATGGTATTGCCAAGGTCGGGCTCGATGACTCCGAGCTCGAGCTCATGGCCACCGCGGAGGGCATCCCGAAGCTCTCGGCCAGAGACCTACCCGTCGCCGTTGCGAAGAAGAGCCACGGCGCGACCACCGTCGCCGCCACCGCGCACCTCGCCGCGCTCGCCGGGATACGCCTCTTCGCTACAGGCGGCCTCGGCGGCGTGCACAGGGAGGCCCGCGAGAGCTGGGACGTCTCGGCCGACCTCGCGGCGCTGGCGACGACGCCCGTGGCCGTGGTCTGCTGCGGGGTCAAGTCCATCCTCGACGTTCCAGCGACCCTGGAGTACCTGGAGACCTTGGGCGTGCCCGTGGTGGGCTTCCGCACGCTACGCTTCCCCGGTTTTTACCTCACCGATTCGGGAAGCCCGCTCGACTGGAGCGTCGAGAGCGCCGAAGAGGCAGCGCGGGTCATACAGAATCTCCCTTCCCTCGGCCTCAAGAACTCGGGCCTCGTGGTGGCTAACCCGCTCCCCGAGGACGAGCAGCTAGACCCCGCGCTACACGAACGGGCACTCCGCGCAGGCCTGGAGGAGCTGGAGCGGCGCGGGGTACACGGCGGCGACGTTACTCCCTTCCTCCTGGACCGCTTCGCGGCGGAGACGAAGGGGGAGAGCTTGCGGGCCAACAGGCTCATCATCCTCCGCAACGCGCGTCTCGCGGCGCGCATCGCGGGGTCGCTATCGGCGCTGGAAGGGAATCCCTGAGGCGTGCCGCGGGTCGTCGTTGTCGGGGACCTGCTCTACGACATGCTCGCAAGCGTGGACAGCGAGGTGAGGCTGGGCACCGATACCTTTACCCCGATACGCGCCGCAGGCGGCGGTTCGGGCGCGAACGCCGCGTCCTGGCTGGCCGCGTGCGGCGTCGAGACGCATTTCGTTGGCAGGGTCGGCGACGACGTCTTCGGCGACTTTCTGGAGAAGGATCTGCACGAGGCAGGAGTGGAGGCGCACCTGGCGCGAGACCCCTCGCTGGCCACCGGCAAGGTCTTCGTGCTCGTCGATGGTGCCGGAGAGAGGACCATGATCACCGACCGCGGCGCGGTCGAAAACCTCGGCTCCGAGGACATCCCCATCTCCCTCTTCGACGGAGGACACCTGCACCTCGTCGGCTACACGTTCTCGGGTGGCAGTCGCAGGGAGGCCGCCTTCGAGGCCCTGCGCCTCGCGCGCGGGGCAGGGATGACCGTCTCCGTCGACCCATCGGCGGTCCCGATGCTCGAAGACATAGGCCCCGAGCGTTTTCTCGCGTGGACTCGTAACGCCGCCCTCTGCTTCCCCAACCTCGAAGAGGGCTTGCTGCTCGCGGGGGCGGAAGATCCCGACCAAATAGCAGAAGACCTGCTCGACTACTACCCTGCCGTCGTCCTGAAGCTCGGCGCCGAAGGAGCCTGCTACGCGGACGTCGAGGGCCTGCGGTCGCGCGTGCCGGCAGCGCGGGCGCGGGTCAAGGACACCACGGGCGCCGGCGATGCCCTCTGCGCGGGTTTCCTTTCGGCCTGGCTCGCGGGTGCTACGCCCGAGGTAGCGCTGCGGCGGGGCGTCGGTCTCGCGGCGCGCGCCGTCGAGAACTTGGGTGGCCGTCCGGGCGAGTGAAGAGATAAGCCTCGATAAAATCTTCCCAGGAGGGTTCCGTTCTAAACGGGTTGTGTATATGGTTGTGTGGATTGGTGGATCTCGGGTAGAGAGGAGGCCGTGCGGTGAGAAGAGATATGAAGACTACGGAAAGAGCAACGCGGTCGTCTGAAGGTGAAGATCGGAACGCCTCAGATGTGACGCGTGGGATATCCGACTCGCGGATCGACCGTCGGAGGTTTTTGCAGCTGGGCGTGGGGGCCGCGGCGGGCGCGCTGATGTTGCCCGTCCTTCCCGAGGGTGCCAGGGCCGACACGCTCGTGGACCCGTACAGCGGATATATTCCGCTCGTCTTCCCGCTGCCGAACGGCACCTACAAGACCCCTGTGCAGGACAACTGGCACGCCAACAGGGAAGGACAGACCTACACCTGGAACCACAGGAACGGATCGTCGCAACGCGCCCATGACGGGGTGGATGTATTCCCTTCCAGACCCCGCAAGCTGCCCCGCGTCTACGCGCCGCTCTCGGGCTATGTAGCGGCGGTCTGCACGAGATCTTCCAACACGGTCGGCGCGGCCGTAAACTACAGGGTCAGCAGCTTTACTCCCCCGCCCTGGGACTACAGCATGGCGATCGACGACGTCATCAACCGGCCGCTCTACGGCAACTTCGTCTGGCTCTACAGCAAGGATGTAGGCAGCGCCGGCTACTTCGTCTTCTTCTGCCACCTCAAGAACGAGACGACGCTGCGGGCTCTCAAGCTGGACCAGGAGGTCACCACGAGCACGCCGCTCGGCGTGATGGGCGATACGGGCAACGCAGTAAGCTCACCGCAGCTACACGCCGAGATCCACTACCCCGTGGGATCGGGCTTCGTCTGCAACCGCTGCACTCCCAGCAAGACGCTAACCTCGATAGATCCCGCAGAATCACTCCTTTACGCGACGCCGCGAGGGTAGCGAGACGGAGTAACCCCACCGCCGCGGCTGCCTCCGAAGTCGGCTGTATCTCCAGTCAACCCACCAGTTCCCTATTTAACAGGACTTGGTCTGCGACAGAGGTACCCGGTTTCCGGTAGTAGCGCCACTCCCGGGGGGTCCTCGCGTTTACATCCGGCGTCGTGCCCGGCGCGTAGTATCCTCAGAGCAGTTCCGAATGTCCTGGAGGAGGCCACGCTTTGGCCCGGAAGAATTTCATGCAAAATTTGTTCGTGACCTTGCTGAGCATCTCGATCCTCGTCGCCTCCTGCGGCGGCGAAGGTTCGACGGGTGGCTCGCCGGACGGTTCGGAGGGCAAGCGCTCATCGGTGACTTCCGAAACCACGGTGGCGAAAATGGACGATACCAGTAGGGAGACGACGGCCGCACATCAGACGGAGTCCGGGGAGGCGGGCGAGCTCGCCAAAGCCGAGGTTGGGAGGCGTGAGATCACCAACATGTACCCGGCCGACGGCAAGAAACCCGACCCGGCACAGCCTCTCCCGGAGAACCCGCCAGAGGGAATACAAGTCTACCCGGCCACCACCAACCGTACCGTCGAGGGCCCCATAAGATACGACAGAAAACCACCAACCAACGGCAACCACGCCCCGCTGTGGCAGAACTGCGGCTTCTACGAGAGCCCCATACAGGACAGGCACGCCGTCCACAGCATGGACCATGGCGTCGTCTGGATCACCTACCGTCCCGACCTACCTCAAGAACGACTCGAAACCCTGCGCCACTACGCCAACGAAGACTACGTCATAGTCAGCCCATATCCCGGCCAGGACACCCCCGTCATCGCCACCTCCTGGAGAGTTCAGCTAAAACTGGATAGCCCAAACGACCTGCGCCTCGAACAGTTCGTAGACGAGTTCAAGATCTCCGAGCTTGCCCCCCTCTCCGGCAACCGCTGCATCCTCGGCGTGGGCCAACCGAAGGGGTAGGCGTGGATTCCCGCTTTCGCTAGAATGGACGTGGCAGGCAAGCCACGTCCAGAACGCGATCCGGAAGACGGGCTCGCCATCAATTCACCTACGAATTCTGCCGGAACCCGTAGGGGCGGTTCGCGAACCGGCCCAACGACGTACCGCCCGTAAATCGGCATCAACCCGGTATCCCCGCGACGGCCGCCTCTATCTCCTCCTCGGAGTGTTCCAGGTTGACCAGATCTCCGGCTAAATACTGCTGGTAGGCCGAGAAGTCGAAGTGGCCGTGGCCGCAGAGGTTGAAGAGGATGGTCTTCTTTTCCCCTGCCTCTCTTGCCTCATTCGCAAGGTCTATGGTCGCCTTTATGGCGTGCGTCACCTCGGGCGCTGGCACGATGCCTTCGGTGCGGGCGAACGTGACGCCGGCCTCGAAGGTGGGGTTCTGGGCGTAGGCGCGGGCCTCGATGAGCCCTTCGTGCGCGAGCGCTGAGACTATGGGGGACTCGCCGTGGTAGCGAAGGCCCCCGGCGTGGATGCCGCTCGGCACGAACGAGTGCCCCAGGGTGTACATCTTCATCATCGGTGTGGTCCCTGCGGTGTCGCCGAAGTCGTAGGTGTAGCGGCCCTTGGTGAGCGTGGGGCACGAGGCGGGCTCGACGGCCACGATGCGGGTGTTCTTGCCGTTCTTCAGGTTCTCGCGGATAAAGGGGAAGGCCACACCGCCAAAATTCGAGCCCCCGCCGACGCAGCCGACGACCACGTCAGGGTACTCACCGGCGAGCTCCATCTGCTGTAGCGCCTCCTGCCCGATCACGGTCTGGTGCATCAGCACATGGTTTAGAACGCTGCCTAGCGAGTACTTCGCGTCGTCGTTCTTTACCGCGTCCTCGATGGCCTCGCTTATGGCGATGCCCAGAGAGCCCGGCGAATCTGGATGCTCTTCGAGGATGTTGCGTCCCGCTTGCGTAAGGTCCGTGGGGCTGGCGTGGACTTCGGCGCCGTAGGTCTCCATCATGATGCGCCTGTACGGCTTCTGGTCAAAGCTGACGCGGACCATGTAGACCGTGCAGTCGAGGCCCATCACGCCGCAGGCGAAGGCGAGGGAAGAGCCCCACTGGCCCGCGCCGGTCTCGGTGGTCAGGCGCCTGACGCCCTCCTCGCGGTTGTAGTAGGCCTGCGGGACTGCCGTGTTCGGCTTGTGGCTGCCCGGCGGGCTCGCGCCCTCGTACTTGTAGTAGATGTGGGCCGGGGTGTCGAGCGCCTTCTCCAGACGGCGGGCGCGGAACAATGGGGTCGGGCGCCAGAGGCTGTAGATCTCCCGTACTTCCTCGGGAATCGGGACGTAGGACTCCTGCGTCACCTCCTGCTCGATGATGGCCTGGGGGAAGATCGGGGTGAACGCTTCGGGGCCCACGGGCTCCATCGTGGCCGGGTTCAGCGGCGGCTCCAACTGGAAGGGAAGATCCGGCACCAGGTTGTACCAGCTCTCGGGGATCGCCTTCTCGTCGAGGAGGAATTTCGTCTGTTCCATAAATCCACCACCCCCAGTGGCCGTCAACAGCAAGCCACCAGCTTACTACAGTCTCTCGCCGTCGCGCGTCTTGCTGGCTTTAATCGAGCAATACTACGGCGTCCCCGATGGGACGCTCGCCGGTCGGATCGGAAGGGCGCGTCACGAGCCGTGTTCCGAGGGTCATCGTCGTCGAGCCGCCACCGTCGAGGTTGACGGCCTCCTCTGCGCCCAGGGAGTCCATGATGGCCGCCTCTTCTTTGAAGCTGGCGCCCACGCTGTAGTCCGGCTTCCTGCCGTCAACGGCGACGAGGAGCAGGTCGCCGCCCGGCGTCACCCCGGCCATCGTGCGCGGGTTGCGCCTGATTCCGAAGCGGTAGTAGAACTCGGGGTCCTCGGGGTAGACGAAGCCCTCCGCATAAGCGGTGATGTCGGGGGCTCCGCCGCCCAGGAGGCGCGGGCCGCCGTTGACGATGCCGGTCTTGCCGGAGAGGGATGCGCCGTCCGTCGAGAAGTTGCTCTTTACCCTTACCTTCGTGCCTGGTCGCGCGTGGGCGCGTAGCCAGTCGGCCCCATCGCCCGTGCCGGAGAGGACGGAGCCGCGGGCTGGGATCGAACCCCCACGAACGTCGCGCAGCCCGACCACTTTGCCAGAGGCGTCTAGGACGGCTTCGGTGCCTTCGCCCAGTTCCGTGGAGGTGCCGAAGACGGGGGTGAAGAGGATCAACTCGCTGGCGTCCGTGCAGGTGAAGTCGTGCTTGGGGAGTTCGGTGGGTACGTCCCCGCCTTCTCCGCCGCAGGCACGGATCAGGCCAGGCTTGCGGTTGAGACCGTCGATCTCGAGGGTCTTTCCGTCGGAGGAGGTGGCAGCGTACGAATCCGAGAGGGTAGCCACGTCGGCACCGGCGCCGTCACCTTTCGGCAGGACGAGGTCCGTGCGTCCGTCGACGGCCTCGCTCACCGGCTTACCATCAAGCACGGAGAGGCCCGCCAGGTCCCCCGGCGTGCCGTCCTCGGGTCCGATCACGAAGTACCCGCCGTTCGTGGCGGCCAACGAGTTAGTGCGCGCCGAGATCGAGGTGAGTTGTTCACGATCCGGCACGATCCCGGTCGCGAGCTCGGGTGCGAGCGTGCCACGGAAGAGGTCGGGGTCCACTGTAAGAACGTGGACGACCCAGGGTCCCGTAGTCTCTCCGCCGTCCTCGCCCGTGTAGACGGTGCGGAGCCCCGTATACCCCCTGGCCGTTAGCCCGGCGCGCAGGTCGTCGGCCTCGGCCTGGGTCGCGAACGACCCGACGCGCACGAGGTACCCCGAAGGCCCGTTTTGCGGGTCGTCGGGAGCGCGTTCGGCGACCTCCACGATCACGGGGTCGTAGCCGTCGGCCTCGAGCCCGGCTGCGGACGCCTCCGCCGCTGCGCGATCTTCATAGAAGGCCACATCGACGGTGTAGAAGTCGTTTTTCGACTGTTGGCCTCTCACGATGCGGGTGTATGTGACGCCGGGTGAGATCTGCTCCGTCGTCCTGGTTTCCTTCAGGCCGGGTTTGCCGAGCGGCAGTTCTCCCGACGAGTACCCGACCGGTGCTGCGGTTGCTGGCGCGCCCACGAGCAGGGCAACGAGTGCGCACAGCAAGAGGACACGAAGGTTCATCAGCTCGCTCCTTGTGTTGCCCCGGTGATTCACTGTGTGGTGATGCGTTCCTCGATCTTCTGGGTTATCGGGTTGAACGCTCCGGCGTAGGCGATTATTGCGTCGGAGAGCAACTGGTTGCTGTAGACTAC
>JBKPSF010000046.1:0-15558 GCA_046734875.1 Actinomycetota bacterium | reverse complement strand
CTTCGAGCGGGCGGCGAGGCGCAGGGTCGAGCAGGCCATGCAAAACGGCACGCCCCTCTCGTGCGTCCTGCTCGACGTGGACGACTTCAAGGCCTACAACGACAGCCACGGCCACGACGCTGGAGACGAGATCCTGCGTTGCGTGGCGAGGATCATGCGCGAGTCGGCCAGGGCTGACGACCTGATCGGTCGCTACGGCGGTGAGGAGTTCGTCCTGCTCGCTAACAACGACGCGGAAGGCGTCCTCGAAGTAGCCGAACGCATCCGCGAAGCCGTAGAGAGGGAGTGCGTACCCGCCGCCGAAAACTCGCTGGAGCGTCCAACCACGGTGTCCCTGGGCGTGGCCTCCCTCTCGAAAGAGATGAGGAGCCTGGAGCGCCTCATCGCGATGGCCGACGGCGAGATGTACCGGGCCAAGAAGACGGGTAAGAACAGGGTATCGGTCTTCCAATCAGCCTAGCCGGCGCGCACAAGCCGTTTGATGGGCAGCCTACAGCGCGCGTCTTCGTAGGCCGGAACGTAGTAGCGGCGGGCGTCTTTCACGATTCTCCCCGGCTTCGCCAGCTATATTATGACGGTCGTTCTAGACTAGGAGACGCATCGGTATCGCAGCCATAGTGATCATCTCCTTCGCCGTGGCGGTTGGGGCAATCATTCAGGGTTCTATAGGCTTCGGGTACGCCCTCGTGGCGGTGCCGGCGCTGGTCCTGGTCCTTCCCTGGTCCGTCCCCGTCACCCCCTTGCTCCTTGCCCTGCCCATGACCGTGCTGATGAGCGCCAGGGAGTGGCACTCCATCGACTTCGGCGGCTTTTTCCTGATCACCGCCGGGCGACTGCTTGGCACCATCGCCGGCGTGGCGCTGCTGGTCTTCGTACCCGGCGGCTCGCTCTCGACGCTCACGGGGCTCATGATCCTGGCCGCCGCACTCGCCAGCTTCCTCAAGCCGTCATTCGAGATACGTAACAGCACCAGGCTGGCCGGCGGCGTAGCATCCGGCGTCGTCGGCACGGTCGCGGCGCTCGGGGGGACGCCCCTGGCCCTCGTCTACCAGGACCGCTCCGGGGCCGAACTGCGCTCGACGCTGTCGATCTCGTTCGTGGTGGGCATAGCCATGTCCCTGATCGGCCTGGGTTTGGCCGGCAAGGTCGAATGGCGGCACCTGGTTCTGGCCCTCGAGCTGCTACCCGGCCTGCTCGTCGGCCTGTGGGCCAGCCAATGGGTCGTCAAGCGCCTGGACGAGCGCTGGCTGCGCCCGGCGGTGCTCCTCTTCGCGGCGGCAGCCGGCGTAGTCATAGTCCTCCTGGGCCGTTAGAGCGGTTTGCAACGAGGCAAAACTTCATCACAAACCCCTCAGCCCGTCAGCATCCTGCTCTTGCCGAAATGCTGACCAGCTAGAATACCCCAGTTGGGGGATGCGCGACGGCGGGCTAGTAGGGCAGTTGCTGGAGGGTCCACCCGTTCCCATCGGGATCGCTGAAGGGGGCGTACAGCACTCCCCCGAGGTCCTGTACCTCGCCAACTTCCACGCCCCGTTCACTGAGCTCGGCGCGCGCCGCCTCGATGTCGGGGACTACCAGGTGCAATCCCTGGACGGAGCCGGGCGGCGTGCCGACGATCCCGGACCCCACCGCGACCGAGCAGGCGGACCCCGGCGGCGTGAGCTGGACGACGCGGAAACCGCCCTCGCCACTGTGGTCGAGATCTTCAACGAAGCCGGCCTTCTCGGTATAGAAGGCTTTGGCGCGGTCCACGTCCACCACCGGGAGCGGGACCAACTCGAGCCTGTAATCCATTGCGTCCTTCCCTTCGGGTTGCCTGCTACGCCCGCACCATAACCCCTTGGGAGGACGCCGTCTTGTACGAAACGGCAAGCTAGTCGGGGTTGCTCGCCGCGGAGATCCGGGCGGGCGTGTGCCCCACCCATCGCCTCAGCGACCTGGTCATGTGCGGCTGATCGAAGTAGCCCTCCTCGTAGACGACGTAGGGGATCGGTACGCCCCGACGCAGGAGTGCCGCCGCCCGGTTGGCGCGCTCGGCCTGACGGATGCCGCCCTGCGTCAACCCCGTGGCCCTCAAGAACCTGTGCCGCACCGTCCGGGGAGATAATCCTTGCGTCGGCAACCCTTCCAAAGCGGCGCCCACGATGGGATCCCGAACCAGCACGCCCTTGCATACGAGCCTGTCCACGAAGGCCTCCGCGTTCTCGTGGTCGGGGAACTGCCACGCTGAGCCTTTGAGCCAGAAGGACCGGTCCGCCGCCTCCGGCAGGACCGTCTCCGAATCCAGGAGCTTCCTCGCGGGCATGTGGGGCATGAAAGTGCCGAGTCCGAACCTGACCCAGAGTATCTCGGCGCCCCCGGCCCAGGATGCGACGCCGGCAGTCGTCCACGGTCCGACGACCAACGCTCGCGCGCAGCCGTCGTGCCTTACGAAGACCAAGTGCCAGCGGCACTCCGCCGGGCGGACGGTAGAGCCATCGCTCTCGGTCCACCCGTGCGTGATGGCCTCAACGTAGGGCGAGCTCAGAGATCTCTCCTCGTGTGCGACGATCATACCTCCGCCTCCCGGGTAGCTCGACCCTTAGTAGGGGTTGGGCTTCTCTCCCTCGGCCAACATGGCCACGTACCTGGCGATGCGTCGTGCCCGCGTCTCGGGCCTTTTGGCGTCCTGGATCTGGTACAAGATGGCGTACCTGTTCCTCTTGTCGAGCTCGGAGAAGAACCTGCGGGCCCGCTCGTTCTTCTCCAACTCTCTTGACAGATCCTCGGGCACCGTGGCGGTGCTCGGCGAGTCGTAGGCGGCGTCCCACCGGCCGTCGGCCCTTGCCCGTTCCACCTCCCGCAGGCCGGCGGCCTTCATCTCGCCCCTCTCTATGAGCCCCGCAACCTTCTCGCGATTGACCTTCGACCATTTGCTCCTGGCCCTGCGCGGCGTGAACCGTTGCAGGTAGTAGTGCTCGTCGAACCTGCGCACCTGGCCGTCTATCCAGCCGTAGCAGAGGGCGCCCTCGACGGCCTGGTCATACGTGACGCTCTCGACGCCGGAGCCCTTCTTGGCGATCTTGAGCCACAACCCCTCGGAGCTCGCGTGCCGTTCCTCCAGAAACTCCTCCCACGCCGCCCGGGAGACGAACGGCAATATTGGCAGATCCGGTCTGGCGCTGATGGCTTCTCCTTTCGAGGATCTGCGTTACCGTGCGACGGAACGCCAGAGAGTCCCGCCGGAGCGGCCATGCCCGAAGTCTACGGATCCCTCCGCTGACTTCCAAGTAGCGGCTGCATGGCGTCCCCGCCCCGCAAGGTGGCGCTGCAACCGTGCGGAAGGGCGTGCTCTACCTCCTGGCGGCCTTACGAGCCTGGACCAGACGTCCGTCAGAGCGCTTCGGACGACCGCGCGCTATGGCTTGCGCGCCCACGCCCCGATAACTATCGGCAGCATCTGCACCCCACCTTGGCCGGCCGCTTCCGCCCGCAGCCGGTCCGCGAGCGTGTCGACGTCGACCTCGTCGGGTGTCGCCGCGCCCATTCGCTCCAGCATCGGGAGCAGGCTGCGCACCGTGTCGGCTACGTAGTCGTAGCCTGGCCAGTCCGGCCCGCCGCCGATGGGCGCGTCCAGGCGCAGTTGCGGCGCGGGTAGCCCGGCGTCCAGGTAGGTCCCGTACAGCTTCGAGCCCATCCGCTGATCCGGCCCGCCGCCGCCCGGAGGTGGCGTCGTCCACCGCATGACCTGCTGTTGCAGGGGGCCGGGTGGGAAGGTCGTGGGCGGGTAGGTGAAGTCGTTCTCCTGGAACGCGACGACGCCTCCGGGTCGCAGGTGGCCCAGCAGCCGGCGGAGCACGGCGGCTGGATCTTGGAGGTACATCAGGATCCAACGCCCCACCACCGCGTCGAAGTCTTCGTCCAGGTTCGCACTCTGCACGTCTCCTTCGAGGAACTTCACGTTCGTCCACCCCGCGGCGCGTACCCGCTCCCGGGCCGTCTGGAGGATGGTCGGGTTCGTCTCGACACCGACCACTGCTCCGCGCGGGCCGATTAGATCCGCGAGCAGCAGGGCCACGTCTCCGGCGCCGCTCCCTACGTCGAGGACCTTCATGCCCGCGCTGATGCCTGCGGAGGCGAAGAGCCCTCGGGTGAGGGGGCCGTAGATCTGGGCCTGACGGATGAGGCGCCCCGTTTCCCTCTGGGAACGGCCAAGGGCGTAGGTGTCGGAAGGATCTGATGTACTCATGACCTTACCTCCTTCACAAACATCGAACGCGGGAAGCGTAGACCGCCCCGCTCTTCTCGCGTTTTGGCTGCCTTCCCGGTCGGTGGGTCGGCGATCGGCGCTATCGCCCGCCGAAGCGTAGGGCGGAGCGCGCACGGGCCCTGGCCGCCTCTTCTTCGCGGTCCTTTGGCGGCACGGTGGTTTCGAGCGAGGCGAGCAACCGCTCCGAGATCCTTGCGATGTCTTCGACCGCGGAGTTGAAGGCCGCCTCGTTGGCCCTGGAAGGCTTGTTGAAGCCGGTTATCTTCCTCACGTACTGCAGCGAAGCGGCGCCTATCTCATCGTCCGTAGCCGGGGGTTCGAAGTTGTAAAGCGTCTTGATGTTCCTACACACAGGGCTCAGCCTCCAGACCAGGTGACCACCGAATGATCCGATCGCCTTCAGTTTGTCTTGCGTGCGACTCACGGAGTATACGGCGTGCACCGTGGGTCTCAAGTCGAAAAGCTTCAAGGCCGGAACGCCAGTCCGCTACCAACCTGTCCCCCCGAGAAGCCCGGCCAGGATGTCGGGACGGTCGGTCATTATGCCGTCCACCCCGTAGCCGAGCAGTCGGCGCATGTCTACCTCCGAGTCGATTGTCCAGACGTCGACGCGAAGCCCCCGCTCGTGGGCGGCCCTGACGAGCTCCGGCGTTACCACACGCAGCCCGTGGTAGGTCTCTGGTCCCTGCAGCGCCCGGTAGCGGGGTCTGGCAAACCTGCTGACACCGAGGCGGCTCAGAACGTAGAATGAGATCAGTTCTGCGCTGGAGGAAGCCGTCGCCGCCCTCTCCATAGAAACCTCTCGAAACCGGCGTACGGTGGGCGTGCTTTCGGAGACCACGAGCGTGCGCTCCCCGGAGCTCGCGGCCTCGATCACCCGCCAGACGGCCGCCTCGATCCCCGGTCTCTCGCCCTTTATCTCGACGTTTATCGGCACCTCGGCGAACTCTTCGTAGACCTCGGCCAGGGTAGGGACCCTCACGCCTTGCCCCCTGTAGGGGAATGTTCTTCCCCCGTCGCGGGTGAACCGGTAGCCGGCGTCTAGGCGTTTGATCTCCGCAAGCGTCATCTCCCGGACCGGCCCGACACCCTGCGTGGTCCTGTCCACGAGGTCGTCGTGGATCACGACGACGTGTCCGTCGGCTGTAGTGTGCACGTCGAGTTCCAGCACCCCGGCGCCGACCCGGAGACCCTCCCGGAAACCCTCGAGGGTGTTCTCGGGGGCGATCCCCGCCCCACCGCGGTGCGCGACGTTGACTGGCCAATCCCTCGGATCGTTGGAAACGTGGTCCCGAGCGCCACGCCTGCCGAGGTACAGACCGGCCAGCGCCCCCGCGAAGGCGCCAACCAGCAGCGATCCGGCGCCCAGGCGTACCTCCCAGACGTTCTCCGCCACCCTAGGACTTGGGCCCTCTTGCCTGACTACGAAGTTGCTCATCTCGCTCCTCTGCTACTACGCTGCGGCTCGAAGCCGGTAACTCAACGGAACTTCTGGATCGGTCCTCCGCGTGTGGCGCGTCCCGTTGCCTACGTTCCGACCGGCCACAACACTACAACACGTAGCAATGAATCCAGGATGAATCCAGACGGATCGGCGATGTAGTTGGGGTATGTTCATCTGCGAGCCCGGGGAGCTAACAGACAGCTTGCCGGTGAGGCGGCCGTGGCGTATCCTGCCACCTCAGGAGAGGAGAAGGAAAGGGGCGTTCTGTTGGTCGGACCGCGAGATCCCGCGCTCACCGACGAGTTCTTGAGGCGGATGCCCAAGGCGGAGCTGCACATCCACGTCGAGGGCTCCCTGGAACCCGAGATGATGTTCGAGATCGCCGCCCGCAACGGGGTTCGGCTTCGGCACGGCTCCGTGGAAGAACTTCGCCAGGCATATGACTTCGCAGACCTGCAGTCTTTCCTCGACCTCTACTACGAAGGCATGAGGGTGCTGCTGTACGAGAGGGATTTCTACGATTTGACCCTCGCCTACCTCAGGAGATCCGCCACTCAGGGCGTGCGTCACGCGGAGATCTTCTTCGACCCGCAGGCCCACACGAACAGGGGCGTGGCCTTCGAGACCGCCATCACGGGCATCCACCGGGCCCTTCTGAAGGGCGAGAGCACGCTCGGGGTGTCCTCGCACCTGATCCTGTGTTTCCTCAGGCACCTGAGCGCGGATGAGGCCACAGAAACCCTACGCCAGGCGCTCCCCTACAAAGATTGGATCGTCGGCGTAGGGCTCGACTCGTCGGAGGCCGGCCACCCGCCGGAAGGCTTCAAGGCGGTGTTCGAGGAAGCGGCGCATCACGGGTTTCGCAGGGTGGCCCACGCCGGGGAGGAAGGCCCCCCCGAGTACGTCAGGCAGGCCCTGGACGAGCTGGGAGCGGAACGGATCGACCACGGCGTCAGGTGCATGGAAGACCCCGGGCTCGTGCGGAGGCTCGAGCGGGAGCAGGTGCCGCTAACCGTCTGCCCGCTCTCGAACTTGAGGCTGCGCGTCTTCTCCTCCATGGAGGAGCACCCCGCGAAGCGGATGCTGAGGGAGGGGTTGCGCGTGACGTTGAACTCGGACGACCCTGCCTACTTCGGAGGCTACGTGGCCGACAACTACTCCGCCTTGAGGGACGGGCTCGGCTTCACCCGCGGGGAGTTCCTGGCGGTTGCGGAGAACTCCTTCCGGGCATCCTTCCTGGACGGGGGCGAGAAAGGGAGACTCCTGGAGGAACTCGCATCCTACTTCGAGGCGTGAGCCCACCTATCCGCCGACCCGAGGGTGTCTCACGCACCAGCCTTGCGGCCCCATACCTGGAATGTGGGCGCCATGCTTATCAGCGTCCGGTCGTCCTCGGCGAGCCTTCCCAACTCGCCGACGATGTTGTCCACCTCGGGATCGGAGGCCAACCCGGCGCCAACCACCGCTTCTCGTATGTGCTCCATCGTGACCCGCGTCACCCGCTTGCCCTCGCCGTCGCGGAAAGTGGGCACGACGAGCCCGACGCGTACCTCGACCAGCCCGGCCTCGAGCGCCATCTCCAGCAGCCGTACCCCGATCGCCGCATCCCCGCCCTCCTTCGCCCTGGCAACGGCCTGGTAGAGCTCCACGAAGCGGTCGAAAGCGGCGTTGGACGGGTAGCAGACGTGACCGGGGAAGAAGACGTCTTCGAGGACCACGCGACCGCCCGGCCGCGCAGCCCGTACCATTGCCTCGACGGCCCGCTGCGGCCGGGGCAGGTGCGAGAGGAGGTAACGGGCGAACACCAGGTCGTAGGCCGACTCCTCTGCTAACTGCTCGGCCTCCAGCCTCCGGAAGGTCACAGGCAGGCCCTGATTGTCGGCCTCCCGACGTGCCAGTTCCAGGATCGACTGGTCGCGGTCGACGCCAACCACGCGGCCTTCGGCCCCGACGAGGGCGGCCATCTTCAGCGTCACATCCCCGCCTCCGCACCCCACGTCCAGGCAACTCATCCCGGCCCGCAGTCCAGCCGCCCTGAGCAGCGGCTCCGTGGTAGGCCATTTGACCCGGTTCAGGAGACGCAGTCGGTCCGCTCCCGCTCGACCGCCTCGCAGGACGTAATCCTCTGACCGCGACGCACGACCCATCCCCATGCCCTCCATCCTGTTGCCATCGTGTACCCTACCCCGCAGGCATGATGCCATCCGGCAAAGCCAGGCGCATCACCCACCAGTAGTTTCGCCGCCGACCCTCACACGTAGAGTTTTTCTCCTCCCTGGTGAAGCGCTGCAGCCAGGTGCCGTCTTCAGAGTCGACCAGGATATCCCCGTTTAGCGGGTCTTTTGCCTCCAGCCTCACGTCGTAACATATCCGTAACACGCTCTTAACACGAATGTAATTAGTTCACAATTGGGCAGTGAGGGCGTCATGTAGCGGCTTGTAACTCGTTTATGACGTAGTAAGGTCTCCGCTTGTTGTGCAAGTGTTGTGTAAGCGAGCAGGAGGGGATCTTCTATGACCCGAGTGCTGCATTGGCGGGGGATTGCATGGCTCCTCGCGTGTACCCTGGCGGCAGTAATGGCCGCCACGCTGTTGTCCACCCAGAGGGCCGAGGCCGACACGATCCATAACGTCGTCTCCCAGACGTGGCCAGCCCCCCTCGTCCCGACGGCGGAGCAGATCGCCTACCACGAGGGCGGCGGCATCGTAAACGACGGCTACTGCGGATGGGGTATGCTGCCCTCGACCCAGGCCTTGCTCGGCATGTCCTACGGCATGACGGACGACCCCTACTACTGCAGCGCCAAGGCGTACGAGCTCTACACCATGTACGGCTGGGCCCCGTGGACGACGTATGGCTGGTACACCCCGGGAGCGGGCCAGACGGCCATCACCTACTACTAAAGCGGTTTGCGGGAAGAGTGAACCCGCGGTGGGTCGAGGCTACAGGCTACAGGTCTTTTTGCTGAAGCCTGTAGCCTTTCCCCGGAGCGGCGCACCCATTTCGAGAACCGCCGTAAGGCGAGACTCCAGAGCGGACGCGGCAAGAATGCCGCGTCCGTTTCTCTTTGTGGCGGCGCCTAGCGTGCATCCCCGAGCTGCCAGACGACGCCGAGCGTGGCGTTTCGCGCTACGCTTTCCGAGGGGCATGTGGAGCTTGAGGTGATGCTCAAGGCGGGTACGTCTCCGTTGGATCTGCTGCTCTTCGGGCGAGGCGTCCCTCGGGGCCGGGAGGAGCATGCGTTGTCCCCGTCACTTCTTTCCTTTCGAGGTACAAAATACCCTGAGTCGACCTCGCGCGTTCTGCTCGACTAGGATAGTACACGAGCAAGGAGGTCCACGTGTTGACCGATCCGACGTACGAACTGCGGCCGATCGGCCGGGTCGAGTCGCCGCTCACCGATCGCGCCGCCGCCCCGAAGCAGGGCGACGAGGGAGCGCCTCGGGCGCGGGTCGTCTTCCTCCCCGAGTTCCGCGAGGCCACAAGCGGCCTGCGGGAGGGCGACGAGGTGCTCGTACTGACCTGGCTGCACCTGGGCCGCCGCGACGTGCTCTTTGTGCACCCACGCGGTGACGCGAAGCGACCCCTAACGGGCGTGTTCGCGACCCGCTCGCCCGATCGCCCGAACCCTATCGGCCTGCACGCCGTCGCGATCGAGGCGGTCGAGGAAGACGCCATCACGGTCCGCGATCTCGAAGCGATCGACGGCACCCCGGTCTTGGACGTCAAGCCCGTCCTCGGCAAGCGGAGCGAGCGGTGATGCGGCGCGGCTGTTGTCGCGACCGACCCTGCCGGGCCTCTCCCAAGAGTTGGTCGAAGGCGAGTACCGCATGGTGGGGCGCTATTGTCCTCGGACTCCGCGGAGGAGGTGCCGGGGGCGTTATTAGCATCTCCCAGCCGCTATTGGTGACCTGCCGCCTGCCACTCTTTGATAGCCTCTATCGGGTGGATCAACATCACGATATTCAAGGTGAGGTTGTCCCTGATCAGGATCGCCAGCGAAACCTCCGTGAGCACGAATAGCGCGAACGTGCGACGGAACCCGAGACGCTGCGCTAGTACGAACCCCAGCCCGCACACGATGATGTCGCCGAGTGAGTTCACTATCGTGTCGCCGTGGTAGCCTAGAGCGGCCGTCTGTTGACGGTAACGCCGGATGACAAACTCCGAGTTCTCGACCAGCTCCCATACCGCCTCGATAGAGACCGCGAGCCACAACCGCCAAACTACCGACAGCCGTGGGACGGTCAACGCGAGCAACCCGCACAACAGGAAGCCATGAAGCAGATGCGTGAAGCTGTACGGGTCCAACAGGTGCTGGGAGTTGTCCGAACTCCAAGGGTCACTCGACCACAAGAGCAGGTAGCCGCACGAACACACCCACAACCGTCCTTGGCTGCGTAGTAGTAACGCGGTGCCGACAAGGATCACCGCGATGGCGAGCCATGGCAATACCCTTCGCATCTTGAGCCCAAGCGTACGTGATCGGCGGTGACGTCGCCAGAGCACCCGATCGTAGCTTCGTCGAGGCGAACCACCGGATGCCCCGCACCCACGGCGAGATGCAGATCGTCGGTTAGTGTGGGTCGTGGGCTCAGCGAGGAAGTGATGCGTAGGAGCGGGTCCGGGGACCCCGTGAGGCAGGCCGCGTTGCCGATCTCTCTATCGCGCCTATGTACATACCGACTATTTCGAGTAAGGACTGTACGCTGTTTGTGCTCTCCACTTCGGGGGCATAGAGCCGAATGGACAGGTCTTCCGGACGAGAGGAGTGCTCATGAGCACGTCCCTCGCACCGGTGCCTCCGCGTATTGCGCATCGAAGGGCGGGCTCGGGCTCCTTACCAAGGTAATGGCGATGGAGCTGGCGGAGTACGGCATCCTGGTAAACGCGGTCGGGCCCGGTGAGATCTCCACGCCCATGACCGGCGCCGAGGACGAGGACCCCACGACCATCGAACGCCCGAAGTTGCCGCTGGGACGCCCCGGACACGCCCGCGAGATCGCAGCCTGGGTGGCCTTCCTCGCCTCGGAGAAGTCATCTTACGCGACCGGCGCCTCGCTCGTCGTCGACGGCGGCCTGACGCTGATGGCGGCGGAGTTGTCGAGCTAGGCTACCAGAACATCAACGCGCCGAACCATCGCGAACCTCGTCTTTGCCCGTACCGCCCCCATAGAGCCAGGAGCGCCATCGCCAAATACAGTGTCGCCGGTCCCCCTCCTTGTGCGGCAGAGCCGCTAGCAGGGATCGCTCCTACCACCTTCGAGTGGGTGCACGCAAGTTAATCAACGCCGGGACTTGGATTTCGCCCGGTAATCGGCCCACGCGGCAAATCCGCGATGAAGGTTACGATCCAACCTTAGGGTGGAGTGGTATGGTTGGATCTTTGGGGGATGCATTCTGCATGTGCGGTGTATTAAGCTTCTCCCGTAACGTTCCAGCGGGGCTTTGCCGTGCATTCCGCCTCGCAAGAGGAGGAGCAAGAGGGTATGGGCGGAAGGGATACCGGGCCGGACCCAGACGAGCTGGCCCGGAGGATAGAGGCACTGGAGCGGGATAATCGAGAGTTGCGTAACGCGCTCATCAGCGGTGCCCCTCACGGAGAATCAAAGCAGGCGCGGCAACAACCTCAAGCAAGTGGCGCGTCTGATGCATCGCCCGAGACGGTGCGCGGGCTGCTGCTAGGTTCTAGAAACGAACGGGCTTACTCGCATCCTTTTGCGGGGGTATTGCCCTCTTACGTGGTGGGTTGGCTGTTGACGCTCGCCGTCGGGTCGTACGGAGCTTACATAGCGTTCTTGGTCACCGTAGGGACCCACAGCGTTGGCACCATTTGGCTCGGACTTGGCCCGATAGCCGCGTTGTTTTTCGGCGCCTATGGCGGCGTCAGGGACGGCGGCAAGTTCGCTTTCGCGCACTTCCAGTACGTGGGGCTCATCACGGCTATAGGTACGACGGTGGTGGTATTTCTGGTGAGCCTGGGGATCGTGCACTGGTTTTGGCCAGAAGTGTATAGGGACATCGGGTTCGCTCTGCGGAATCTCATCACGGACGAGCTAAACCCCTTCGTCTTGGGTGCCGTCTTCGTTACCACGTGGTTGCTGTTCGTCTCTGGTGCGATGCTGGGCACGGCCTTGCAGCTGTGGGCGAACGAAAGGGAGCGAGCTGGCCGAAGGGGCTCCATCCAGTACGACGACGAACGCGGGTCTGCGAGCACCTCGAGGGGAAGGGCATAGCTCTGGCTGGGCTTCGCCGGTACGGTCATCGCCGCGTTGATAGGGCTGATCGGAACACTACTCGCAGGTCGATGACCCCTCCGCGTCCCCGAGCCGTCCCTTGCCAGCAATCCCGTGGTAGGTGCAGAACAGGCGTCGAAGAAACGGTCGAGGCAGGTCTCCCGGCAACCCCGACTATAAACGCGAGGCGGTAGGGCTTGCGCGAAAGCGCGTCTAGCTTGAAGAAGGGAGGGCAACAGCCTTCATGCGACACAGGGACGGAGGGGGGAAGAGTCCCTGAGGTTCGAGGTAGGCATCGCCCTCCTATCCCAGTCTAGCTTTCCGGCGGTGTAGGCCGCCACGGACCACGGGATGGTTTTTGGGCCGCCTTTGATCCACGACCAGGACCTAAGCCCTCGGAGCCATCCCGGTGCGCCTCCTCGAAGAGTCACGGCGGATCACGTGCGAGGTCGGGGCTAGCCACCGCGCGTGGTCCCGTTCGTTCATTCGGCCCAGGAGATGCTGTATGCTGACGCGTCCAACAGACGGGGGCTAGACATGGTGAAACCCGCAACGGCACTGGATGCCCATAGGGAGGGGAGACTCCTGCTTCCGCCGGGCTACACGATGGAGCACGGCGCCGACGTGCTGCTACTACGTCGAGCGGGCGGCTCGGTGGCGGCCGCGTTCAACGCCGGAATGGCAACCTCCTCGGAGGTCGAAAAAGACGCTTGGAAGGATTACGAGCGCACCAACAAGGAAACCGCCTGAACCAGAGGGCCGAGGCAGGGTCGCCGACCACAACCTCTACCACCGTGACTGCAAGTTCTTGCTCGAGCGGGCGGATCTGTGGTCCCAGGACAAGGGTAACCGCTTCATTTTGCAGAAAACGGGTAAGTCGGGAACAAAGTGGCCCTAAGGAGGTCGAAGGCATCCTCCAAAGATGACCACCGGGAGCGACCTTCTAATGGATTGCAGTATCTACAGCAGTTTGGCGTTCTGGACGAGTCCATACCGAATCAACGAAAGCCCGCGGGAACGGGCCTCTTGGTAGCAGCGGGGGCAGGATCTGAACCTGCGGCCTTCGGGCTACGAGTCCGACGAGCCACCAGACCGGTCCACCCCGCCTCGTGGGGCACGAGGATCACAGGGCGGCGCATCTCCCCATGCGGCCGTGGCTACGGATCGACCCGGCGGTGCCCGCGCCCCTGGCGTAGATGCTCCCCGCAAAGGCGACGGCGCGGCCGTACCCTCAGCCGTCCCCCGCGCCGAGGAGAGCGGGGAATCCTCGCAGCACCTCCCCGCGCACCGCGGCCCCTCTCCTGCGCCCCGCCAGCTCCGCGAACTCCCGCTCCATCTCGGCACCAACGAAGAAGCGCCCCAGCTCCTTCGCGGCCACCCCCGTCGTCGATCAGGGTGTCCGATTCTGTCTGCACTCGCAACAGTGACCCGAAGGCCTCGAGCGTCTTTGCTACGTCGTACTTCCCGCGGTTAAGCGACGGTCCACGAGCGCCTGCACCCGATGCCGCAGCGGGCGCCGCCGCAGGAAAACGCCCCAGAGTTGGCCTACTGCGCCGTCCAGCCGCCATCGACCAGCAACGTGGTCCCTGTCACGAAGCTAGAAGCCCGAGAGGCCAGGAACACGGCAGGACCAACTATCTCCCACACCTCGCCAAACCGCCCCTGCGGCACCCTGCGGATGACCTCTTCGTACCACGTCTCGTCCTCCATGATCTGCCGGACCAGAGGCGTGGTGAAATAGGCGGGGGCGAGGGCATTCACCTGGACGTTGTGCGGCGCGAACTCCAGGGCGAGCACCCGCGTGAGCTGGACCACGGCGCCTTTGCTCGCCGCGTACGCCGCCTGGCGCTCCATGGCGACCAGGCCGAACACGGAGGCCATGTTTATGATCTTACCCTGGGCGTTATGCACCATCAGCTCGCCGAATGCCTTGGAGCAATGAAAAAGGCCCTTGAGGTTGATGTCGAGTACCTCGGAGAACTCTTCTGGCGCCAGGTCCAGCACGGGCTTGCGCCGATTGATGCCGGGAACGTTGACCGCCACGTCCACGCGACCCGTAAGACCTCGCGCGTCCGCGGCAGAAGCCCGCACGCTCTCCCAATCTCGAACGTCGGTCTGTATGGCCGAGCTCTCGCGTCCGAGGCCCGAGATCATGCCCGACGTCTGCCGTGCCCCTTCGATATCGATGTCCAGGCAGGCTACATCGGCACCGAATTGCGCGAAGCCCAGCGCGATCGCCCGACCAAGACCGGAAGCCGCACCCGTCACCACGGCGCACCTGCCATCGAGCCGGAAGACCTCCGCTATATCCTCGGGTAGACCGCTCGCGCTCGAGAAGCTGTCCTCCATCTACTCGCCCTCCAGATAGTCGCAAACGTCGCAGGCAGCCTAATGCCCACCCCGGTCGGTGTCAATCGGGTAGAGCTCACCCGCCGCGCCAGCTCCCCGAATCGTATCGCCAATTCCTCCTCACCCGTTTGGGCGAAGGTAGGCCGGTCCAAGATCGCTCTGGCAGGTACCTAGCCGGTTGCGTCGCCATGAAGCTCTTGCAGAACCTCCCTACGCACCGCGGCCCCTATCCTGCGTCCCGCGAGCTCCCCGTACTCCCGCTCCGACCCAACGAAGATACGTCCCAACTCCTTGGCAGCCACGCCGGTCGTACCAGAGCCGCAGAAGGGGTCGAAGACGAGGTCGCGCTCCGCGGTTGACGCAAGGATGGCGCGGCGGAGGAGGCGCAGGGGCTTCTGGGTGGGGTGGCGACCGTGTAGCTTCTCCCTCATGGGCACAGATGGGATGGACCAGACGGAGGAGATCTGGGAGTCGGGGTCGCGGCTGTTTATGAGGTCGTAGTTGAAGGTGTGGCGCGCACCTTTGCCCTTGCTAGCCCACAACAGTGTTTCGTGGGCGTGGGTGCAAGCAAGTTCGGACAACGCCGAGGGTAAAGTTTCGTGCGGTCATGGGGCCGCGCGGTGGGTCTGCCAAGGTGAGCAGCGGTTCCCCGCCACTTCCGATGACCTCGTAGGTCGCAAGCCGCCCATTTGGGAGTGTTACTTCCACGCGCTTACCCAGCCTTCTTAGGGATCTTGGCCGGAACCAACAGGTCAGACAGGAAATTCCCCGCCAACACTGCCCCTTTCTCTCGGAGATGCCTGGCCAGTATGGTAGCAAGTGCGGCGCACTAGGCACATCCTTGCGCGAGCTGTTCCTGAAAGTTCGTTAATAGACCCCTGAGGACACCCTTTTCTCTGATGCCTCGGCGGGGGCCGTTGCCCTTCATGGTCAGGCTCGATCCAAAGGGTGCGATGCGCGTGCGGCTCATCGTATAGACGAGAGGCACGCGAGGGGGCAGAGGCGGGATAGGCAGCCCCAAGTTACACCTCACTCTCGATCCTCCTTCAGGAATTTCAGCAGTGGGATATAGTTCCCTCTCGCTCCAGAAATTGTTGCAGGCTCAGCTCGCTCTTTGCGAGCCGTTTCGCGTCTTCCGCACCCACGTAACGGTAATGCCAGGGCTCCCACTGGTAGCCGGTCTGCTCTTCTTTGCCTCTCGGATAGGCCAGAACGAATCCGTACTCCCAGGCGTGATGCTCGAGCCACCAGTAAGCACTCGTCTGCGCGAAGGGCATCC
>JBKPSF010000045.1:0-2312 GCA_046734875.1 Actinomycetota bacterium | reverse complement strand
AGTGCCCCTTGAAGGTATCCCCACTGTTGGCGATGACCGCCCTCGAGAGCTTGTAGGTGCCGTCCTTGATGGAGAAGGTCGTGGAGGGAGGGCAGTTCGCTGCCACCCGGGCAATGTTCTCGCCGGGGGTGAGAACCGGGTGGCACTTCGTGGCAGCAGAGGCGAAGGATACCCCCAGGCCGATCGCCATCGAAACTGCCAAGACGAGCAAGAGTTTCTTGAAGATCCCCCTCCTAACGTCGCTGACTCCGCGTTCCTCAGTATGCCTCATGAGCGGCGTCCTCGCCTCGACCCATAAGCTGAGCGGTTGCCCGCGGATAGCCGATTCCCGATCCGATCAACACCAGACGTGCGACCCGTTCCCACCCGCGCACGGTAGGGCCGAAGGGGTTGGAAAGGGAGACTTCTTCTCGATGCGAGAAGAGCTTTTGGACGAGCTCGGGGTCGCCTTTCATGAACTCGTTGCCCGCTAGCTTGAATCGTTCGAGTACCTCGTCGAAGTCGTCTACCGCGGCCATCTGTCGCGATCACCTCCATCGTTGACAGCTTGCCCTTTCCCTTAGGACGTCCTGCAAGCATCCTACGCTATTCACCCTGGTACGTGAAGGGGTACTCTCCGAAGTCCACAGAGCTTAGTCCCCAAATCTCCAGGCTAGCCGTGCACCAGCAGCGCGCGGTAGGGCGCCTCGGTGTCGATGGTAAGCGCCACCTTGGGGTTGGCGGAGAGCGCCTTCACCTTGTAGGCGTTGGAGGAGGTGCACACGAGCGATGCGCTCGTCCTTCCAGAGGAACCCGATGGGGACGGCGCGCGGGAGCCCGTCCGTGCCGATGTAGACGATCCGCACCGGGATCTAGCTAGATGACGCTCTCCTCTGTCCCGTGCGGGTCACCTTACTGCGACCACGGTGAGGGTGGGAGTGTTTGTGTCTGGTGTAAAGGACTCTTTTGCCGTTCCTGAAAGAAACGTAGACTTCTGCCCACGCTCCCCTGACACGATGCTCGCGGCTTGTCGAATGCTCTGGGCCCGCACCGACACCCGGAACCGGGCACTCCCGCTACGTACCTCTACAGAAACCCTTACCATTTGACCCACTCCACTCTCTGCTTCCGATTGGTGTGTCTGAACGTTTGGTTATACGAGTAACGGGTCTCTTTGGACTTGGTCCCGTTGGTAACTTCGATGGGATCACCAGCTGGTGTCCGCCCGGCGAACTTTTCGAAGGGATTTTCGCGGGAAACATGAAGCCCCGGCCTATGCGACAGGGGCTAAGTGTTGCGGGAAGGATGGCCAGGGGCCAGCGGGCGCGGCTGACCCCCGGCAATGCTGACCCCTTGAATTTAGCTACTTGATCTGCCTCAGGGGTCCGTGCTGGGCGGGGAAGTTGCGGGTGCTGAAGGCCTGGACGCCAGCCTCGTGATCGCCATCGAATCCCGTAACGTCGTCAGGGCAGCCCGCGTCCTTGGCTTCTTGAGGGCTGCCGAACCACAGTCCGAGATGGTAGGTGTGCACAGGGTCGTACTTCGGGTTCTTTTCGGCGTCCTGGCTGTCCACCTGTGGCGCCTTCACGCTGCCCGGAGCAAACACGAACAACTCTTTGCTGAAGATGCCTCTGGCGCGCACCTCACCGTGACCCTTGTTGTTGGTCTCGAAGTCCGCCTGGTACCAGGAGACACCAAAGGGGCTGTTGGGCTGCTGGGTGACGAACAGCTCCAACTCCGCGTTCTTGGGCCCATGGTTGACGGTGACATCCATGATCTGGTTGTCCGTAAGCGTGGTGAGGACGTCTACTTTGACTTTGGCCCCCTGGAGGCACTTGTTGTCCACGGCCGTCTGGGAGCGCACCATCTTGAAGGTGGTGCTGTCCACCGCAAAGGCGGCCGTGGCAGCCAGGGCCACGACCAGCAGCGACAGTACCGCGATAATCCCTAGTTTCCTCATTTGTCGAGGACTCCTTTCCTTCGGCGTCCACACCCCTCTTGGCATCGACGCGTTCGCCGCATCGACAAGAAGGTAGTAAGATGCCTGTTCTGCGGGGGCTGGATGTGTGCTCGTGTAGCCGTGTCCATAGCCAGAGAGCAAGCTTCCGGCCCCTTGCCCTTCCGATTTCCTCTCCTATCCTCTCGAGCTAACCTGGTCCCATCACCTCCTGGCTCCCTTTGATAACGAGGGGTTATACGAGAGATCCTTGTCTTTGGACTTAGCTTGCGTCTTGACTCTACGATCGGTATGGAATTCGTAGGCGCCGGGCGATTGCTCGGCGTTGACGTACCGGGTCAATAACCACGATAATGCCGATGGAGAGCACGAGCGC
>JBKPSF010000044.1:0-3835 GCA_046734875.1 Actinomycetota bacterium | reverse complement strand
CGTACAGGCGGGTACCATCCGTCGCCTTATCCCTAGTGATCCTGGCGCCGCAGACGAGCTTGTGGTGGAGCTGCGCGAGGAGATCCGAGCCGCCATCTCGGACATCCGTCGCCTGGTCTACGACCTCAGGCCCCCCGCCCTGGACGACCTGGGCCTCGTGGAGGCGATGCGCCAGCTGGCGGAGCGCTACGGCACGAAGGACGGGCCCTTGCGCGTCGTGGTAGAGGCCCCCGAGGATCTTCCCTACCTCCCCGCGGCGGTAGAGGTCGCCGTCTACCGCATCACCCAAGAGGCGCTCACGAACGTGGCTCGCCACGCCCGAGCGACGAGTTGCGTCGTGCGGCTGGCCGTAGATGATGATGTCACGCTCGAGATCGTCGACGACGGCGTCGGCATACCCGCGGGGCGTAGCGCGGGGGTCGGCCTCTCCTCGATGTACGAACGGGCAGAAGAACTCGGCGGCAGCTGTATTGTCGGATCCAGCCCCGAGGGCGGTACCCGCGTCATCGCCCGCCTGCCACTTGAGAAGGGGTGATTGGCTTGGAGAGCTTACGTATCCTCGTCGCAGAAGACCATCCGCTCTTTAGGAAGGGCATGATCTCGCTTCTCTCTTCGGTGCCCGAGTTCGAGGTCGTAGGTGAGGCGGCTACGGGCGAGGAGGCCGTAGCACGGGCGGCCGACCTGCAGCCCCACGTTATCCTGATGGACTTGCAGATGCCCGAGGTGAACGGTATAGAGGCAACGCGCAGGATCCTCCAACACGACCCGAGCGTGCGCATCCTGGTGGTCACGCTCTCCGACGACGACGACTCGGTGTTCATGGCCCTCAGGGCCGGGGCGCGCGGATACGTCCTCAAGGACGCCGACGAGGAGGAGGTGGTGCTCTCGATCAGGGCCGTGGGCAAGGGCGAGGCGATCTTCAGCCCCGCCATCGCCACCAGGGTGCTCGCCTACTTCTCGGCCTCACCGCAAGAAGGCGCCCCGCCGCAGGCCTTCCCCACCCTAACCGACCGCGAGCGCGAGATCCTGCGCCTGATCGCCAAAGGGCACCCCAACCCCTCCATCGCCAGGCAACTCTCCCTCAGCACGAAGACCGTGGGCAACTACGTCTCCAACATCTTCACCAAGCTGCAGGTAGCCGACCGCGCACAGGCCATCATCCGCGCCAGGGAAGCGGGTCTTGGGTAGGCCAAGCAAACACGTCGAGCGCAGAAGGCCGTTCTTGCCTCCAAGTGGGCCCTCTCCAGGCCGGTGTACTGGGTGCTTATGATCCTCTTCTCGGTCGCAAGCGTGGCGATGGCTTGCTTCTTCTGGTTGGTTGTCCGCGACTGGTGGATACGCGACAGGTTGCTCGTGGCGGGGCGCTTCGACGATGCGGAGACCTTGCGCGTGGTCTTCGTGCTGCTGGCCGCGGTGGCGGCGTCGTCCGGGCTGTTGTGGAGGCACTACCGAAGGATCGACGCCTACGGCTCCCCGCTAGAGCCGTTTTTCATGTTGGTGTTCACGCTGTGCGGCGGGCTGGCAGCGGTTGCCGTGCTTCCCGCCATCTTCGCGGGGTGACTTCCTGGAGCGACTGTAATAGAGATAGAACCACCGTCCGGTAGCCACGATGGTCGAAGAAGCCCTCGGCATCCGAAGCGCTGAGTACGATCGGCGCTTCGCCGGTAAGCTCTATGCACCTCTCGTGGCTGGAGCGCACACCTCTGGTACGTACCGACCTGCTCGAGCGTCACCGACGGGACTCGATCCCTCGTCCTCCGGAGCCACATTGCGATGTCGTCGGTTTCTGGGCGTTGCCGACAGTTGCATAAACCGCTTATCTAAGGCGATTCTCTTGCTGACAGCTGCCCACTGTTCCTGCGTGTTGCGCTCTGAGTGGTGTCAAAGGTTGGTGTCAGCTATCACCACCGTGTAGAGGTGCCACGGGCTCTTTAACGCCTCGACTCCTCACGTGGAAGTGCAGGTTTTCTCCAGAGACTGCGCACGGGAAACCTCCCGCAGAGTTCGGAAGCGAGAGCAGACAGATTGTCCGGGTCCTACGCGCGTTTGACCTTGGCGAGACGCCCGTAGTTATGCTGTAAGCGGCGGTGCTGTCGCTGTCGACTTCGGACAACTGAGACTTGACCTAGTTGCCTCCGGTCGAGTAGGGCCGGATAGGCTCTCGCTCATCCGGTACCCAGGCCACGTGCTCGTCGCCGGGTAGGGCGATAGCCCTTTGCTGACTCGTTAAATCGTTGGTTCTATCACAGCGTCGAAAGCCTTACACCGGCAGAGCAAGAGATGGCTGAGGTGTCCTGAGATCCCATCCCGGGCCCCGGTTGTGTCGGAAATCCAACAGGTGAGGAGCCGCAATGCAGTTGGGCGTAGTCAAGTTGATCCTAGCTGGCTGGCTACCGGTCGATCAGGGCGGCTCTCCCCACGCCGAGCCGCAATCGCATCGCCGATGCGAGCCGCATCTCGTCCCACCCCGTGGATTTGCTCCGATGAGACCGAGTAGAGGAATTTGAGGCCGACGAAGTAGAGCCCGGGCACGTCCTCTACCACTCCGCTACGATGATTTGGCTCTCGCGCCCCTTCCTCTACCACCGGCAGGTCGATCCACGAGAAGCTCGGATCGAATCCGGTGCACCAGACCACGTTGGCAACTTCGGTACGTCGGCCGTCTTCGAGCTGGGGCTGTCCGTACCGGACCCCGGTGACCCGAGGAACCCGTTCTACGCCCGCTTCGGCCAGGTCCTTTGGCTTCACCCGGATCAGGGGCTCACCGGTGGACACCAGCTTGGGCCGGGCCCGTCTTCCGATGGGCGTGCTGGTGGTCAGCACTCGGTGGAAAATGACCCGTCCGATGAACGGCATGAGAACCCGCGCCGCCACGCTCTCTGGACGGAATGGGAGGTTGCCGGTGGAGGGCCCCGACAGCCACACGTCGTGGGTTCTAGCCAGCTCTTTGGCGACCTCTGCCCCCGAGTTGCCGGCTCCGACCACAAGGACACCTCCTTCCTGGAGTTGACCGGGATTGCGGTACTCGGCGACATGAAGCTGGACGATGCTCGGATCGAGCTCGCCGGCGAACTCCGGGATCCGGGGTTTTTGCCAGCTCGACATCGCAACCACCACGTTGTCGGCCTCAAACCATCGGTCTCCGGCGGTCGCCACGAAGCGGTCGTCCTTACGAAAGAGACTCTCCACCCTAACACCGGTCTCCACGCGAATATCGAAGCGCCGGGCGTAAGACTCCAGATAGTCGGCCATCTCGTTCTTGCTCGGGAACCCCCAGTGGTATCCGGGAAACGGCATCCCGGGTAGCCCGTTGAGCCGACTGGGGGTGAACAGCCGCAGCGAGTCCCACCGGTTACGCCAAGCGTCACCGATCCGGTCATTGGCATCGACGATCGCATAGGGGAGGCCGCGCCGGGAGAGATGATACCCCATGACGAGCCCTGACTGCCCACCTCCGATGACCAGAGTCCCCACGTACTCACTTCCAGGTCGATCGGTCATGTCGCTACCTCCTTGGACCCGATCCCCTATACTCCAATTAGGAGTATCTTCGTGTACAATATACTCCTAATTGGAGTATGTCAAGAGAGGCAGGGATGAAAGATCAATTGACGACCACCTCGTATGCAGTACTGGCTCAGGTAGCAGTGCGACCCTGGTCCACCTATGAGCTGGCCCGGCAACGAGTTCGCTACTTCCGATACGTCTGGCCCCGGGCCGAGAGCGCCATCTACCGGGAGGCGAAGCGGCTCTCCGCGATGGGACTGATAGAGGGCAAAAAGGAATACACCGGAAAGAGGGCCCGAACTGTCTACTCGATCACCGAAGACGGAAA
>JBKPSF010000043.1:0-2716 GCA_046734875.1 Actinomycetota bacterium | reverse complement strand
TCTGCTGCAGCGATAGTACCCGGTCCCTCGGTCCGTGACGAAGTTGGTTCCCATGGCGTATCCGCAGGTGGCGCAGCGCAACACACCGCCGGTAAGCTCCCAAAATCGGCGACCGCAGTTCGAAACCTTCTCGTTATCCTTTATTGCTTCCCTTGCCGCTAGCACCCACTCTCGAGGGATGCCCGAATCGGGAACCGACGGCGAACTTCGCCCACAACGTCTCGTTCCGCATCGGAAACACCGGCCAGTCAGTGACGATCCCACGCGGATGGGGCTCGGTGGATGCCAAGGTGGATGACGGTACATTCCGGTTCATCAACACACACCTAGAGCCAGAGAGCCTCATCAACCCTCTCGTCAACGAAATCCAGGTCGCCCAAGGCAACGAGATCCTGAGCGGACCGGCTAATACCGACCTCCCGGTGATCATGGCCGGTGACTACAACTCCCGGGCGGACGGGACGGGCACGCAGACTTACAGCAATCTGATCAAGGCTGGCTTCTCAGATGCCTGGACCACCACGCATCCGGGGGAGTTGGGCAACACCTGGGGACATGCGGAGGATCTGCGCAACGATACAGTCCGTCTTACCCAGCGGCTTGATCTCGTGCTGTTCCGCGACGGCACGCGCGAAGATGGTCTCTGTGCCGTGGACGCCGATATCGTCGGCGATGAACTGAGCGACCGCATTTCTATCCCGGATCCTACTAAGCCTGCTGGTCCGCCACTACTGCTGTGGCCGTCCGACCATGCTGGGGTCGTGGCGACCTTGAGGAGAGTAGAGTGAACGCTCCTAGCGTTGCGGCAAAGGCTCACACGGACTCATCGAGATCTTAGCTTCTCGATGCACGGCTACCATAAGGCTGTAAGGGCGGGGCCCCACCTCGGGGGCCTCGCCCCTTCTTCTTGCCCTTATTCACCCAAACCGCTCGCCTAGCTCCTCCACCAGCTCTAATGCCACCTTCGCCACCCGCTATACCTTGATATCGATGCCCCCGCAATTCTGACTGCCAACGCCCACTGAGCACTCCAAATGCCCATAGGTAAAGGGATGGGGGGTCAGCGTGCACACCTTACAGCATGGTGGTAGCGCTGGAGTGCCTCGAAATTTGGTTCCATTTTTGAGGTTCGGCAACCGAAGTGCAATCCTCCCACGCTGCGGGGAAGTAGATCGCCTACCAGATAGCCCATAGGGAGTCTCCAAAAACCAGCAAAGATCACTCATTTGGGGGATGCGCTCACCTCCCTTTAGCCCTGATACTTATGTTGCTGTGACGAGCAGGGGAAGAGGTCTTCACCATGTCCTCCGCCCCACGAAACCACGAAATTAGAGGAGGATGAGGACAGCCCTTCTAGTGTTGGCTCTTAGGTTAGGGCCGAGGATGAATAGAGAGTCATGAGACTCTTTAGCTCATGGCGGTTCACTCGCTCCTCATCGCTGCTGAGGACAACCATCCTGCTGTGTCTCGGAGTCTTTCTCTTGTCCTGGTCTGCGGGTGGGACAGAAGTCTCCGCTGTCCTTACTGTAGCGGAGGCACCTTTTGCCGAGCAAGCAGCCCACGTGGATGGGTACCCGATAGACGACTACTACCTCGCTGTGGTTGCCCAGGAGAGTGAGGCTGAGGAGCAGCTCCCCAAAAACGCTGCGCTTCTTAGGAGTCTGGTTCTTGTGCTCTTCTTCGGGCCAGTCCTCTGGTGTCTACTAGCGGCTTCTTGGTGGATGCGTTGCAGGAGCGAGGTTTGCTCGACTATCAGGTGTTGGTTTCACTCCATGGTTCATCTGCATCAACGAAGAGGCGTCGCTACCCTATTGGGAGTCTTCCTGCTCTAGGAAACTGCTAGCACTTCGATGTGGGCAGAAGATGAGCAGAGATCTAGGAAAAATACCTAGATTGAGTGTGTCATTAGCCCTTCTCATTAACGCTCAATTTACGCACCCCCGCTAACTCTGGTTTTCGGTAGGTAAAAGGACGCAACTCCAGCGGAGGGGTTGCACGAGAAGGAGGAGGAAGATAGTGAAGCGAATTGTAGTGATGGCGCTCAGCGTTGTCCTGGCGCTGGTCGTGGCTATGCCGATGGCCCTCGGGCAGGCCGGGCAGGGCGCAAAGGCGTCCGGGAAGGCCTCAGAGCTAGCCGCGGCGTGGACGCAGTGGGCGTTTTCCAAACCCGTAGATGAAGACAGCCCTCTGATCGGTGGCGACCCCCACTACAGGAAGGCACGATGCGACGGGACGCCCCTGAGCCATACGCCGGGCAACACGTGGTTCCTGGCCGGAACATTCGACTCGAGCAAGGTGGTGCGCACTTGCACCATGCCGGTCGGAACCAAGCTTTTCTTCCCCGTTGTCAATTGGGTAGCTTTTCCTTTCTTCGATGGTGAGACCGCGAAGAGTGTACGTAAAGAACAGGCCATTGCCCTCATGAATGCTACCCTGAAGGACCCCACGTTCAGGATGCGCGTTACAGTCGATGGGAAGAAGGTTGCAAGCGACCAGATAGTTCGTGCGATATCTCGTCCCTACTTCAGTGTCACTTTGCCGGAGAAGAATGTTTTCGATCCTTTCGTCGAACCTAACCCTCCCGGGGTGCCGGCGGGTAAGTATAAGGGTTGGTCAACCGATGGGCTGTGGGTGACATTGCATCCACTGCCGCCGGGTGAACACACAATCCACTTCAAGGCGAGCGCTCGGAAACTCGGCGTCTCGCAGGACAACA
>JBKPSF010000042.1:0-3552 GCA_046734875.1 Actinomycetota bacterium | reverse complement strand
GGCACATTTCGGTCCTCGACTCCAGCGCGGCGACCATGGCCTGGCTCCGGGAGCACGCCGACCAAGGCTGAGCCCCGCGGTCCCGAGGGACCAGGACCGGGGTGTACCTAGAAGCGCCACATTGCCGCCTGAGCACTTCGGCGCCCAAGCGAAGTGCAGGCTTGGAGCGAGACCTACGAGCGATGCTCGCGCCGCTGGCGGGCTATCAGCAGGGCCTTAGAGCTAGCTCTTGCTAACGCGTTGCCCCTGGCGTGCTCCTACTTGTGATGAGCGGACCACCTGTGGCGAGGTGGAGTGGAACCCTTTCCTCTCATTGTGACGCGGGGGTGATCTCGACGGCGCGGGCTAGATCCCGAACAAGGTCGCCACGCCCGACAAGGTACTGGTGCGACAGGGCGGACCACGGTAGTGGTTGGCGATACCTTTTGACACCACCGCTGACACCACCCAGGGCGCAACGCGCAGCACCTGCCGGCCCACCTGGGCTAAACCAGCGATCGCTCCACCTCCGGCTCCTCGCCCGCCTGGGCGGTCCGCCTAAGCCTGGCGTGCGTTGCATTCCGAACGCACATGGTCACGTACTTCACGAATGCAACGCATTCGCGAGCGCACCTGCGAGGTGCGGCTCTCCGTTTCGGTCGGCCGAGAACCAGAGGAATGGCCAGCGTGAGCGCCGTGCACACGGACTGCTTGGTGCCTTCCCCCTTCGAAGTATCGTCTTGGCCGGTTGGTCCCTTCCACTGAACCAAGTGGGGCGCACCATGCACGTGCATCTGGGCAACCAAACCCTATTCAGCGCGGTCCGTGGAAGCGACTTTCGAAGCACCTCCGCTTTCCCGTAGGTGTGCCCTTCAGGTAAGGCCTCCTTGGGGCTACAATCGGTACGAGGAGCCTACAGAGAACTGCAGGGGTTGCGCCACATGTCGGACACTCCACAACCGGCGCCGAAGGAAGCCGCGGGCGATCTCGGGCCTGCCGTCGGGTTTTCGGGCACGCCCGATGGCGTACCCCCGCCCGACGATGCGCCGCTGCAGCTCACGAACCTCGTGGGCCGCGAGCGGGAGGTGGCCGAGGTTGGGAGCCTGCTAAACGATCGCCGGCTAGTCACGCTCACTGGCCCAGGCGGCATAGGCAAGACGCGCCTGGCCTCGGCCGTGGCGCTTGAGGCCACAGCACGCTTAGAGGACGGGGTATGGTGGGTCGAGCTCGCCCCCGTCTCCGACCCCGGGCTGGTGCCCCAGGCCGTCGCGAGTGTCCTCAACATCCGCGAGATCCCCGAACGCTCTCCGACGGAGGCGATAGCGGACGACCTCAGCGACCTGGAGATCCTCTTGGTCTTGGACAACTGCGAGCATGTCGTGGGGGCCTGCGCCGTCCTCGCGGAGGCCTTGCTGCGCGCATGCCCCGGGCTCGTTATCCTCGCAACCAGCCGGGAGGCGTTAGGAGTGGCTGGCGAGAATATGTTCTCCGTACCCCCGCTCTCGGTGCCGGTGCCCGAGCGTCTTCCGGCCCTAGAGGGTCTTGCAGAATACGATGCCATAAGGCTCTTCGTGGATCGGGCCGGAACGGTCGCCCCGCGCTTCGAGCTTACGGAGCAGAACGCCCCCGCCGTGGCGGGCTTGTGCCGCATGCTCGATGGGATGCCGCTGGCCATAGAGCTTGCGGCGGCGAGGGCAAGGGTGCTATCGGTGGAGCAGATCTCCTCACGCCTGGAGGATTCCTTCGCCCTGCTCGCTGGAGGAGGCCGCACCGCGGTCCCCCGGCAGAGGACATTGAGGGCGGCAATGGACTGGAGTCACGACCTCCTTAGCGAGGAGGAGCGGGTCCTGTTCCGCCGCCTCTCGGTGTTCGCCGGGGGCTCCACGCTGGAGACGGCGGAGGAGGTGTGTGGCGGGAACGGCGTCGAGCCCGCGGAGGTCCTCGAAGCGCTCGACCGTCTGGTCGCCAAATCGCTGGTGATGGTGGGGGAGCGAGAAAGGTCGGCACGTTACCGGATGCTGGAGACGGTCAGGCAATACGGGCGGGAGAAGCTGGACGAGTCGGGCGAGGCCGAGCGGATTCGCAGGCGGCACGCCAGACACTACCTCGATCTCGCCGAAAAGGCCGACCTGGCGTCCGGGGGCCCGGAAGCCCGGCTCGAACTGGAGCACGACAACCTGCGGACGGCTCTGTCCTGGGCGCTGGGAGCCGGACAGACGATGGTGGCGCTCAGGTTGGCGGCCGCGCTGTGGTCGTTCTGGTACACGCACGGGTACCTGAGCGAGGGACGGAGGTCGCTGGAGGCCGCGATCTCCGCGAGCGAACCACCAACGACGCCGGCCAAAGCGAAGGCGCTGAACGGCGCCGGCTACATAGCCCTCTTCCAGGGGGAGTACGGGGCGGCCAGGGGTTACTTCGAGCGGAGCTTGGCCCTCTACAGGGGGCTCGACGACAAGGAGGGCATAGCCTCTTCGCTCATCCACCTGGGTTTCGTCGCGGTGTTGAGCCAGCAGGACCTCGAGAGCATCCCCGTACTCTACGAGGAGGCCGCGAGCCTCGGGTCGGAGGTCAGAGATCGCCGGGTAGCGGGCAACTTGCTCATCTTCTCCGCGTTGTCGGCCATAAGCCAGGGCGACTTGGAGCGGGCGTCGGTGCTTAGCGAGGAGGGTCTCGTGCTGTTCCGCGAGATCCGGGACGTGCAGGGCATAGGGCACAGCCTCAACAACCTCGGCCTGAACGCGGTGATGCTCCACGATCACGACGCTGCATCGACGTTTATGCGGGAAAACCTGCGCGTGGCCCGGGAAGCGGATTACAAGCTGGCCATCCAGTACTCGCTCTTCGGGCTGGGGATGGTAGCCGCCGCCGGCGGACGGCCGGCACGTGCGGCCCGATTGTGGGGGGCACAGGAGGCCATGAGGGAGGTTTTCGGAATACAGATCACACCCCTCGCCTATTCGACCACGGACTACGAAGGCTACGTGGCAACCGCGCGCTCGCAACTGGACGAGGCAGCCTTCGCCGCAGCCTGGTCAGAGGGTCGAGCGATGACCACCGAGGAGGCCGTCGAGTACGCGCTCCGCACGGACGAAGCCGCCTCTCCCCACGAGGACGCCGCCTCCCCCATGCTCTCCGAGCGAGAGACGGAGGCCCTCGCGCTCGTGGCAGAGGGGCTCACCAACCCCCAGGTGGCACAAAGGCTTTACCTCAGCCCCCGCACCGTGGGCCAGCACCTGCGCTCCGTCTACCGCAAGCTGGGCGTCTCCTCCAGGGCCGCGGCCGCAAGGGAAGCGCTCGAGCGCGGCCTTATCTAGGCCCGATCCCGTCCGCGTCGACCCTCATCCCCGGCGAGTCTTGGGGGAGCTCGGATACGTGTGATCCGTCAGTACTACCTCGCTCGCGCCGTCCCCCTATCCTAGCAGAAGGGCCGACGCTAGCAGTGAGAGTTCAGGACCCTAAGCAGACAAGCCTTTGCCAGAGAGGTTGACGCTACATGGTCACGTAGTATGCGGATGCAACGGATTCGAGAACGAACCTGCGAGGTGCGGCTCTTCGCTCGGGGTGCCCGGGAGG
>JBKPSF010000041.1:0-3240 GCA_046734875.1 Actinomycetota bacterium | reverse complement strand
TCAGTCCCTGGGTAGAAGCCGCAAAGAAAGCGCAGGAGGAAGCAGAGTGACGAGCAACGAGACGAACGGCATCCAAAAAGACATGGTCGAGGAGGCCGTGCGGGTCGCCGAGAGGGCGGAGCAGGAGGACGTCGACCTGCGTCTCCTTGGAGGGGTTGCCATCAAGGTGCGCGCCAAAGAGGGCCTGCAACCCGCCTTCGAGCGCGAGTACGCCGACCTGGATTGGATCACCCCCAAGGGCAAATCTTCCCGGACGCAGAAGTTCTTCGAGTCTTTGGGGTATGCCCCGCAGACCCGCTTCAACGCGCTCTACGGCCGCGAGCGCCTGCTCTTCTTCGACGAGGAGAACGACAGGCAGGTAGACATCCTCATCGGCACCTTCAGGATGAGCCACGAGATTCCCTTCGGCAAACGCATGACCCTGGAGCCGCTCACCGTCCCCCTCGCGGAGCTACTCCTCACGAAACTCCAGATCATCGAGCTGAACGAGAAGGACGTCCGCGACGCCCTCGCCCTCCTGCACGACCATCCGGTGGGGGAGGAAGACGGAGACAGCGTGAACGGCGCCCACATCGCCACGCTGTGCGCCTCCGACTGGGGGCTCTGGCGCACCTTCACGGCCAACCTCAAGGATCTGGAAGGACATCTGCAGCGCTACGACCTCCCGGACGAAGGTAAACAACGCATAGAGGAGCGCATCGAGGCCTTGCTGGAGCGCATCGAGAGTGAGCCTAAAGGGTTCGGGTGGAAGATGCGCGCGAAGATAGGCGACCGCAAACGTTGGTACGAGCTGCCCGAGGAGGTGGAGGGAGGACCATGATCTCCAAACTTTTTTCGCGCGAACCTGACACCAGGATCTATTTCGCCACGGATATCCACGGCTCGGAGACCTGCTGGCGCAAGTTCCTGAACTCGGGCAAGCACTACGAAGCCAGTGTCATGGTCCTTGGCGGCGACATGACGGGCAAGGCGCTCGTCCCCATCGTGGAAGAGGGCAAGGGCCGCTGGCACGCCACCCTCCTGGAGAACCGGCGGGAGTTCGGGAGCGAAGACGAGGTAAAGGAGTTCGAGGAATCGGTAATGCGGCGCGGCTACTACCCCTTCCGCACCGACCCCGACCAGATGTCCGAGCTCGAGAGCTCCTCGGAGCTCAGGGACGAGCTCTTCCACAAAGAGATGCTGGGCACCGTCGAGCGCTGGATGCGGATGGCCGACGAAAAGCTAGACGGGACAGGCATAGAGTGCTTTGTGTCCCCCGGCAACGACGACCAGTTCGAGGTGGATGAGATCATCGCGGGCGCCAAGCGCGTGCGGTTGGCCGAGGGCGAGGTGGTCGAGTTCGGCGATTTCCAGATGGTCTCGACCGGATGGTCGAACCGCACCCCCTGGGATACCTACCGTGAAGAGGACGAGGACGACCTCAAGGTCCGCCTGAAGAAGATGACGGACCAGGTAACCGCTCCCCGCGAAAAGACGATCTACAACTTCCACTGCCCACCTTACGGCACGGGCCTCGACGACGCCCCCGAGATAGACGAGAACATGCGCCCCAAGCACGGCGGACGCTCGCTCGTGCCCGTCGGCTCCAAGGCCGTCAGGGAGGCCATAGAAGAGGGGCAGCCCGCCCTGTCGTTGCACGGGCACATCCACGAGGCCAAGGGGAACACCCGCATCGGGAATACGCTGTGCATCAATCCTGGAAGTTCTTATGAGCAGGGGCAATTGCTCGGTGCCGTGATCAACCTCGACGGCGGCAAAAAGGTCAAGCGGTTCGTACTCACCAGCGGATAGAAAGGTAGGTAGATGGCGAACAATGCAGCGGCGGGGTCTGATGACCTCTTCCAGCGCAAAGCCACCGGGCTCTTGCGGGGCTGGTCGGTGTGGGACGGCTTCATCTACGCGACGTTCTCGATCAACCTGATCACGCTCGGGCTCTACGCCTTGTCCTTCGCTCCGTTCATACCGGATGGATCTCTCATCCTTGCTGTCATCCTGGCGGGACTTTACCTTATCTTCCAAACCGTTACCTACGCGTCCCTGATCGCGGTGATGCCGAGAGCGGGTGGCGACTACGTGTGGACGAGCCGTGTTCTGGGCGGCGGCATTGGCTTCGTGCTGGCGGTAACGGGCTGGTGGTTCATTCTCTGGCACTGGGTGCCGATCTACGCGGACCTTCTGAACAAGGAAGTCTTCGTGCCGCTGGCCGCTATCCTTGGCCTGGACGGAGTAGCCGCCTTCTTCAACACGGTGCCGCCGGGTTCGCCCGGGTTGTTCGTTTCCTCCATGATCGTCGCGGTCGTGGCCTCCCTGTACATCTCGCTCGGTATGAGGGCCTACGCCCGCATCCAGAAGTTCTGCTTCTATGGCGCTCTCATCGGGTTGGCTGTGATGGTCGTGATCCTGCTCTTCAGCTCGCAGTCGAGCTTCGTTTCGGCCTTCGACCGTGAATCCCAGGAGCTCTTCGGCGCGGGTGGCAACGCCTACCAGCAGACCATAAAGGCCGGGAGCGTCGACACCACCGGAGCCGGTGTGTACCCAACCTTGCTCCTGATCCCGTTCCTCGCCTTCTTCAACCTGTACTCGAACTGGGGCGCGACACTGTACGGCGAAGTTCGCGGCGCCTCGGACTTTCGCAGGAACATCTACGCGATGGCTGGCGCGCTCGTGTTCACCTCCTTAGCTGCCGTGGTCCTGCTCCTCCTCTTTGCCAAAACCTTCGGCTGGGACTTCTACTATGCAGCGAGCAACGCCTTCTGGGGCGGTAGCGCTCCGGTCTCGGCGTGGCCCTATCCGGGACTGTTCGCGGCGATGCTCCTCGATAACCCCATCTTGCAGTTCATCCTGGTGGCCGTGATGTCGCTGTGTTTCTTCGGGTGGTGCGGGTCCGTGTTCCTATCCTCGACCCGCGTGGTTTTCGCCACGGCTTTTGATCGGGTGCTTCCCGAGTGGGTCTCCAGGACCTCGAACAACGGCGTTCCCTACGCGGCGCTCTTGCTAATGCTGATCCCATCCATCCCGATCAGCTACATGTTCGCGTTCGGGGAGAACTTCTCGACCTACGTGCTCGACGCCGTGCTCGTCATCGCGCTGACGTTCCTCGGCTCGGCGGTCTCGGCGGCGGTGTTACCGTGGCGCAAACCGGACATATACAACGCTTCTCCAATAGCCCGCTACAACGTTCTGGGCATACCCCTGATCACGGTGTGTTCCGTTGCCTTCGCCGTGTTCCTCGTGTTCTGC
>JBKPSF010000040.1:0-6389 GCA_046734875.1 Actinomycetota bacterium | reverse complement strand
CATAGCCCTCGACGAGAAGCCGAAAAACGTCCCCGTAACCGATCTCAAACGCGTCAGGAACATCCTCGAAAACCCCGAGGTGGCCCTGATCTCCGACCGCTACGCAGAAGACTGGGATCTCCTGGCCTTCGTGATGGTACGCGGACGCGCAGAGCTTGTGGAGCCCGGCGCCGAAGAGCACGCCGCCGCCGTGAGGCTCCTGTGCGGCAAGTACCACCAGTACGAGGCGATGAAGATAGGTGAGAACCCCGTCATCGCCATACGCCCCGAGAAGGCCGTCTCATGGGGAGCCCTCGATAGGCCGGAGTCCCATGGGGCGCTGGTACTCGACACGATCCACGGCCGCCGCTCGGTCCGGCAGTATCTCCCCAAAGAGGTGCCGGACGAGATCGTGGAGCGGGTACTCGAGGCGGCGCGCTGGGCCCCTTCCCCCCACGGCCGCCAACCCTGGCGCTTCGCCGTGCTCACGAGGACGCAAACCAAAGAGCGGCTGGCGGAAGCGATGGGTGAAGAATGGCGGACGAACCTGGAGATGGACGGCCAGAGCGCGGAGATCGTGGAGAGACGCCTCGAAGGCTCCCACAGGCGCCTTCTGGACGCGCCGGTGCTCGTACTAATGTGCCTGTACCTCGAAGACCTCGACGAATACCCGGACACGGGGCGCCAGCACGGCGAAACCACGATGGCCGTCCAGTCCCTGGGGGCCGCGGCCCAGAACGCCCTGCTCGCGGCCTACGAATCGGGCCTCGACGCCGGCTGGATGTGCGCCCCGCTCTTCTGCCCCGAGAAGGTTGTCGAGGCGCTGGGGCTCGACTCCAAGCTCGTCCCGCACGCCCTGCTCACGCTCGGGTATGCTGAGGGCGACCCTCCGAAGCGCCGGGGCCGGAGGCCGCTGGACGAACTGGTCGTTTACCAGGACTGAGTAAACAAGCTCGCTCGGCCGAGCGCGTGGTAAAGGCTCGGTCCTGGATGGATAACGGTACGAATAGCGACATATGTCCCTTGCAGCTTTCCGATTCAATTCTGAAGAAAAACAAACCCGATGAACTCTATCGGATTTGGGTTAGAATGTGCGCTCGTGTGATTGGAAACCGAAAGGAGAAAGTGTGACCGAGCAGGAGATACAGGACAAGGGTTACGCGAACCCCGACGCGCTGGTGAGCACGCAGTGGGTGGCGGAGCACCTCGACGACACCGACAATCTCCGTATCGTGGAGTCGGACGAGGACGTGCTCCTCTACGACATAGGCCACGTCCCCAACGCCGTAAAGATAGACTGGGTCGAGGACCTCAACGACCCTCTCGTGCGCGACTATCTGGATCCCGACCACTTCGCGAACCTGATGGCGGAGAAGGGCATCTCGCCAGACACCACGGTCATCTTCTACGGGGACAGGAACAACTGGTGGGCCACCTACGCCCTCTGGGTCTTCAGGCTCTTCGGCCACGACAACGTCAAGGTCATGGACGGCGGAAGGGTCAAGTGGGAGGCCGAGGGCCGCGAGATGACCCAGGAAGTGCCTTCGTTCCCGAGGGCCGAGTACCCGGTACCGGAGAGGGACGACGCCGAGATTCGGGCCTTCAGGGAGGACGTCGATAAGCATCTAGACACCAGCGGGCCGCTCGTCGACGTGAGGAGCCCGGGCGAGTACAGCGGAGAGCTGCTGCACATGCCGGACTATCCCCAGGAGGGCGCTTTGCGGGGCGGGCACATCCCGGGGGCCGCGAACGTGCCGTGGGCACGGGCGGTCAGGGAAGACGGGACCTTCAAGAGCGCAGACGAGCTGCGTGGGATCTACGAGGGCGAGGCCGGCCTCGCGGGCGGCGACGACGTCATAGCCTACTGCAGGATCGGGGAGCGCTCTTCCCACACCTGGTTCGTGCTCTCCTACCTTCTCGGCTACGACAAGGTTCGCAACTACGACGGCTCGTGGACCGAGTGGGGCAACCTCGTCCGCGCCCCGATAGAGCGCTAGGTAAAGGTTGGATCGCAAGAGCCGCGTAGCGTTGCTCGTCGAGCACTTCGAGAGCCCCCGGCACATGGGGACTCTCGAAAGCGCCGATGTGGTAGTGCCGGGGGGTAGCCCCGACTGCGGAGGGTCCGTCACCATCTACCTCAAAGGCAACGGCAACGGCCGGGTAGAGGCCCTTTCATGGACGGGCCAGGGTGACACCATAAGCATGGGCGCCACCTCCATCGTGGTGGACCGCATCCTGGAAGAGGACCTCGCCATGGACGAGATCCTCACGGAAGACTACGAGGGGCTGATCGACTCTATCGGTAGGGACATAATAGGCAACCGCACCAGGCACGCCACCCTGGGCCTCTCCACCATTAAGGCCGCCGTAAGGCAATACCTGAAGACGGGCCACGGGAAGGCCGCCACGTAATACGCCCACCCGTGCGGCACGCGGAGGATAAGTTGCCAGATTCTATCTACAAGAGCCCCGAGGGGGGAGCGGAGATCCTCGCGCTCTACGACGAAGCCCTGGCGGCGCTTGGTCCCGGATACAGGAGCGTCACGGTCGGCACGCGCTACGGCGATACCCACGTGCTCGCCGTCGGGCCCGAGGACGCCCAGCCCGCTTTGTTCTTGGCAGGTGGGAACTTCTTCAACCCCACCTGTTTGCGGTGGTTTTTGCGGCTCGCCGAGCGGTACCTCGTTTACTCGCCGGACCTGATCGGACAGCCTGGCAAGAGCGCCCAGACCCGGCTCTCCCCGAAAGGCGAGGATCACGCCCTGTGGGCCGAAGACCTGCTCGACGGGCTCGGCCTGCAAAGGGTGCCCGTCGTCGGACTATCCTACGGTGCCGGCGTCGCGATACGGTTGATGGGCTATGCACCCCAGCGCATCTCGCGGGCGGCGCTCGTCTCGCCCGCCGGCGTGGCTTCGGGCAGGATCTCGCGCATGCTCGTCGAGGTGGCACTGCCGATGATCGGCTACCGCCTCAGGCCCACGGGCGAGCGGCTCTTGCGCGCTGCGAGGCCCATCCTGACCGACCTCGAAGACCCTGTAGTCCTTCAGTTGGGTGCGATCTACCGCAACGTAAGATTGGACGCCGCCCTGCCCAGGATGGCAACCGAAGAAGAGCTCCAGAGCTTCGAAGGGCCCGTGGCGGTGTTCGCGTCGGAGGAAGACGTGTTCTTCCCCGCCAGGTCGGTTCTGCCGCGGGCGCGGGAGATCTTCCCCAACCTCGTCCGCGCCGAATGCCTGGAAGGTTGCCGGCACGTACCATCCGCATCGACGCTCATCGTCGTGAACGGCTATATAAAGGCGTTCTTCGCTGGCCCCGACAGAGGTTGACGATTCCCCGCGGCAAGTAGACTAAACTGCATCCCCGTGAACGAGCGAGAAAACAGTCCCCTTTGGGGCGGAAGGTTCGGGGCCTCACCGGCCGAGGCCTTCGAACGCCTCAACGCCTCCATCCCCTTCGACGTCCGTATCGCGCTCTACGACATAAAGGGTTCCATCGCCCACGCCAGGATGCTAGGGGCGTGCGGGATCGTCTCGGAGCGGGAGTCTGCCGAGCTGGTAAGGGGGCTCGAAACGGTTCTCAGGGAGGTCGAGGCTGGCGAGTTTTCGTGGGACGTTTCCGACGAGGACGTTCACACGGCGGTCGAGCGCAGGCTGAGGGAGGTCGTGGGCGAAGTGGCGCTCAAGCTGCACACGGGGCGGAGCAGGAACGATCAGGTCTCCCTCGACGTGCGCCTCTTCGTCAGGGACGCAGCCGGCGAGATACGCGACGCCGTGTTCGACGCTATGCAGGCGCTTGTAGAGGTGGCAGAACGTGAGAGGGACCTCATCCTCCCCGGCTACACGCACCTCCAGCGCGCCCAACCCATCCTGCTCTCCCATCACCTCCTCGCCCACTTCGAGGCCCTCAGGCGGGACGTCGGGAGGCTCGAGGCGGCGCGCGAGGCCGCCAATGTCTCGCCGCTCGGGGCGGCAGCGCTCGCGGGCACGCCGCACCCCATAGATCCCGAACTCACCGCCAGAGAACTCGGTATGGAGCCGTTCTTCAACTCTCTCGACGCCGTCTCCGGCCGCGACTTCGCGCTGGACCTGCTCTACGCGTGCGCCGTGCTAGGGTTGCACCTGAGCAGGCTCGGTGAGGAGTGGGTGCTGTGGACCAGCGCGGAGTTCGCTTTCGCCACCCTCGACGACGCGTACTCTTCCGGTTCCTCCATCATGCCCCAGAAAAAGAACCCCGACGCCTACGAGCTGATGCGTGGCAAAGCCGGGCGCCTCATAGGGGATTTGAACGCGCTAATGATCACGCTCAAGAGCCTCCCGCTCGGGTACTCGAAAGACCTCCAGGAGGACAAGGAACCCCTCTTCGACGCCGTAGACTCGGTGCTACCCATGCTCACGGTCCTCCCCGAGATGCTTCGCACGGCCCGCTTCCACGGTGGGCGAATGGAAGACGCCGCCGGCGGGTTCGCGCTCGCCACGGAACTAGCCGATTTCCTGGCGGCGAACGGAGTGCCTTTCAGGGAGGCGCACCACGTCGTCGGAAAACTCGTCAAACGCTGCGAGGAGCTGAACATGTCGCTGGAGAACGTCACGCAAGAGGAACTCGCAGCGGAGCATCCAGCGCTTGCCGATCTACCCCACGAATTGCTCTCGCCGCGTGGCAGCGTGCGGAACAAGCGATCCGCCGGCTCCACGTCTCCTGATTCGGTAGAGAGTCAACTCGATAAGGCCAGGGAGTTTCTAGCAGGTCAGCAATTCAGCTAGTCAGCCTGTCAGCACTACAGCATTTCAGCGGTGGATGGGGTGATGTCGGGCCAGAGTGGTGCCCCTACCGTTCCTGCAGTAGTGGGCGCGCCGCTAAAGTAGTACAAACCAGGGCCGCTACCATGATCGCGGCGCTCGCCAGGCACCACTGGCACAGGGCTCCTATAACGAATATTTCCAGGTAGGTGAGGTAGGCGCTGAAGAGCGTGCCGACGAGCGAGATGAGGAGCCCGAGGTAGATGCCGGTCTCTCTCCACAGGGCTGCCGAAAAAACGAGGCCGCCGTAGGCGATGAGGCCGAGCAGGGCCACGGGTATTCCCAGGAGCGATGCGTAGCGGCTGGATTGCACGGTTTCGCAGCCTTCGCCGCTTCCGGTACAGACGGGGGTCAGGCCGGCGTAGTGGGTCCAGGTGAGGTAGGCGCTGATCACGACTCCCAGCACCGCCAGCACGAGGAGCAGGATACGGGGAGCCGTGTACCGCCTTTTTTCCCTAGCTCTAGGAGCCATCCACCTTGTTTACGGCCGCGGAGATCTGGCCGTAGTCGGTCAACCTGTCTATTTTCACCTGCCCGTTCGGCCCCTCGAAGATGAGGGTGGGCGTCGAGTTTACGCCCTGGGCCTGGGCTTTGGCCTGGACGGCTCCGAGCTCTTTTGTGAAGGAGTTGCCCGCGCGCTGGTCATCCCACTTCTCTACATCGAGGCCGGGGGTCTGTTCGGCGAGGTTTCTCAGGAACTCGTCCGTGACGTAGCCGCTGTTCTCCTCGCCCTGGTTCTCGAAGAGCAGGGTGTGGTAGGGCCAGTAGTGGTTCTGCTCCCCTGCGGCGAAAGCCGCCCGCGCCGCCGTGATGGAGTCGGGGCCGAGGAACGCCATGGTCTCCGAGACAACCTTGACCTGCCCGTCCCTGACGTAGTCGTCGACGAGGTCGGGGAACATCTTACGGTCGAACTTCCCGCAGAAGGGACACTGGAAGTCCTCGTAGAGGTACAGGGTGACCGGGGCTGCGCCCTCACCGAGGGTCGTCCCATCCTGCGGAATGCCCGAGTAGAACTCGCCCACGTCTCCGGCCGAACCGCCCCCCGAGCCGCCTAGCTGGCTCAGCACGACGAGCAGGGCGGCCACGACTATGGCCACGGCCACGAGCAGTGCCAGAAGCGTCCGGGGCGACCGTAGCGTATTGCTCTTTTGCACGTCTCTCGCCTCCCCTGGAATCATGTCTGGAGAGGGTATTGTATTACGTGCGGCCCTTGTACCGGGCAAGCTGGCGTTCGTTCGGGTCTCACGCTACCCTGTGGGGCGCGCCGGGAAGCCCGTTGCCAGATCCGCTACACGGACGGAGGAGCATGAGGATAGTACAGATGTCGGACGTGCACGTGGGCTCGGGGTTGTTCAGGCCGGACCTTCTGGAGGCCACCATCGAGGAGAGCAACGCTCTCGCGCCCGACCTCGTGGCCATCGTCGGGGACTTGACGATGGAGGGCTACCGCTGGGAGTTCGCGGAGGCTAGAGGGTACTTCGACAGGATAGAGTGCCCGAACGTCATCTACGCGATGGGCAACCACGACGCCAAGAACGTAGGGTACAGGCACTTCGAGGAGTTCTTCGGCATAAGGGAGAGCGCGACGGAGATCCCCGTCCCCGAAGGCGTCGC
>JBKPSF010000039.1:0-5885 GCA_046734875.1 Actinomycetota bacterium | reverse complement strand
TTCCGGAGGGTCATCTTTCCCAATTTGCTGCCCGCCGTACTTTCGGGTGCAGCCCTGAGCTTCGCCCGCGCCGTGGGAGAGTTCGGCTCGATAGTGCTTATCTCCGGGAACCTGCCTTACAAGACCGAGGTCGCCTCGGTCTTCATCTACAACCAGATCCAGACCGACAACGTGGCAGGGGCGGCGGCGGTCTCCGTGTTGCTTCTTGCCCTCTCCCTTTTGATCCTGATCGGGCTGAACGCGCTCAACCGGTGGGGGAGGCGCCATGACCGCTAGGCTAAGCCTCAGGTTCGTGGCCCTGGGATACCTGGCGCTACTGCTGGTCTTCCCCGTCGCCATGGTCTTCGCCCGCGCCTTCGAGGACGGCGTCGTGGCCGCCTGGCAGGCCGTGACGACCCCGGACGCCCTGCACGCCCTGTGGCTGACCATCCTGGTCGCCACCATCGCCGTGGCGTGCAACACCGTCTTCGGCATAGTCTGCGCCATAGTGTTGGTCCGGCACCGTTTTCGCGGCCGCAACTTTCTAGATGCCATATTAGACTTGCCGCTCGCCATCTCGCCCGTCGTGGTCGGGCTCTCGCTCTTGATCCTCTACAGCCTCACCTCCCCGGTGGGCGCCTGGCTTGCGGAGTACGGGATCAGGATCGTCTTCTCCACGCCGGGTATAGTGCTCGCCACCATCTTCGTCTCGCTGCCCTTCGTGGTGCGCGAGGTTATGCCGGTGCTGCGCGAGATAGGGACCGAGCAGGAGCAGGCGGCCTCCACTCTAGGCGCCTCCCCGTTCCAGACCTTCCGCCTGATAACGCTGCCAGCCATAAGGCAGGGCGTGGCCTACGGCATAGTCCTCACCACAGCCCGCGCCATAGGCGAGTTCGGCGCGGTGAGCGTGGTCTCGGGGAAGATCAGCGGCCTCACGGAGACGATGACCGTCTACGTGGCCGACCGCTTCCAGAACTTCGACCTGGTGGGCTGCTACGCCGCCTCGGTGGTTCTGGCCGTGATCGCCATAGCGACCCTGCTCCTTACCAACCTCTTCGAACCCAGGGAGGACCGCTGATGGGGATCGACGCCCGCAACGTCTCTAAACGCTTCAACGATTTCGTGGCCCTCGACGACGTCTCGGTGGAGGCACCCACCGGCTCGCTGACCGCGCTGCTCGGACCGAGCGGCAGCGGCAAGTCCACGCTGCTGCGCGCAATAGCGGGCCTCGAAGATCCTGACTCGGGGCAGATCATCATCTCCGGCGAAGACAAGACGGGCGTGCCGCCGCAACAACGCGGCGTCGGCTTCGTCTTCCAGCACTACGCCGCCTTCAAGCACATGACGGTCTTCGAGAACGTGGCCTTCGGCCTGAAGATCCGCAAGCATCCCAAAGATGTCATCAGAAAGAACGTTCACGAGCTACTGGAGCTCGTGCAGCTCGAAGGCTTCGCCGAGCGTTACCCGACACAGCTCTCGGGGGGCCAGCGCCAGCGTATGGCCCTGGCGCGCGCCCTCGCCGTCGAGCCCCAGGTCCTCCTCCTCGACGAGCCCTTCGGCGCCCTCGACGCGCAGGTCCGCCAGGAGCTCAGGGCCTGGCTGCGCCGCCTGCACGACGACCTGCACGTGACCACCATCCTCGTTACCCACGACCAGGAAGAGGCGATGGAGGTTTCCGACCGCATCGTCCTCATGAACCACGGCAGGATAGAGCAGGTCGGAGGACCCCAGGACCTCTACGAGCAGCCGGCCAGCGAGTTCGTCATGAGCTTTATCGGTCCGGTGAACAGGCTCGGGAACACCTACGTCCGTCCACACGACATAGAGATACAATTGAACGCCAACGGCTCGACCTCCGAGGCCGAGGTGGAGCACCTGGTCTACCTAGGGTTCGAAGTCAGGGTCGAGCTGGCCATGAAGGACGGGCGCAAACTCTGGGCCCAGGTTACCCGCGAAGACGCCAGGCGACTGAACCTCGAAGCCGGAAAGCCCGTCCACGTTCGCCTGGTGCACAGCAGGGTTTTCGATGAAACCACAGAAAGCTCGCCCACCAAAGACTCGGTCCCAAGCCCATAGAGCCTTCAGCACGGCGCTTCGCGCCTTGTCAGCACGCTTCGCCCTTCGGGCTCGCTTTCAGCAAAGTCGTCTCGGGGCGTAGCTTCGAGCGTCGGACCCGACCGCCTCGGGCGGCGAATCGTTGGGCGCGGCCGGGCGAGGCCGTAACGGCAAGAAAGCTGAAAGGCGGCGGAGCCGCCGTGCTGACAAGCGAGGGCGTAAGCCCGAGCGTGCTGACAAGGCGCGAAGCGCCGTGCTGACAAGCGTAGGCCGAAGCGGGCTGAGACGCTTGACGCGAGACCTCTTGTGCTTTATGGTGCACAAGTTCTACCCATGAAGTGAACAAACTGAAGAATGGGGAGGTCTTCGGAAAGTGGCTAATTTCCTATTGTTGGCGATTGTGGGTTTGATCGCGCAGTTGGTTGATGGATCTCTCGGCATGGCCTACGGGGTGACGTCGCAGAGCCTGTTGTTGGCGGTTGGCATCACGCCGGCATTGGCGTCGGCGAGCGTGCACATCGCCGAGGTGGGCACGACGGCGGCATCAGGCACGTCCCACTGGCGGTTCGGAAACGTGGACTGGTCTAAAGTGTGGCCTCTGGCCATACCAGGGGCGATAGGGGCTTTCTTTGGCGCGGTCGTGCTGAGCGCGTTCATCACCGCCGAGGCGGCCGAGCCGATAGTCGCGATCTTCCTCTTCAGCCTGGGCATCTTCGTGCTCGCCCGCTTCTCCTTCCGGCGGCGCCAGCGTCCCGTTCAGGTAAGGCCCGTTCCCAGGACCTTCCTCGCTCCGCTCGGCCTGATCGCCGGTTTCCTCGACGCCGCTGGCGGTGGGGGATGGGGGCCCATCTCCACGCCGACGCTGCTCTCTTCCGGACGCATGGAGCCGCGTAAGATCATCGGTACCGTCGATACCAGCGAGTTCCTGGTCGCCCTCAGCGCGAGCATCGGGTTCCTCTTCGCCCTGAGCTTCGCGGATATACCCTGGACCGTCGTGGGCGCTCTGCTACTCGGTGGCGTTATCGCAGCCCCCATCGCTGCCTACATCGTGCGTATCCTGCCGGCCCGCATCCTCGGCAGCGCCGTGGGCGGCCTCATCCTCGTCACCAACATGAAGACGTTTTTGGAGGCCGTCGGCGTCAGCGGCGCCCTCGCCATCCTGATCTATATCCTCATAGTTGCCGTCTGGATCGCCGCTGTCGTCTTCTCGATCCGTGTCAACCGCCAGGAGCAAAAGGGCCTCGCCACAGAGCCCTCCTCGAGCCGGGTCGTCTGAGACCCGCCCAGCACGCCGCGGGAGGTCTTAAAAAACCTTAAAGAACTCCCGCTAAACCCTTGACACTTCGTGCCTCGCGCTATACAGTCCTTACCGTTCCAGCAAAGTGAACAATAGTAATAGACAAAGTAAGTGTTATAGGCAAAGTACGAACAGGGAGGTAGTGGTAGATGAAGAACTTTTTGTTGCTGGCTCTAGCTGGTGTCGTTGCCCAGCTGGTAGACGGGTCGTTGGGGATGGCATACGGGGTATCTTCGACCACGGTATTGTTGGCGGCTGGTGTGGCGCCTGCGCTGGCATCGGCGGCCGTACACATGGCGGAGATAGGGACGACGGCGGTTTCGGGGATTTCGCACTCCAGCTTCGGCAACGTGGACTGGTCCAAGATAGTGTGGCTCGCCGTCCCTGGCGGGGTCGGTGCGCTATTGGGGGCTCTGTCGCTGATTTGGGCGTCCTCACTGGAGACGACGGCGGGATACGTGGAGCCCGCTGTTGCCGTGTTCCTGTTCATACTCGGGATCTACGTGCTCAGCCGGTTCGCGTTCAGGAGGACTGAGCGTCCCGTCGAGGTAAGGCCCGTTCCTCGGGCGTTCTTGAGCCCGCTCGGCTTTGTGGCCGGGTTCCTCGACGCCTTCGGCGGCGGTGGCTGGGGTCCCATTGCCACGCCGACGTTGCTCTCTTCCGGACGGATGGAGCCGCGCAAGATCATCGGCACCGTCGACACCAGCGAGTTTGTGATCGCCGTCTGCGCGAGCATCGGGTTCTTGTTCGGCCTTAGCCTGGCGGAGGTGCCGTGGACGATCGTTGGGGCCCTTTTCCTCGGCGGTATGATTGCCGCCCCGGTCGCCGCTTACATCGTGCGCATACTGCCGACCCGCATCATGGGCACCGCCGTTGGCGGGTTCATTCTGGTCGTCAACGCGAACACGTTCTTCTCGGCCGTCGGGCTCTCGTCCAGCCTCTCTACCGTGGCCTTCATCGCCATCATCGCCGTCTGGGTTGCCGCCATCATCTTCGCGATCGGCGCCAGGCGCGAGGAGCAGCAGGAGGCTGAGGGGCAGGCGGTTTAGCTTTCAGCGGTGAGCAAGTCAGCAGTCAGCTTTTTGGCCGCCGGCTGTTGTAAAACACCAGGAATAGCCGCAACACGGCGGGGCTGGACTTTGGTCCGGTCCCGCCGCCTTTCTCTAGCCCGGACGGCTACTGATGCCCGTGGTCCGGCGTTAGGGCGCCTTGCATGAGGCTTGACACGTAAACCATGCCATCAGGCGTGGCCGCGTTTGGCGGCACGTTTTGCTACGTAGCGGCGTTTTTTCTCGTCCGTGCCGCACACCTCCATGGTGCACCAGCGCCTGCTGTGGTTCCTGCTGGCGTCTAGAAAGACCCAGTAACAACCGGCGCAAAGCTTGAGCCGGTCTAGATCCCCCGCCGTCAAGAGGTGCGTGGCCGCATGGGCAACGGGCCACAACATCCCGGCGAGATCCCGCCCGTCCTCCCACTGCCAGCCGAAACCTCCGTCGCCCTGCACGAGCCTCCCCCGCGAAAGGGCCTCCCGCTCGTACCCGCGTAGGGTCTCGAGATCCCGCTCAGGAACATCCCCGCCCTCCGCGACGGCGCGGAAAACGCCGTAGAGCGCCCCACGCAACGCCAGGGCATCACGGTAGGCCGCCTCCGCGTCCTCGGGCCTGCGCTCCGCCTCGCCCGCCAGAAGATCACCCCCCTCGGCAGATATCAGCCCGACCCACACGCTCCAGGCCACGAGATCCCCATAACCCCGTAAACACTCCTCGGGCGGGTCACCGTCCTCCGTGTTGACGAAGTCTAGCGCGAGGTTTCCCCCAACTACCCGTAATCTCTCGATGTATCCGGGTGTTTCCATCAAAATCTATTTTACCGGTTTAAACTACCGCAGGCTACGGGTACCCTGTTACCACCATGAAAAGCTTTGGTAGAAACAAACAGGGGCGACGGTGGGCGGCGCTTGGGTTGTTGTGTGTGGCGCAGTTTGTGGTGGTGTTGGACGCGACCATCGTGGCCATAGCGTTACCTGAGATACAGCGGGATCTCGGGTTTTCGCGGGCCGGGTTGCAGTGGGTGATCTCCGCTTACACGCTGGTTTTCGGGGGGTTCCTGTTGCTCGCGGGCCGGGCGGCGGACTTGTGGGGGAGACGGCGGCTGTTCATGGTCGGGCTCGCCGTGTTTACCGCGGCTTCGTTGGCGTGTGGGCTGGCTACTTCACCGCTCGCGCTCTTGCTCGGGCGCATCGCGCAGGGGCTGGGCGCGGCGATCGTGGCGCCCTCCGCGCTCTCTTCGCTGACCGCTGCCTTTCCCGAGGGCGAGGGGCGCGGGCGCGCGCTCGGCGTGTGGACGGCCGCCGCGGCCGGCGGCGGCGCGACGGGCTGGTTGCTGGGGGGCATTCTCACCGGGAGCCTGGGGTGGGAGTGGGTGTTCTTCGTCAATTTGCCGGTCGGGCTTGCGGGGGTGGCGCTGGCCCCCTTCTTGATCTCCGAGAGCCGCGACGAAACGGCCCCTCCCCGGCTGGACGTTGCCGGAGCAGTGAGCGTCACGGCGGGCCTCA
>JBKPSF010000038.1:0-16750 GCA_046734875.1 Actinomycetota bacterium | reverse complement strand
GAGTTGGGCCGGGACCTCGCGCCCCGTGCCGCTGACGATACCCGACGTGACCGTGGACTCGAAGCCCGATGGACTACCCACGGCCACCGCCATTTGGCCGACTATGGGGTCTCCGCTGGCGAAGCTGGCGGCGGGGAGGTTGGTGCGGTCCACCTTGAAGACGGCGATGTCCGTGGTCGGGTCCGTACCGACCACCCGCCCCTGCTCCGTGGAGCCGTCGGCGAAGGCTACCTCGACATCGCTCGAGTGCTCTACGACGTGGTTGTTGGTGATGATGTAGCCGTCGGGGCGGTAGATCACACCGCTCCCTATGCCCTCTTCGTTCTGCGCCCCGAAGGGCGTCTGCTGGACGCCGGAGACGTTTATCTGCACCACGGAAGGGCTGAGCACGGAGGCGACCCTTGCCACGGGTTCGTCGGCCGGGATGTCCTGCGGGGCGGATCTTATCGGCTCCGCGGTCTGACTATTTCCCGTGCCGGGGTCGAAGTAGACGACCCCGAGCACGAAAGCCAGCACGACCAGAACCGTGAGCGGCACCAGGTAGGAGCGTTGCATACCGTGCCTCCTCATATCGTCACCTCCCCGAGGCCGCCCCCTCGCGGCCCCGACTCAAGTAGCGTCCTCAGTAGCTGTTCGGCCCTGCGCTGCACCCGCCTGACGGCCTTCTCGGAGATGCCGAGCCTCGCCGAGAGCTCCCGCACGCTCGCCTTCTTGTCGTTGTCGAGGCCGTAGCGGTTCACCAGCACGTCGCGTTCGCGCTCGGGCAAGCGCCTCATGGCTTCGTGTAGTTGCAAATTCTTCCCGGGGTCCCCGGGTCCCTGTTCTTCCACGAAGTCTCCCAGCCTGTGGGCGCCGGACTCGGGACCCAGGGGCTGGTCCAGGCTGGAGACATCGGGCACCGCCTCGAGGACCGTCCTGACCTTGTCGGTCTCCCACCCGACCCGGGTCGCGGTCTCCTGAGGGGTCGGTTCGCGGTGGAGTTCCGCGATCAGTTCGCCCTGGGCCTTGCGGACCTTGCGGAGCTTCTCGTTCATGTGGGCGGGGAGACGGATCTCGCGCCCCTTATCTCCGATGGCGCGTTGGATGGACTGCCTGATCCACCACGTCGCGTATGTCGAGAAGCGATTGCCCTTCTCAGGGTCGAACTTGTCCACCGCTTTCATCAGCCCGATGTTGCCTTCCTGGATGAGGTCCTCGAAGGGAAGACCCTGCCCGCGGTACTTTTTGGCCACCGATACGGCGAGCCTGAGGTTCTTCTCGACGAGCCGCCTGCGGGCGTCGCGGTCGCCCGAGCGGGCCCTGCGTCCCAGCTCCACCTCCTCCTCGGGGCTAAGCAGGCGGCCTTTTCCTATGCGTGCCATGTACGCTGCGAGGAGCCTCGGGGCCTCCGCCTCCTTGTGGGTTGTCGTACTAGTCGCCATCTCTCCTCCTCGTGTAACGTGGTCCCCCTCAGTCTGCATCTCCAGTATGTGAGGAGCCTTTGCGGTTCATGAGGGTTTTCACAGGAACGTACGCACTGAGGGCAGGACCGTCGCACAGGGGCGATAATACGCAGACGATGCGGATTCTGGTGGTAGAGGACGAAGCGAAGCTGGCGCGGCTTATCTCACGCGTCCTCAAAGAGGAGGGCTACGCGGTCGAGACGGAGGCCAACGGCCGGCAGGCGCTCGTTCGGGCCCTGGCCGAGCAGTTCGACCTCGTGATCGTGGACTGGATGCTCCCGGAGGTGAGCGGCGTTCAGTTGGTCAAGAGGCTCAGGGCCGCCGAGGTCGGCACGCCTGCGATCATGCTGACGGCAAGAGATCAGATCGAAGACCGCGTGGAAGGCCTCGACGCCGGCGCCGACGACTACCTCTCGAAGCCTTTCGCATTTCCCGAGCTGCTCGCTCGCGTCCGCGCCCTCACCCGCCGTCCTTGGGGCGCGGAGAAGGAGGGCGCGGTTCTCGAGGCTGGCGATGTCACGCTCGACCCCGTGCGCCACGTGGTGCGCCACGGGGGAGAGACCGTGGATCTGACGGCCAAGGAGTTCGCGCTGCTCGCCACGTTGCTGCAGCGGCCCGGGCAGGTCTTCACCCGCTCGGTATTGCTCGACACGGTGTGGGGCGGCTCGCCCGAGGTTTACGCTAACGTGGTCGACCTCTACATCTCCTACCTGCGCAAGAAGCTCGACCGCGATGGCGGCGTCTCCCACATCCGGACCGTTCGCGGCGTCGGCTACACCTTCGAGCCGCAACCGCGCTGATGTTCGACCACATCAGGAAGCGGCTGACGGCGGGCTACGTTGGCATACTCGCCCTCATCCTGCTCGTCTTCGGGGCCGTCGTGGTGTTCAGCTTCTACCTGCGGGCCAGCAAGCAGCAGGACGACCTGTTGCTGCAGAAGGCCGAGGACAAGGCGAACACCGTGCTCCACGGCGAAGACAAGTACGGCGTCCAGGCGACGACCACGTACGACGTGGCGGTGGTCGTGCTCTTGCCTGACGGTTCTACCTACGGGGATCTAAACGTGACGTCCTTCTCTTTGGGCCTCCCCTACGCCGACGCCGCGCGCAGGGCCGCGCAGGTCCGCGAGACGATAAGCGAGACCATGCCCGGACCGGGCGGCCCGGTGCGCGTAATGACCATCCCCGTAAAGAAATCCGGGGAACGGGGAGACGTGGTCGCGATCGCCCAGGCCGCCCAGTCGCGCCGGGCGGTGCTGGATCCCGTCGAGCGACTGGTCCGGGTGCTTGTTCTCACGGGCCTCGGGGCGCTCGTGCTGGCCGCTGCCGGCGGCCTGTTTATGTCGCGGCGGGCGATGCGTCCGGTCCAGGAGGCGTTCGGTAGACAGAGGACGTTCATCGCCGACGCCTCCCACGAGCTCAAGACGCCCTTGACCCTGATCCGGGCCGACGCCGAGGTCCTCTCCCGCGGCCTCGATGTCCCGGAGAACGCAAAAGACAACCGCGAGCTGGTCGACGACCTGCTCGGAGAGACCGACAGGATGAGCGCCATCCTCTCCGACCTCCTGCTCCTGGCGCGCCTCGACGCAGACAAGGTCTCCGTCTACCGCGAACCCTTCGACCTGGCCCTCGTCCTCTCCGAGACATCGGAACGTTTCGCCGCACGCGCCGTCGCCGAGGGCAAGAAGTTGGAGGTGGAGCACTCGGGCAAGCTACCCGCGCGCGGCGACGCGCAGCGGACGGGCCAGATCCTCGCCGCCGTCCTGGACAACGCCCTCCGCTTCACACCACAACAAGGAACCATAACGGTCGAAGGCCACCTCGCCGAAAAACGCATCGAAGCAACCGTCACGGACACGGGACCTGGAATCCCGTCCGAGAGCCTGAGCCGCATCTTCGAGCGCTTTTACAGGGCCGACACGCACAGCGCTGCCAGGAGCAGGGGCACCTCGGGAGGCGGTACCGGCCTCGGCCTCGCCATAGCCCGCGACCTCGCCCGCGCCCAGGGCGGCGACCTGATCGCCAGGAATGCCGACGGGGGAGGGGCCAGATTCACCCTGACGCTCCCGCCCGGTCCATGAGCGCTACTCAGTCCAGGTCGCCCGCAGCACCCTGACCCAGTTTTCGTGCGCCAGCTTCCTCAGCGAGGCGTCGTCGTAGCCGGAGTCGCGCAGGGCGGCGAGCAGCTTGGGAAGGCCCGCCACGTCCCCGAGTTCCCCTGGAACCTTCGCCCCGTCGAAGTCCGAGCCGAAACCGACCCGGTCGATGCCGACGCGCTCGACGAGGTAGTCAACGTGCCGCACCACCGTTTCCAACGGCGTATCCTCCGACTCGCCGCCGTCCTCGCGCAGGAAGCCGACGGCGAAGTTCACGCCGACCATCCCGTCCGAGTCCCTGATGGCGTCGAGCTGAGCGTCCGTCAGGTTGCGCGAGGCGGGGCAGAGGGCGTGGGCGTTCGAGTGCGTAGCCACGAGCGGCGCATCGGAGAGCGCTGCCACATCCCAGAATCCCTTCTCGTTCAGGTGGGAGAGGTCGACGAGGACGCCCAGCCTGTTGCACTCCCGGACGAGATCCTTGCCCGCATCGGTCAGGCCCGGACCAGTATCCGGAGAAGATGGAAACTTGAAAGGGACGCCGTGCGCGTAGGCGTTCGGCCTGCTCCACACGATCCCGAGCGAGCGGAGACCAGCGTCGTAAAATCCTTCGAGCGCACCGGGGTCCGGGCCCAGGTTCTCGGCGCCTTCGAAGTGCAGGATGGCGATCACCATACCGTCGTGCAGACATCCTTCGATCTCCTCGGCCGTCCGCACGACCCTGAGTCCGCCCTCGGATTGCAGCCCGAACAGAGAAGCAACGAGCCCATCAGAGAAATTCCTGGCGTACACAGGGTCGAGCGGTGGCGCGTCCGATACCTTGTAACCGCCATCGGTAACAGTAAGCGCCGACTCCTCGGTCCAGCCGTCGTCATCCGGGTTGGGCGTGTAGCACGCGAAGAACCCGCCGCCGAAGCCGCCTTCACGGGCACGTGGAAGGTCGATGTGGCCAAGGTCGCTCCGCTCGAAGAAGGATCGGCCTTCGCCGCGGTCGGGCAGGTGGAGGTTAAGCAGCGTATCGTTGTGGCCGTCGAAGACGAGGGGTAGATCGGGCAGCAACTAGAAACCGGGTTCCCAGATGGGTTTGAGGCCGATGACGAAGCCGGGGAGTAAGGGATCCCCCGGCACGTTGTCTGGCTTGTCCAGGATCTCGGCCCGACCATTTGGCCCGTAGACGTGGACTTTGCGCTCCACCGGATCTATCAGCCATCCGAGCCGTGCCCCGTTCTCGATGTACTCGCGCATCTTCGCCTCGATAGAGGCCAGTGGCTCTGAAGGCGAACGAAGCTCGATCACGAAGTCCGGGCACAGAGGAAGAAACCGCTGCTTGTCCTCGAGAGTAAGATCCGCCAGCCGCTCGCGTCGCGCCCACGCGGCGTCGGGTGAACGCATCGCGCCGTTGGGCAAGACAAAACCGCCGTTGGAGTCAAAGGCGACGCCGGTGCCGTCGCGTTTGGCCCACAGGCGCAGCTGCATCGTAATCTGCGCGTTCTTATCGCTGGTTTCTCCCCCGGTGGGTGGCATGATCTCCAGTTCTCCCTCTGCGGTGCGCTCGATGCGCCACTGCCGATTTATTCGGCAGAACTCGAAGAGTTGTTCATCGTCCATCTCCAGCGCCGGGCGCGTGCGCAGCACCATCGGTGGTTGCTCCGTCCTGATCTTCGTCTCAGCCACGCCAACCTCCGGTGAGGGTCATACGCCGTTAGTATAACTTCTGCCCGATTGTTTCCGGAGTACGAAAGGGCGGGGCCGTCGAAACGACCCCGCTCTGAAACCTGTAGCCTACCTAATACTTCGGCACGCTAGGGTCGATCTCCTCGCTCCAGGCGGTGATGCCGCCTTTGACGTTGTAGACGTTCTGGAATCCCGCGTCCTGCAAGAGCCTTACGGCCCTGGCGCTGCGGGCTCCGGTCTTGCAGTGTACGACGAAGTACTCTTCCTGATCCAACTCGGCCACGCGCTGCGGAAGCTCGCCGAGGGGAATGAGCTTGACGCCGATATTGGCGACCTCGTACTCGTGCGGCTCGCGCACGTCGAGAACGTTGACGTCCTCGCCTTTGTCGAGCTTGCTCTTGAGCTCCGTTACGGTTATCTCCGGCACGCCGTTCTCCTCTTCGGCGGCGCTTGCCTGCGGGATGCCGCAGAACTCCTGGTAGTCGATGAGCTCGGTGACGGTCGGGTTCTCGCCACACACCGGGCAGTTGGGGTCCTTCCTGAGCTTCATCTCGCGGAAGCTCATGCCGAGGGCGTCGTAGAGCAAGAGACGTCCTATCAAGGGCTCGCCGATGCCGAGTATGAGCTTGACTGTTTCGGTGGCCTGGATGGTGCCGATAGCGCCTGGAAGGATGCCGAGCACCCCGCCCTCGGCGCAGCTCGGCACGAGGCCGGGAGGCGGTGGCTCGGGGTAGAGGCAACGGTAGCACGGGCCTTCCTCGGCGAAGAACACGCTAGCCTGGCCCTCGAAGCGGAAGATGGAGCCGTAGACGTTCGGCTTGCCGAGAAGGACGCACGCGTCATTTACCAAATAGCGGGTCGGGAAATTGTCCGTGCCGTCCACGATCACGTCGTAGTCCTCGAAGATCTCGAAGGCGTTCTCGCTCGTCAGGGCCTCTTCGTGGACCCTCACCTCGACGTTCGGGTTTATGTCTTTGATCTTCTCGTAGGCGCTCTCTACTTTGGGACGCCCCACGTCGGAGGTGCCGTGGATGATCTGACGCTGCAAATTCGACTCGTCAACGACGTCGAAGTCCACGATCCCTATGGTCCCGATACCCGCGGCGGCGAGATAGAGGGCGAGCGGGCTGCCGAGCCCGCCGGTGCCCACGGTGAGAACCTTCGCGGCCTTGAGTTGTTTCTGCCCGTCGAGGGCCACCTCGGGCATGATGAGGTGCCTGCTGTAGCGAGCGATCTCCTCATTGCTCAACTCCATCGCGCCGTTGGGTGACTCTACTAATGGCTGTCTTGCCTGCATCTTGTAAACCTCTTCTTCTGAAATTTCCGGATAAATCGAACGTGGAAAAACTACCTACATCGCCCACCGGCGATGGAGGGGATTATGGAGAGCTCGTCGCCCTCCGCGACTTCCGTATCCTGGCCTTCGAGGTAACGGATGTCTTCGTCGCCCTTGTACACGTTGACGAAGGACCTGAGCTTGCCATCGCCGGTGTAGAGGTGCTGCTTGAGGTCAGGATGCTCGGAGGCGAGGTTACCCAATGCCTCGCCCGCCGTGGCGCCTCCTACCTCGACCTCGGGGTTGCCGGCGGTGTACTGTCTCAAGGGAGTTGGGATCTTTACCTTGGGCATATCGTAAAACTCCTTTATCCTACTATCGTCTCTTCGTCGTAAGCGGAACGGTCGTCTCTAAGGGTCCACGAGCGCATGTCCTCGACGTTCTCGCCGCTCACCGAGGCTATGACGTAGGAGTAGCCAGGCCAGGCGTGCTCGCGGTCGTACTCGGAGGGTTCGGCCGGGTGATCCGGATGGGAGTGGTAGAAGCCCAGCAACCCCATGTCCTTCTCTTCGGCCCGCTCCTCGAACTTCTTTACCGCAAGCGGCTCGATGAGAAACCTGCGGCTGCGCTCCTCCTCGTGCGTGTTCTCGGCCTGCCACACGTCCACGACGACCCTGACACCGCCGCTGTCCATGCCAACGAGCGCCCCTGCGCACTCCTCGGGATAAGCTTCTCTCGCGTGTTCGTGGATGCGGTCGACGTCCCCCGCGCCTATCTTGAGCGGCACTCTACTCCTCCCAGAAGCTCTCGGAGAGGTATTTGTCGGCCCCGTCGCACAGTATGGTGACGACGGTGCCGGAATCCAGTTCCCTCGCAACCCTTAGCGCCGTCGCGACCGCGGCGCCGGACGAGATGCCGATGAGGATACCGTCCTCCCGCGCCACCCTCTTGACCATCTCGTAGGCCTCTTCGGTCCTCGTGGCGAGGTTCTGATCCGCCACCGTCGGGTCGTAGATGGAGGGCACGATGGCGCTCTCCATGTGCTTCATGCCTTCGAGGCCGTGGAAGGGAGAGTCCGGCTCGAAGGAGACGACCTCTATGCCGGGGTCGAGTTCCTTGAGTCTGGTCGCCGTGCCGACGAAGGTGCCGCTCGTGCCGAGGCCGGCGACGAAATGCGTGACCTCGCCCGCTGTCTGATCCCAGATCTCCGGCGCCGTAGACTCGTAGTGCGAGCGCGGGTTGGCAGGATTGGAGTACTGGTCCGGGTAGAAGTAACGCTCCGGATCTTCGGCAAAGAGCCGCCGCGCCTCCCTGATGGCCCCGTCGGAGCCCTCGCCTGGGTCGGTCAACACGAAGTCCACGCCGTAGGCGCGCAGTATCTTTTTGCGCTCCTCGCTGGCATTCTTCGGTATGCAGAGCTTCACCTTGTAGCCGAGGGAGGCCCCGATCCAGGCGTACGCTATGCCCGTGTTCCCGCTCGTCGCGTCGAGGATGGTCTTCCCCGGCGTGAGGGCGCCCGTCTTCTCGCCGTCCCGGATCATCCACAGCGCCGGCCTGTCCTTGACAGACCCACCGGGATTGTGCCACTCGGCCTTGCCCAAAATGCTCACACCTGGAACCTCCGCAGAGACGCCAGGCAACCTCAGAAGAGGCGTGTTGCCGACGAGATCCGTCGCGCCGGTACCGATGCTCTGATTAATCCGAGTGATCATGTCGGGATTAATTATACAGGGTGAAAGTTCCGCGTCCAGACGGGAGGATGCCCGGCCAACGTAATGGCCGAGAGGCTAGATAGGCGCCTCCCGGCCATGGTTGGTGCGTTGCGAAGCAGTATACTGATCCTGGTGCCGCAATTCCAGTGCGAGGAGGCCGTTCAGCACAAATTGTGCAGAATTTCGGGCAGGCCGCGGCGGCGGCAGGTGAAGATGGGGGTGTCGAGCTCGGTGTAGGCACTCGCCTCGCTCTCCCTGAGCTCCATCATCAGGTCCTGGAACTTCTCCGGTGACTCGGCCTCGAAGGAGAGGATGAACTCGTAGTCGTCTATCCCGAAGCAGTAGCCCGTATTGTTTTTGACGGGGTAATGCTTGCGGCCTATCTTCATGTGCTCGTTCATCATGCGCTGGCGCTCCTCCATCGGCAGCCGGTACCACGCCCGCGTCTTGACGAAGGGATAGACGAACAGGTACTCGCCCTCGCCGGGCACGATGTAGGTGCGGTTCTCGAAACCCGGGGTGTGCTCGCCCACGTAGATGGAGCGCCGGCTCAGCGCGAAGTATGAGTAAGAGACGCGCAGATTCTTACCTAGTCCCGTCTTCAGCAGCGCCGCGGTCATGCCCTCGAACGCGTCGAGGTCGTACCCGATCCTCCACAGCATAAAGTCCGCGTCGGCCCTGAGCCCCATGAGCGAGAACGACCGCAAGAGCATCTCGCCCGAGTGCTCCTCGGCCGCCTCCAAAAACTCGCGCTTTCCCCGCTGGCGCTCCTCGTCCGGCAGCCGGCGCCACAAGGGATCTAGCGAGAAGAAGACGTAGTTTATGTACTGGGCGGGGAGCTTGTCTTCGGGGGCTTCTTGTCGGCGTGTCCTTGTCTCGGTCATTGCGACTCCCTCTGGTCGTCTTAGCACTTCAGCATTTCAGGTTTTCTCTTGCTTGCTAGCTGACATGCTGAGTAGCTGACTGCTTCTCTAACCCGAAGTTCGTGTCGTACAGTTCCGCGATGCGGGAGAGTTCGTCGGGGGTGAGGTCGGGTGTGTCCGGGGCCGCGGCGAACTCTTCTATCTGCACTTCGCCGTAGATGTTGGGGAGGGTGGATGAGATCTCGGGCGAGGCCAGGACGAACTTCAGGGCGGCCTGGCCGAGGGTTCGCTCGCCCGAGTTGGTGAGGAAGGAGAGCTGCTCTACCTTTTTGAGGCCTGTGGTGAGCCATTCTTTCGGGCGGTGGCGGCGGTGGTCGTTTTTGGCGAAGGTTGTGTTCTCGTCGTAGTGGCCCTCGAGCATGCCCGAGGAGTGGGGGACGCGGACTACCAGGGAGGTGTTTGTGTCGCGGGCGGCCCTGATCAGGCCCCGGCCAGGGTCCTGTTCGAGGAGGTTGTAGATCATCTGCACGCCGTCTATGTGGCGCTCGCGCATAGCCTTGACGCCCTCCTCGAGCCAGCCGATCTTCGGCCCCAGGGCTACGCCGTAGGCACGGATCTTGCCCTCCTCCTCGAACTGTTCCATTAGGGAGAAGAGATCGTCGTTTTCTACGGCGTCCATCTTGGTGTTGTGGAGCTGGAGGAAGTCTATGTAATCCGTGCCGAGCCTCTTCAGGCTCTGCTCCAGGGCGAATCGGATGAAGTCTTCGGACCAGACCTGCGGGCGCTCTTGCTGGCCGCGGCGGGCGGTGTGGTTGTAGAAGTCGTAGCCTATTTTGGTCGAGATCACGACGTCTTCGCGCATGTGTCCGAAGGCGTCGGCCAGGAGCGTCTCGCCCTTGCCCGATCCGTAGGTGTCGGCGGTGTCGAAGTAGTTGATGCCCCGCTGGTGGGCCTGCCTCAGCAGCCTGATGGATCTCTCGTCGTCAACCTCGCCCCACCAGCCGGTCGAGACCGTCCACACCCCGAAGCCGACCTCGGAGACCGCGATGTCCGTGCCGCCCAGATTACGGTATCTCATCTTCTGCCCCCTGATATCGCTCGGGTTTGGATCCAACGCCAAACAACTACTACATTGTATCTCCCGAGGCTGTTGACTTTCTCTCATCAGGGACGAACCGGGACGGGATTTTCCCGACCGGTTCGGGACTCTTTACCCATGAAGTCGGGACACCGGGCCTCGTAGGCTGTTCGGTAGTTGATGTGCAGGAAACGCACAGGAGGAAGAAGATGGAGTTGTCGAACATGCAGAAGAGTAAGGTCCTGATCGGCGCCGGGGCGATCCTGGTCCTGGCAGTAGGGATGGTGTCGCTGATCGTCGCGTCGGCGGCCACGGCGGATCAGGTCGCCCGGAAGCTCGCCTACGCGCGGATCGTCAACGCCGAAGGGGACACGATCGGGGCAGCGCTCCTGACCCAGAGACGGGAGGGGGTCAGGGTCTACGCCTGGGCGAGGAGCCTCACGCCGGGACGGCATGGCATCCACATCCACGCCATCGGGCAGTGCGATCCCACGGCCTTCGCCACCGCAGGGGGACACTTCAACCCCGAGGTGAAGCAGCACGGGCTCGAGAACCCTGCCGGGCCGCACGCCGGAGACCTGCCCAACCTGGAGGTGCGCGAGAATGGCCTCGGCATCGTGCGCGCCGACAGCGACCGCATCAGCCTGCTCGACGGCCCGAGGTCCCTCTTCGACGCCGACGGCTCGGCGCTCATCATCCACGCCGCAGAGGACGATCAGATGACCGACCCGACGGGCAACAGCGGAGCCCGCGTGGCCTGCGGCGTGATCCAGGCCAAGTAAGCACCTTGCCGGGGCGGCCCGCCCCGGCATCCTTGATTGGGAAGGGAATTGACCATGACTATTCGTATCGGTGGTCTGGCGGTGATCCTCGTCCTGCTCGTCGCGTCGGGTTGCGGGCTTTCGGGCGCCGGGGGCTCGGAAGAGGGCCTCGTTAGCGAGCGGGGACGCCTCGTTTTCACCCGCCTGACCAGCTTCGATGAAAGCGACCTCGAGTCCGACATCTACGCGATCGACGCGGACGGTACTGACGAGACGCGCCTGACCGATTCGCCTGGACTCGATGGCTTCTCCTCCTGGTCGCCTGACGGTGATCGGATCGCCTTCACAACGGACCGTGATGGGAACTGGGAGCTCTACACCATGGACGCGGATGGCTCGGACCAGAGACGGCTCACGAACACCCCGATCGACGAGGGCGGTGCCGTCTGGTCGCCCGACGGACAGCAGATCGCCTTCGTCTACGGGGCCTACGGCGACGACCCTTCGATCTGGGTGATGGACGCCGACGGCTCCGGCCGGACACGCCTCGCCAGCGGCGACTGGCCCGGATGGTCCCCTGACGGCACCCGCATCGCCTACACGAGCGGTAAGTGGAACGACCCGCGGATCTCCGTGATGAACGCCGACGGTTCCGAGAAGAGAACCCTCGATGTTCGTGGCGCCAGCGAGTCCGCCTGGTCTCCCGACGGGGAGAATATCGCCTACATCGCCGACGTCGGCCCGGACAAGGACACGTGGGACAACGAGGAGGTCTTCGTGATGAACCCCGATGGCTCGGGCCGGACCCGCCTGACGGACATCCCTGGCAACGACCACTGGCCCCCGGCGTGGTCGCCTGACGGCACCCGCATCGCCTTCACCTCGGACGGTGCCGGACAGGACGGGGACATCCAGGTGATAAACGCGGACGGCTCTGGTCTGACCACGCTGACCGACGGTTGGGCTTACGATGCCTTCCCTGCCTGGCGACCGTGAGGCGGCATGAGGATTCGTGGGGCTTGGGATGCACCGGGACGCGTTAGCTGCCATCATTATTTGTGCTACAGAGAGCAAAACGAGGAATCAGAATCCTCCATGAAAGCGCAGACCTTCGCCCCGGGATCTTCTGATCGCCGGGAAGTGAAACCGAGGATCGGGTCCGGCCTCTTTACCGGGCTGGTCTGGTCGCTGTGGGCGGTCTGCGCTGTGCTGGCGGTGCTCGCGCTGGTTCTCGACTTCTACTCGTCACCGACGCGCTACGAGCCGGACTTCACGGTGCTTGCCGGATTGCCGTTGTTGGTGTACCCGACCGTCGGGACGCTCATCGTCTCCAACCGTCCCGGTAACGTCGTGGGCTGGGTTCTCTGCGGCATGGGCCTCGTTTTCGAGCTTCTGGCCGCCTGCAGAGCCTACGCCGACTACGCCTTTTTCGCACATCCGGGTGGGCTGCCAGGCGGCGAGGCTTTGCACCACGTGTCGGGGTGGACGGTGGGACCGGCCGTAGCGTTGGGTGCGGTGTTGCTGGTGTTGTTCTTCCCTGACGGCAGGCTGCCGGACCGGATGTTGTGGGCCGTGGTAGGGATGGCGGTGGGTGGGGCAGCATTGCTGTCCTTCTGGTGGCTGACCTGGCCAGAAGGTCCCCTCGGCGACGACGTGGCGGCGCTTGGACGGCTCGGGGAGGTGAGCCTGATGATCAGCTGCGTGGTCTCCGTGTTCTACGCGTTTGTGCGGCTGCAGGGGGCGAGAGGCAGGGAGCGCCAGCAGCTCCTGTGGTTCACCTGCGGCGCCGCGCTGTTCGTTTTTGCCCTCTTCTTTACAGGCCCCGCATTCGAGATAGGTGGATCGTGGGCGGCGTTTGCGGTGATCATGACCGGCCTCCTTAGCCTTCCCGTAGCCGTGGGCGTAGCGATACTGCGCTACCGCCTGTACGACATAGAAAGGATCATCAACCGCACCCTCGTGTACGGGACCCTCACCGCCATGGTCGTCGGCTCTTACGCGTTGGTGGTCGGGGCGTCGGGCGTGTTGCTCCAGTCCAGCGTGGGGGGGAGCTTTCTCGTCCCGGTGGTCGCGACGGGCCTGATCGCAGTCCTCTTCACCCCCGTCCGCAACCGGCTGCAGCGGGCCGTCAACCGCCTGATGTACGGCGAGCGCGACGACCCCTACGCCGTCCTCTCGCGCCTCGGTGAACGCCTGGAGACCGCCCTCGCGCCCGAGGTGGCCCTCCAAACCGTGGTAGAGACGGTGACCCAGGCGCTGAAGGTGCCGTACTCCGCCATCGCCCTGAAACGGGAAAACGACTTCGTGACGACGGCAGAGTTCGGCGCCCCGGCTGGCGAGCCCATCGTCCTGCCGCTCGCGCACCACTCGGAAGAAGTCGGACGCCTGGTGGTCTCCCCCCGTTCCCCCGGCGAGGAGTTCTCCTCCACGGACCTGAAGCTCCTGGAAGACCTGGCACGGCAGGCGGGCACCGCCGCCCACGCCGCCCGCCTCACCGCCGACCTGAAGCGTTCGCGCGAGCGGCTGGTGACAGCGCGGGAAGAGGAGCGTCGCCGCCTCAGGCGCGATCTGCACGACGGCCTCGGTCCCACGCTCGGCGGCCTCACCCTGGGCCTGGACGCGGCCCGGAGCTCGCTCGTAAAGGACCCCGAGACGGCCGACGCCGTGCTCTCGGAACTCAAGGCTCAGACGCGGGACGCCGTGGGCGACATAAGGCGTGTGGTTCACGGGCTGCGTCCCCCGGCGCTCGACGACCTCGGGCTGGTAGACGCCATCCGCCAGCAGGCCGCCAGGCACGGTCCGCTCACCGGCAACGCGCCCGAAGCGGCCGACCGTGTAAAGGGGCCGGTCTTTTCGCTCGAAGCTCCCGGCGAGCTACCATCCCTGCCGGCCGCCGTGGAGGTCGCCTGCTACCGCATCGCCCAGGAAGCTATCACCAACGTCTCCCGCCACGCCGGGGCGCGCAACTGTCGGGTAAGGATCTCACCCGACGAGGACGCTTTGTCCCTCGAAGTCGCAGACGACGGCGTGGGTATTCCCGAGGGCCGGCAAGCCGGCGTCGGCCTCTCTTCGATGCGCGAGCGCGTCGAGGAACTGGGGGGCACGCTGGCCGTCGAGGCCGTTTCTACCGGGGGCACGCGCGTTCTGGCCCGCTTGCCTCTGGAGGCATCAGGTAAGGACGAGGAGAAGGACCCCAAGCCGAACGGCCTGACGAAAGATAACCGGGGCGCAAACACGATGTGCACGACGTTCCGCGACGACCCGAAGCCCGATGCCTGAAACGTCGAACATCCGCGTTCTGATCGTGGACGATCATGCCCTGTTTCGTTACGGGATGCGGGCCATGTTCACCTCGACGCCGGGCTACGAGGTCGTTGGCGAGGCGGCAGACGGCGAGGAAGCCGTGCGGCTGGCCGCCGAGCTCTCGCCCGATGTCGCGCTCATGGACCTCCAGATGCCCGGTATGAGCGGTACGGAGGCCACTCGCAGGATAGTCGCTGCAAGCCCCGAGGTGGCCGTGGTCGTTGTGACCATGCTAGGGGACGACGACTCGGTGTTCGCCGCGATGCGCGCGGGCGCCCGCGGCTACGTCCTCAAGGGCGCCGACGGCGAGGAGGTGCTCGAGGTGGTCGGCGCCGTGGTCAGGGGAGAGGCCCATTTCGGGCCCGAGATTGCGGCCAGGATCATGGGCTTCTTCTCTGCCAGGACCGTCTCTCCCACCGAAGCATTCCCCGAGCTTACCGCCAGGGAGGCAGAGGTACTCGACCTCCTAGCCAGGGGCATGAGCAACCAGGAGATCGCCCGCCGCCTGCATCTCAGCGCCAAGACCGTCCGCAACCACGTCTCCAACGTCTTCCTCAAGCTCCAGGTCGCCGACCGCTCCCAGGCCATCGTCAGGGCCCGCGAGGCCGGCCTGGGTCGCGAGGGAGGCTAGAGCCTCCCTATCATCCGGCGGTCCCGGTATAATCCGGCGGGTGTCGGAGAGGACCATGATCGCCGCCTACGCCGGCGGGGCGTCGGGGGCGAGGGCCGCCGCCCGTACCGACTCCGTGGTGGTCGTCGTGGACGCTTTCAGGGCGAGCACCACTATAGCCGTCCTGGTCTCGAAGGGCGCCCGCGTCTTGCCCGTCGCCTCCATCGAAGAAGCCGCATCGGTCGCGGCCGACTTCCGCATCGGGGAGCGGGGCAGCGTCAGGGTCGCCGGCTTCGACTTCGGCAACTCGCCAACGGAGATCCTGGCTGGGGACATACCGCCGGGCTCCGCGGTCGCCTTCTCCACCACGAACGGAACCCGCGTCGTAGAAGCCGCAGCCGGCGCGCGGGCCATCCTTACCGGCGCTTTCGTCAACGCAGAAAGCGTCGCGGAACATCTCTCCGACGGGACCTACGATGAGGCAGGGATCGCGGTGGTCGGGTGCGGATGGGAGGGTCGCCGCGCCTCCGAAGACGAGCACGCGGCCGGGGCGATCCTGCACAGGCTACGGTCTCGCGGCGCGGAGCTTGACGAACGGGCCTGGCGCGTCGTTGGGAAGTACCTGTCGCGCTCCGGGAGCGCGCTCAAGCGCAACAGCGCCGCGCGGAGGCTCGAGCGCCTCGGCTACGAGCCGGACCTGGACTTCTGCCTGGCTGAGGACACGGTGCCCGTCGTGCCCCGTCTCGTGGGTGGCGTCTTCGTGGGATGAGGAGAGCCGGATCTTCGGCCAGCGGGCCAACGCCGAAAGCCGAAAATTCTTCTTGACAGGGCGCTGGTACGCCATTACTCTGGAGTCAGCGAAGGCGGATCAAACGTTACAAGCTCCGTCTAATCTGCGACGGGAAGGAGGTGTAAAGACAAGTGACTCTCACTATCACCCACGAGAAGACCCGCGAGGTTACCCGCGAGGATGTGGACCGGGCCATAGACGTCATCGAGCGCCATCTCGAGAAGGAGGCCAGGACCCGCAACCTGCTGGACGAGCAGGCGATCATGCGCCCCAAGGACCTGTGCAAGCAACAGGGACTGGATATGGTTGCCGAGTTGCGCGGTATGATGTAGGCCCGCGCTACCAAACCAGGGCCCATGAAGGGGGATGCACAGTAAAAACCCCTGCGTCTCTCGTAGACGACCGAGGGCTGTCCATCCCCCTTCACGTGGCCGAAAAGGGGCCGGAGAAATCCGGCCCCTTTTTGCACGCTCCGGCTTCGCCTCGCTTGTCAGCATGTCGCCTCGCTCCGCTTGACGGCTTGTCAGCTTTTCCAGCTACGGCCTCGCCCGGCCGCGCACCAAGAATCGCCGCCCGCGGCAGCCACATCCCATGCTTGGAGCGTCGCCCCGAGACGACTTCCTGAAAGCGGAGGCGAAGCCGGAGCGTGCTGACAAGGCGCCGCAGGCGACGTGCTGACAAGCGGAGGAGGAGGGATTCGAACCCTCGATACCCCGTTGAGAGGTATTCCGGAACGCTTGTTTCTGGCCGCACGTCGTTGGTCGCGGTCGGATGACGGAAACCCGCATTGACAAAGGGAAAGCAGGATATCCTGCTCGCGGTTGTGCGCGATTGTCTGTGGGCGGTTTCTGGTCGCGTTGGTGTAGTAATTGGTGTAGTAGGCGGGATGGCGCTCGGACTCAGGGATGCCCTGGCCATCCCTGCTTTCTTCGGTAGTCGTATTTCTGCTTGCAGCCCCGGCCTTTGCAGAACACCCTGTCCTTGCGCGTTTTCCGTCTGCCGTGGGCCTCCGCGTCGGGATCGGCGTCGAGATCCTCGCTCGGCTCGAAGCTCACGACTCGGCGGCAGTCCGGGAGCTTGCAGAACGTCACGTGGCGGCCTTCGCTCTCCAGTAACCAGGCGAACTGTATCCAGATCGCGCCGATCAAA
>JBKPSF010000037.1:0-2905 GCA_046734875.1 Actinomycetota bacterium | reverse complement strand
CCTTCCAGGAAGGTGATGTCGCGGGTCCGTTCCCTGCGAATTACCAGCCGACCGAATCTTCGAGGCGCTGGGCAAGCCCTCGCCGTCACCCCGATCCAGTAGTCAGCAGGTCAGTAAAGGGAACGCCTGTCGAAATGCTCGGGATCGGGAAGGGTCGACCCTCCAGCAAACCGCCCCAAAGGGTTACAGACGTTCATTATTTTCGGGGTGGGACGCGTTGGCTGACATGTTGACCTGCTGACTACGAGGCCAGCGAAGAAGAAGCGTTCAACGCGAGCGGCTGCCTGGCGTTGCTGTCTAGCAGCCCTGCTCTATGTCGTCGCAGGCTTCGAGGTGCTCGACGTTGTCTTGCAGAAGTTCCTCGCCGAGCTCGAGCATCCGCATGACCCGTTCGTCGGCCACGGAGTAGTAGGCGTTCCTGCCCTCGCGACGCACCTGCACGTAACCGCACCAGGCCAGGCAGCGCAGGTGGTCGGAAACCCTCGGCTGCGGCGCACCGAGCTCCTCTACCAGCTCTCCGACCTTCATCTCGCCCCGCTGCACCAGGAGCAGCAGGATCGAAAGCCTCGTCGAGTTGGCGAAACCGTTGAACAATTTGGCGAGGGTGCACATCTCCTCGCTCTCGCGTCCTACCTCGATACCGGATAAAGGTTCCGACCCGACCAGATCTTTTTGCACCGAGATCTCCTTCCGCGTACGTTCCTACTATACACCGCCCACCGAAAAGTGTGTATGTTGTTACAGCATTTCAGCACTTCAGCTGGTCAGCTTTTTGTTGGCTGAAGTGCTGAGGGCTTGCGATGAGGTTGAACCTCTTTGGATGCTGCTGGTTAGAAGTCTCCTCCGCCCCAATCGCCACCGCCGAAGTCTCCTCCGCCCCAATCGCCACCGCCCCAGTCATCGCTGGTGTCGTCGAAGGATGAAGGATCGCCCACGTACGCGTAGTCGTTGTCAAGGGCTTCGAAGAGGATGATGGCGGTGAGCCAGTCTCCCCCGAAGAAACCGTAGCGGGCGTTCTGTAGCTGGTACTCGTAGTCCCTAAGCTTCTGGCGCTGGTATGGGCCCATGAGGTGCTCGTTCGCCTTGGCTTGCGCCAGGCGGGCTTCGAGTTCTTCGAGCTTCTCTTCGCCCTCGCGCTTCTTGCGGTCCGCCTGTGCGGTGGCCGTCTTGAGCCGGCCTGAGGCCTGCATGGTTTCTCTGGTGAGGTTGGTGGCTTGCTTGAGGAGGGAGCGGGCTTCCGAGAAGCGGCGGGCTGTGGAGGCGAGATCCGCGCGTTCCACGCGCCCTTCCGCCTCGAGCAGGCCGGATGATAGCTCTCCGGGGTTCGGGACCTCCCCGAGCGCGGCCTGGCCGAACTCCTCCACGGCCCGCTCGTGCGCCCCGCGATACTCTTCGAGGGCCGTCCGCGCCCGGCCCAGGGTCCCTTCGGTGGAGCGGCGTTCGTCGGGCAGGGCGTCGCGGGCGGAGATACCGTCCCGCACCGCCTCTTCGTACTCTCGGGCATGCTGGCCGAGCGCCTCGAGGGCGGCGCGGGCCTGCCTGGGGTCGAACTCGTCCCTGTGGGAGGCGTGATCCGCGGCCTCCCGCACCAGCCGGTCGTATTCCCGGCGCAGCGTCAGCGGTTCGACGGCGACGCCTTCTGACCGTGCTACCCGCTCGGCTCGTTCGGCCGCCTGGATCTCCTCCTGCGCCGCGCGAAGGCTGCTGTCCAATGCTTCGTTGGCGGCCCTGTAGTCGTCCATGGTTCTTTCGGCCTCGTTGAGGTTCTGCATGGCCCCCGCGAGGAGATCGCGCCCGCGGCCCATCAACTCCCGCGCCCGGAAAGGATCGGAGGTAATAAGGGAGGCCGCCTCGTTGAACTCTCGGGCGAAACCGGCGGTCTTTGCGTCCGAGATCTTCGCCTCCACCCATTCCTCCGTATTCTGGTCAAGCAGCGGCCGCTGGGCCTCCAGGTAACCGGAGACGAGCCGGTCCTTCTCGTCGAACTCGTCAAGCCGGGTGGTGAGGCCGGCGAACTCTTCTTCGGCGGTCCTGCGCTCTTGCTCGACGCGCCTTCTCCTGGCCCGCCGGTTCCTGAAAAGCACCAGCGCCCCGACCGCCGCGAGGAGAAGGAGCAATCCTCCTCCCAGCATGACGCCCACACCGTCTTGCGGGTTGGTCTGCGGCGCTACGGGCCCGCCCCTTACCTCGTCGGCGCCAGCGATGAGGCCTGATGCGAAGTCCCCATTTCCGAAATCCGGCTCCATCGCGTTCGAGACGGCGTCCTCGGAGACCCCGTTCAGGTTCGCGGCCACGTCCCAGCGCTCTTGCGGCGCGACCATAATCACGCCGGCGTCTTGCGGGACGCCGGCCTCGCGGGCCTCCCGCGTCAGCAGGTCTTGCCTGTCTTGCGGGGTGTCTACCCCCGTGTCCGGCACCAGGAAGGCGTAGATGGGCTGCCCGGCCTCCTCCTGCGCCGAATCGAAGGCATCCTGGACCTTCTGCTCCTGCGCGTTCGTGAGGACGCCGGCCTCGTCGTAGACAGTGTCCGTGCCCTGGGCCAGGGCGACCGAGCAGGTGCCGGCCAGCAGGGCCAGCGAGATCATCCACAACACGATGAGCCTAGATCCTGTCATCCGCTCTTCCCGGGTCGACCCTAAATTGCTACGGTGAGGGAACCAAAAAGTTTCCCACGACGGGCGTACTTTGCTCTTCGGGACATCGCCTCAGGCCGGGTCTACGAAAGCCGTTCTTGCGGCGGCGAGGTCCCACAGGGCGTGGCCCACGCTCTTGAATACGATCGTCCCTTCGGGATGTGCCGGCGAACGGAGCGCCTCTTCCAGCTCCGTCGCATCCTCCCACGCGAAAGCGCCGTCATGCTCGGCCTGGATCAGATCCCCAGCCTCCTCCTTCACGCCTTCTAACG
>JBKPSF010000036.1:0-7992 GCA_046734875.1 Actinomycetota bacterium | reverse complement strand
ATGCTCGCGTAGGAGGCGAGAACGCTGGCGAGGCCCTGGCGAAACATGGTGTGGTCGTCGGCGAGCAAGACCCTGATCGGCCCGCTCGCATCGGAGTTCTCGCCCATCGGTGCGCTCCTCCCGTGCGTGAACCCGTAGTCTAGCGGCCTCGCCGAGGGACCGCGACTCCTCTATGCACCCGAGTGCGTGGAAGGGGTATTCTGCGAACTTCGTGTTGACGGCGTTTTGAGAAGTTCGCCTTACTCGGCCAAAGAGTCTGAGTTTAAGTCCATGTCCCCGAGGGTATTAGAGCAGCATCCGTGCGGAAAGTAATTGGGGTATATATTTGTCTGCCGGACTCAGCGAATAACCCAAGGATATTCACGATGAACGTAGAGGAACAGGTAGAGCTACTCTCGGGGGTGGACATCTTCGAGGATCTGCCCGAAGGGGAGGTTAGGGAGATCCTCGCCGACCTCCTCCAGCGAAACGCGGAGATCAACCTCCGAGCAGGAGAAGTCTTCTACACCCCCCAAGAGCCGGACGGCAAGCTCTTCATCCTCAAGCGGGAGAGGGTGCGCATCTACAAGATGGAAGGGGGACGGGAGTTCACCCTAGAGGTGGTGGAGGCGGGCACGGTCTTCGGGGAGGTCGCATTCACCCCCCACGCCCTCAGGGACTCCTACGCCGAGGCCATGGAGCCCTCCATCTTGCTGGCGATGGAGCGCTCAGACGTGGAGCGCCTGATACAACAGAAGCCCAAGGTGGGCATAAGGATGATAAGGCTCCTCTCTGAGAGGTTGCACTACTACGAGACGCGCATGGAGGACGTTACGCTGAAGGGGGTGCCTGCGAGGCTGGCGAGCCTCATCCTCTTCCTCGTCGAGAGCGAGGGGGTGCGAGTCCCAGGGGAGATTAGCATACCGACCCGCTACACCCACGAGCACCTTGGCACCATGATCGGGGCCAACAGGGAGGCGGTGACGAGGGCCTTCGGGCGCCTGCAGGACGATGGGGCGCTCCAGGTCAGGCGGCGCCTCATCTACGTCGAAGACGTCCAAGCCCTGGAAAGGGCCGCCGGGCGGCTTTTGGAGCAAGGGGGAGAGGGCCCCTCCTAGAGGGCTCTCTTGTGCGTTGCCGGGGCGTCTCGCTCCTGACCAGTTCCAGATCTTCGTAAGCCCGCTGTCTGGCAGACGTAGCCCGGGTGCGCTGATTCTCAAGGAGCCCTACGATATCTTCCCTCTCCCGGCGGCTTGCCTCGCGGGACCACAGGTCTATGTGGAAGAGCATCCCGCCCCAGCACCCTATCTGCCCTTCCAGCTTGGCCTCCAAAGCGTGCCTCTCGCACAGGAGGAGGCCATCGACCTCCTCCTCGGCCAATCCCGAGCACGACGAAGGGGGCTTGCCCGGAAGGTGCCCTATCTGGCAGTGGGACAGCCCTGCCGCGTCGCGCCTTTCTTCTTTGTCCTCCCTCATCAGAAGTGCCTCCTAGCCCGCTGCACCCGGTATCCCCCGTTTTGCGGGGCCGAGCCCAAAAGAGAAGGCGACTCGAAGAAGCGTCCACGCAGTCCACACACAAGACGCTAACGGATATCAAGCGACCTCAAGCGATCGCCGTTTTGTATAAGTATCTAGTGTATCAAGTATCGTCGGGGATGTCGGTGTCGCGGGGCACCTTGTATCTGAAAACACCCCTGAGGGCTCTCGAGGACGAGGATATGCCAATCTGGGAAGTGGGACGCCGGGCCAGATGATGAGGGAGGGGGAACTCGATCCGACTGGCTCGGTACGACGAAATCAGCATACTCCACGAGAGCAGCGCGGACCGTGCGCTCGGTCACTAAGTGCTCAGGGGCACATAAAATGCCTTAGAGCCCTGCTATAAGTCCCGAGCGGGCAAGAGATCGCCGTTGGGGTCGGCTCCCTTGTCTTCTCCGGCGAACGGGGTCCGACCCCCAACAGCGAACGAGAGGGGGCGAACTTCTTGGAATCGCGTGAGGCGCGTATCGGTACGTCGGTGGGGGTGCTGGACGCAGGCAGGTGTCCTGGGAAGGGACGCCTTGGCACGATAGTACGTACATACGGTCATCCCGACTACCTGGCGGTGGACGTGCGCTTCGAGGACGGAAGCGTCGAGCTCTTCTGGTTCCACGAACTGAGAACGATGGAGGGACCACCCGAACCGTGAAACGCCCGGAGGATGGTGGCTCGGGCGCGGGTGCCGTCGTGATCGAAGCCACGAGGAGCACGACGGGAGGCTGAAGCTCTTGCAAGCCAACGAGGCGCGTAGAGGCACGGTGGTGCGGGTGAGGGACGGGCACAGAAGGAGACACTTCGCCGGGATGCGCGGCACGGTTCGGCACCTCTGGGGACCATCCGAACACGCTGCCGTGGATGTCCTCCTGGAGGACGGGCGTTCGGAGTTGTTCTGGCTTTCTGACCTGTCCGTGGTGGACGAGGACATCGCCGCGGTATAGTTCTCCGGTCTTAGGCAATTGGGGCACGAGGGCATAGACGGGCAAAACGAGTATTGGTTGCCGTTCGGCTATTACCTGGAACGAGATGCAGATCTGTTGGTGCTACGCAGGTCCGGCGGATCCTTGGTGGCCGCCTTCAGTGCCTTGGGCGTGGACCCCTTCGAAGTGGAGTTGACGGCTTGGGAGGATGCCGATTAGCGCTCGGGGCGTGCCCCTCCCGATGCGATGATGCTGGTGCCCTCGGGTACATGGACGGAGCCGTGCGCTCCGGCGAGCGGGCCGCCCGCGAAGTGCTCACCGCCTGAGGATTCCCGCATCAGGGACGCGGGTGAAGTAGGCTCCCAGGCATCTCACCAAGTCCTATTCACCCAACCTCATAGAAGGTAGAGTCATCGAAGCTGGACTTCCGCTTTGCGGCGTTCCAAAAGTTCGGCGCTTCCCTGATGCTCTGACGTATTTGTGCCCTGGAGCACATACACTTCCCTCACACAAGAGTATGCTGCCTTCGTTGCGTGGCCTAGCTGAGGCCGCGTGATGGCGCAGGATCGCTACCTGCTCTTCTCCTAGATCGGGGCTAGCTACCCGACCACCCCCTGCCTGTCCCTGGACGGGAGTAAGGAGACGCGACCGTGTCAACGAAACTAAACGAAGACCGAGGAACCAAGCACACCGTGAGCGATAGCGACGATCCCAGGGCTGGCGGATGGCGCTTCTTCCTGTGGTGGATGCTCGCCTTCCTGGGCTTCCCGCTCGGAGGATTTCTGTCCCTCGTTGTAGTAGGTTCGATGGAGGGGGCAGTGTCCGGAGCGCTAGGCGGAGCCTTGGCGGGTGCGGTGATCGGCGCGGCCCAGTGGTTGGTGCTTCGGAGGTACCTGAGCGTAGGGCCTGAGTGGATCTTAGCCACCGCTTTTGGCCTGGCGATCGGCGACGCCCTTGGGGCATTGCTCACGGGTGCGGGGACGGGGATAGGAGCCCTACTCATCATCGGCCTGGCTACCGGCGTCGCGGTGGGGCTGCTGCAGTGGTGGATCTTGCGGGGCCGGCTCTTGCGCGCCAGGCTGTGGCCGCTGGTGGTTGCTATCGCCTGGCCGGTTGGCTGGACGGTGACGTGGGCTTTTGGCATAGACGTCGAGCGTGGCTACTTCGTGTTTGGCTCCTCGGGTGCGCTCATCTTCGCGGCGATCACGGGCCTTGCGATGCTACTGATGCTTCGCAGCAGGACCCGCTAGCCTACAGAGCGGACATCCGGAGCACCCAACCAAGGAGGAGAGGAGAAACAAAGGATGACCGACAACGAGGATCTTCACGTCGTCTACGGCACCGGGGCTGTAGGGATGGCCGTGATGGACGCACTGGTACAGAGTGGCAGACGAGTCCGGATGGTCAACCGCAGCGGCAGGGGGAGCGTGCCAGAGAGCGTGGAGGTCGTAGGAGGAGACGCTGCTGACCCCACATTCACCCGAGAGGCCAGCGCGGGAGCATCGGTCGTCTACTTTGCCCTCAACCCGCCCTACGACAAGTGGCCCGAGCTCTTCCCACCGCTACAGGCAGGCGTACTGGAGGGCGCGGCGAGCGCCGGGGCGAAGCTCGTAGCGATAGAGAACCTCTACATGTACGGGCTCACGGGCGGGCGTCCGCTCACCGAGGATCTGCCCTACGCTCCCAACACGCGCAAAGGTGCGGTTCGCGCCAAGATGTCCGAAGAGCTGATGGAGGCCCACACAAATGGCAGGGTGCAGGTCGCCATCGGGCGAGCATCGGACTTCTTCGGGCCACGCGTGATCGCTTCGGCTGCGGGCGAGCAGGTCTTCGGTCGGGCCGTGGAAGGCAAGAGCGTCCAGGTTGCCGGGGACCCCAACCAGCCCCACACTTACACCTACGCACCCGACATCGGCAGAGGGTTGGTCATCTTGGGAGAGCGCGAGGAGGCAATGGGGCGGGTATGGCACCTACCCAGCCCAGAGACGTTCACAACGCGCCAGTTCGTTGAGATGATCTTCGAGGAGGTCGGCAAGCCTGCACGCATCCAGGCGGCACCGAAGATCGTGCTGCGGGTGATGGGTCTTTTCAACCCGGGCATGCGCGAGATGATCGAGATGCTCTACGAGTTCGAGGAACCCTTCGTGGTGGATCACTCCAAGTTCGAAGCGGCGTTCGGCGAGCACGCCACGCCGCTGAAGGAGGCGATAGGCGACACGATGCGATGGTACCGCAGCAAGCGTCCGGCCAGAGATATTCATGCAGCCGCCTAGAAGGGATGTTCTGCGAACTTCGGCTTCACGGATTCTGAGAAGTTGGGTGTTTTCTTGGTACTCTGACATGTTTTGTGCCATAGCGCACATACATCTCCCCTTACACAGGAGTATGGTGCGTTCGTTACGTGGCTAGCAGAGGCCGTGTGAAGGCGCAGGACAGCTACCTGCCCTCCTTCTGAATCTAGGTCCGCTACCCTACCGACTACCTGCCGCTAGGCAGGAACGCCTCGCTGGTTCTTCGGTGAGGAGGAAAGGGACTCTAGGCCATGGCCACGAATCAGCCCATTACTACCGGGGCAACACCGAGCCCAGTAAGCCAGGGCATCTCCGGGGTGCGCATTAGATCACCCCTTGGTTTGCTAGCAGCCCTCGCCTTTCTATTGGCGGTCCCTATAGCATTCGGATGTCAAATACTGTTCGGCAGCGGAGCCGGGACAGGGATTCACTTCGCTCTTGCGGCAGGGTGCGTACTGCTTGCGTTCTCTATTTTCGATTTCGAGCTACCAAGATGGATGAACTGGATAGGATGCGCGGCTGGGCTAGCCTTGGGTACCATTTTTCTTTTGCAAGCCGTGGCCCTACTGATACCGAACGAGTCGCTCTATTACTTCGCCTATGGGGTGTTGGGGCAATGGCCAGAGGGATGGTTGCCCGATGTGATTATCCTTTGGTTTGTCGCGATGTTGGTGCTCGATAGCCGGGACAAGACGAGGATCTTGGGGATTGTGGCTCTGTCGCTAGCGGTCTGCTTTGAGCTCTACAGTCATGCCTTGAGGCTTCTTGGCACCTCGCCTACCGGAACCTTAAAGCTTCTGATGCTCCTGCCGTTCGTTTGGTTGCTTTTCGAGAGCACGAAGAAGCCTCACCTGAAGTAGAGAGAATGACAGTGGAGGCTGTGAGCAATACCAGGATATCGTAGTCGATCTCTCGCCCTCCCCAATTAGGAAGCGGACGAGAAGAGTGCGAAGGGGCGAAGCCCAGTAGGACTCGCCCCTTCTTCTTGCCCTAATTCACCCAACCTCGTGGAAGGGTTTTTCTCCGAAGTCCGTTTGCAGTATCGTGCATAGCCCCGTCCCGACGGGGCCGAAAACGCCCGATAGCCCCGCCCTGGCGCCGAAGGTATATCCCTACATCTTGTGGGGCCGCATAAGGATGCGCTCGGCTGCATAGGGAAGGACCGCCGACGACGGCAGGCCATCTCGATCGATGGTCAGGGATATCGGAACTGTTAGCGGCCTGGCGGGGGCGGGCATCGTACGCGACCGGGGCCACAGGTAGCTGCAACCCCCGCCGCCAAATTTCTGGGGTTCGAAACCCGCCGGGCCTTGCATACGATGCAAAGCCGGGCCGACGGGGCAAGCCCCTTCCCTCGGACGATGGACCCGCACCGTTCGCGGGCCCGGTCATCCTGGACACCCCGCCTGGGGGCCCGTAAGCCAGCGCGCATGGGGGCTGCTATTCCGCCGCATGTGCTTTTCTACTTGCGGGTGCTTCCTCTGGTTCCTCTCGTCGTGCGTCAACACGGAAGCTTGCACTCCTTTTTGCTAGATCCGCATAGGTATCGGCATCTTGCTTCCCTCCGAGGTTCGCGCTACCCGCGCGGTCGTCGGGGTGTCAACACCGAAGCTGGCAATTTTGGAGGCGGAAGAGGGTGGTGCAGGCCGTACCCTCTACGCGCGCACGCGCGTAGGCTCCTCACGCCCTCGTCCTCGACGAGCTGGGCAGGCACTAGGCGCTCCCGACAGATCAACGTCGTCACCCGTCGATGTACAATACTGGCCGGGAAGAAGTCGAGCAGAACACCGCTTGCCTCGACGACGCTCCTAAGCCTCCAGGGCTTGCTCTAGCCCGCTCATGCCGCTCCTCATGCCGCTCTTCACAGCAACTTCCCCAAGCAGTACGCAGCGATACGTGCACAACCAAAGAAGGATGCTGCCCAGAACCACGCAAGCCCCCTCTGCTCGAACTTGACGCAGATGGCCGTCACTACAGCAGTAGACTAGTATGTGTCCTGTCAAGTGTGTAAATCGCCTCGCGCGCGGTTCCGCTCCTCTTCGCTTTCTCTAGCCTGCTACCAACTGCGCCTGCTCGGCCAATACCTCCTTCCGCTGCAGCTTCGCCAGAGAGCCTAAGCTGAAGTAGCGTTTCGCTACTTGCCACTCGTCGTGCTGCTCGCTCAAGACCGCCCCCACCAGCCTGACGACGGCCGCCTCGTTGGGGAACATGCCCACCACGTTGGTCCTCCTCTTGATCTCCTTGTTTACCCGCTCCAGCGGATTGTTCGACCAGATCTTCTGCCAGTGTTCGACCGGGAAAGTGGCCTATGCCAGCACGTCTTCCTCGGCCTCGTCCATCAGCTCCGCTAGCTTTCCAAACCGCAGGCGGAAACCGTCGGCGACCCTCCGCCACTGTTGATGGGCGCTTAGGGCATCGGGCTGGGCGAAGACGGTGCGGATGGTGGCCCCAACCATCTGCTGGGCATCCTTCGGGACCAAAGTGTGGGCATTCCTCATGAAGTGGACCCGACACCTCTGCCAGCTCGCTCCCGTCAAGACGGCCGCGACGGCGCCCTTGAGGCCCCGGTGGGCGTCGCTGGTGACCAACCTCACCCCCGACAGGCCCCTGCCAACCAAAGAGCGCAAGAAAGAGAGCCAGAAAGTGCCGTCCTCGCTGGGTCCCACCTCCACTCCCAAGACCTCCCTCTCAGCGCTATCCGCGTTGACCCCGACGGCGATCACCACCGCCATGGAGAGCACCCGACCGTCCTGGCGAACCTTCACGTAGGTGGCGTCGAGCCACACGTAGGGGTAAGGACCTTCTAGCCGTCGGCCTCTGAAGCGCTCCACCTCCTCATCGAGCTCCGCGCACAACTCCGAGACCCGACTCTTGGAGATGCCGCTCATGCCCAAGGCCTTCACCAGCTCGTCGACCTTGCGGGTAGAGACCCCGTGGACGTAGGCCTCCTGCACCACCGCCAAAAACGCCCGCTCGGCCCGTCTGCGCGGCTCGAGGAGCGAGGGGAAGTAGCTGGAGTCCCTCACCCTAGCAACGTCCAGCTCGATGGCCCCGACCCTCGTGTCCCAGAGCCTTCGGCGGTAACCATTGCGCTGGCCCGTGCGCCCGGGGCCGCGCTCGTGGCAGGCCGCGCCGATGTGATCCTCGACCTCCATCTCCATGATCGCCTGCGAGAGGGCGCGTACGCCCTCCTTCAGGAAGCTCGCGTCGCCTTCGACCTGCGCCTTGCGCAACAGCTCTTGGAGTCCTATCCTCAACTCATCGGC
>JBKPSF010000035.1:0-72237 GCA_046734875.1 Actinomycetota bacterium | reverse complement strand
GCCTCGACGGCCTCAGAGCCCTCGCCGTCTCGGCCGTTTTGCTCTACCACGCCGGGTTGGGCTGGATGGAGGGGGGCTTCCTTGGGGTGGAGGTCTTCTTCGTGATAAGCGGCTACCTCATAAGCGCCCTGCTTTTGGCAGAGTGGCGCCAGATGGGGAGCATAGACCTTAAGGGCTTCTGGCTTAGGCGGGCAAGGAGGCTCTTGCCTGCGCTCTACTTGCTGCTGGTCGTAACCCTCGCCTACTGTGTTGTGTTCTTGCCAGGGGAGGTTGCGGGGCTCCGCGGCGACGTGATAGCCGCAATCGGGTACGTGACCAACTGGTTTTTGATCTTGGGCCAGGAGTCCTACTTCGAGTCCGTGGGAAGACCTTCTGTGCTGCAGCATTTGTGGTCTCTGGCGGTTGAGGAGCAGTTCTACCTGATCTGGCCTGTGGTTCTGGCCGTGGGGCTGGGCGTGGGGGCCACGAGCCTGAGGCGCCGGCGTGTGCTGACGGTGGCTCTGGTGGGCGCCGGGGCGTCGGCGATGGCGATGGCGCTCCTGTATACGCCGGGTGTAGACCCTTCCAGGATCTACTACGGCACCGACACCCGGGCTACGGGCCTGCTGTGCGGCGCCGCCCTCGCCTTCCTTTGGTCGCCGCAGGACAAGCACCGTCCGGCCGAGACCCGCCACCACCGCCACAGGCTCCCCGGTCGTGGACGGTTCATGCGCCGCTGGGGGTGGACGGCACCGCTCCTGCTCGACGTGCTCGGTATCGGCGCTCTGGGCGCACTGATCCTTCTCTTCCTCAACCTCGGCGAGTTCGAACCGTTCCTCTACCGGGGGGGGTTCGTCCTGGTGGCGCTCGCGACCGTGGCGGCGATTGCGGCCGTCGTCCACCCCTACGCGCACATCGGCTCCCGCTTCCTGGGGTCGGCCCCGATGCGCTGGCTGGGGGTGCGCTCCTACGGCATCTACCTCTGGCACTGGCCCGTCTTTATGGTGACCCGTCCCGAGCTCGACGTGCCCTTCGGCGGGCTGCCCCTGCTAGCCCTGCGTCTGACCCTTACTATCGTGCTGGCCGACCTCTCCTACCGCTTCGTAGAGACGCCGATCCGCCGCGGCGCCCTGGGACGCGCCTGGAAGACACTCCGCGAGGCGCAAGGACACAGGCGCCGGCAGCTCCGGCTCCAGTGGGCCGGCGCAGTCCTGCCCATCCTGGCCTCGCTGGCGCTGCTCGGCGTGGCCGTGGCCCACGCCAAACCGCCGGAGAAGCCGGATTACCTGGCCGACATGAAGGCGGTCCACACCGCGCAACAACCCCAGCACGAACCGTCCTCCCCAAACTACGCGAAGCCGCCGGAGAAGGTCAGTGAACATGACGCGGCGGCCCAGGACGCGAAGTCACAGAAGAACGAAGCAAAGGCTTCCACGGCCTCGAATGATGGGCGCGTTTCCGCTTACACGGGCTCGGTCAGCGCCATCGGCGATTCGGTGATGCTCGGCGCCGTTCCGAGCCTTCAGAAGGATATAAGGCGTCTCGGGGTCGTCGACGCGGAGGTTGGTTTGCAGGTCTACGACGCGATCGCCATCCTCAAGTCCCGCCGTGCCACGGGGCAACTGGGGAGCCTGGTGATCGTCCACCTCGGCAACAACGGCACCTTTACCAGACAGGAGTTCGGCCAGATCATGCGCGTGCTCTCCGGCGTCGACAAGGTGGTCTTCGTCAACGTCAAGGTCCCCCGCTCCTGGGAGGAGCCGAACAACGAGGTGATCTCCGAAGGCGTCGAAAGATACGAGAAAGCCGTGTTGGTGGACTGGCACTCGGCGAGCGAGAACCACCCCGAGTACTTCTACAACGACGGCTACCATCTGCGCCCTAAAGCCCAGAAGGTCTACGCCGATTTGCTCTCGTCGCACCTCGACGACTAGCGGAAGAACCCGCTAACAGGGTTGAAGGAGACGGGGAGTCGGCACGAAAAATAGTACATTTGCGTGTTGCACCACCTCCTGTAAATCAAGCATACTTGTTCCTGTGGTGCCAAATGGCGGGCTTCCCCTACAGTACCGCCCTGATGGAAAGGAGGTCCTTTAGCTCGAACCGTCAGGAAATAGCAGGTAGTAGAGAACTGCCTTGGGAAGGAGAATGCGTTTTGAGAAGGTTGATGCTGCTTTTGGCGGTGTTGGCGGCGATGATGCTCGTGGCTTCTCCGGTCTTGGCCTGGCAGCCCGGACCCGGTGAGGGGAGCAAGTACTCCAAGAACTACTACCCCACCAGCTACTTCAAGTACTGCGAACCGGACGGCTCCCAATACTACGGCGACAAGAAGGCCTCTAACAGCTCTTGGTGCGACAAGTACTACAAGGAATACCAGAAGAAGTCGTTCCAAGGCAAGCAGTGGTACTGGGTCCACGTCTACTACACTTGGAAGACCCCGGACGGCAAGCCCCATCAGTGGGACGACTGGTATTACTGCCAGTATCACAAGTACAACGACCCGAACTCCACTAGGCCCTATTTCAAGGCCTGGGTCGGCTACAAACCCACTGGCAAGTACTACTGGGAGTGGTTCTACTACTGGCATAGCTCTAGCCACTAACGACGCTCATACTCCCCGAGTGATTTTCCCGCCAGAGCACCGATGCCGTAGGGGAGGCGCTCTGGCGGGTAAAGTGTTCGAGGAGGATTGGCAGAGCATCGGGCTGGCCTCTGGAAGCTCTAGAAGCGCGAGGCCAACCCGGTGCCTCTAGGTCCTAACCCCCATCGAGCCGTCGCTCCAGCTCGGCGACGCGTTGCTCGAGTTCGGCGATTTGGCGGTTCTTCTCTCGACACTTCTGGCGCCAACGGTCCCTGATCCTCCGCTCGAACTCCACCGAGGTCTTCAGGACCTTCCTGTACTCGGCCTCGACCCTGGCCCGCTCTTCCTCGATCCGGCGCTCCACGTCACCCATGAGGACCAGTTTAACCGCGCGGCATGGAAAAACCGGGGCCGCGAGGGCCCCGGTCCGACCAGAGGGATGTGTATCGGTTAGCCCTCGGAGCTGCCGTTCTCCGAATCGCTGTCGCCCTCGATCTGGATGCGCCTTGGCTCCTGTACAGCCGCCGCACCGGTGACCCTTACCTCCAGCACGCCGTCTTCGAAGCGGGCGCCGATGCTGCTCTCGTCCACGCCCTGCGGCAACGTCATGCTCCTGCGGAAAGAACCGTAGCGCCGCTCCCGCACAATAAAGCCGGAACCCTCGCGCTGCTCCTCGGCCTCGCGCTTTCCGGCGATGGTCAATACCCCGTTGTGCAACGTGACGTCCACGTCCTCGGGCTTCACGCCAGGCAACTCGGCCCTGACGACGATGTCGCCGTCCTCCTGCAACACGTCAAGCACCGGCGCCCAACGCGTCGGGGCCTCACCCTGCTGCCTGCCGCTCCTGCGGGCAACGTCGCCGAACACCTCGTCGAACATCCTGTTCATCTCACTCTGCATGTCATAGAAACCGCGGAAGGGACTCAAAGCCATCTCGACTACCTCCTTGTTCTCTGCGACTCCCCAACGGAGCCACTCTTGCCAACCGCACGGACATTATATCCCTGTACAACAGTTTGTAAACAGATATATGACAGTTTTTTGTGTTTTTATACAGTTTTGGCTCAGATCATGGTATGGTAGGGATGAGTTTGGAAGAAAGGAAGCGATGGACAGGAGCGTCGTAAGAAGAAACCTGATGGTCTTGAGGGAGACGCGCATGTGGACGCAGGTTCGGCTCGCCGAGGAGGCTGGGGTAAGCCCTACGACGGTATCCGGGATCGAGAACGGCAGGATCTCGCGTCCGCACTTCGGGACGGTGCGCAAGCTGGCCGTGGCCCTCGAGGTGGAGCCGGAGGATTTGTTGCCTCGTTCTGGTGGGCGGCGCGTTCCCGCGCGGCTCTCGCTGGAGTGGTCGATGGCGTCTGACGACGAGGAGTTCGAGAGGGAGTTGGAGGCCGCCACCATCGAGGGGCTTGCTCTACTCTCCGCGAGGTTGGAGGAGGAAGAGGCGCGCCTACGCAGGCTCTACGGGGAGGCCAGGGGGGACCGGCAGCGGCGGCTGATAAAGGCCATGATCCGGCAGGTCGCCGCCAACTCGGGCTCGGTCGAAGCCTCCATCACGGCGCACCCGGATAGGGATCACGTCGATCGCGGAACGGGCTAGGTACATCAGGGGGTTTCTGCGGTCAGCTCCGAGAGTTTGACCATCGGGCTGATCACATCGGGGTCCGTTACCACATCCACGAGGCTGACGGCTTCGGAGGCCGCTGCGGCCTGTAGGGCTGGCGCCAGCTCTTCGGGGTCGCTGACGGTGTGGCCCTCGGCTCCGAGGCTCCTGGCGTAGCCGGCGAGGTCTACCGCGCCAATCTCGACGCCGGCCATCCGGCCGAGGTCCCTTTTCTGGTGCATGGCTATGGTGCCTTGCAGCCCGTTGCGGAACACTATTACGGTTATGGGGGCGCCGTACCTGACGGCCGTTTCCATCTCCTGGCCGGTCATGAGGAAACCTCCGTCGCCACAGCACGCCACGACGGTCCTGTCGGGCGCAGCGAGCTTCGCCGCCACGGCGGCCGGGACGCCGTAGCCCATCGCGCCGTTCGTCGAGGCCAGCTGCGTATCCGGGTGGTTGTAGCGCCAGTAGCGGTGGATGAACACCGAGAAGTTTCCTGCGTCGTTGGTGATCAGGGCGTCCCCCGGCAGTGTCTCCAGCATGGCTTCGACGACCTGCGAGGGGTCGATCCCTCCCGAGGAACGACCTTGAGGTATGGTGCTGGACTCGAGGTACGTCCCGTGGGCTTCGGACCAGTCTCGCGGCGGAGGCTCTGGCGGGGCCTTGGCGGTGAAGGCTGAAAGGGCGGACCGAGCGTCTGAGACCATGCCGATCTCGGCGCGGATCGTCGCCCCCACCTCGTCGGGATCTGCGTCCACCTGTATTACCGCCTGATCGTTGCGCGGGAGCGTGTAGCTCTGGGTCGTCACCTCGCTCAGGCGGCAGCCGATCACGAGGACGAGATCCGCCCCCTCCAGGGCTTTCAGGGTCTCGGGTGGCGTGCCCAGCGTAAGGTGTCCCAGGTAGTTCGGATGCTCGTTCGGGAAGACGTCTTGCCTGCGGAAGGACGCGTAGATGCCGGCTCCCCACGCCTCGGCGAAGGAGGTCAAAGCCTCCCGCGCGCCACGTGCTCCGCCGCCGGCGATGATGACGGGGCGGCGCGCGGCGGCGAGCCTGCGGACGACGGCCTGGACCTGCTCGGGGTCAGGGCCCGCGACGGGCGAGGTCTGTAATCTGGTCTCGAGGTCCGCGCCGATCTCTTCGCCCAGCACGTCGGCCGGCAGGGCCAGCATCACGGGGCCTGGACGGCCCGAGGTTGCGATCCTCAGTGCTCTAGCTACGAACTCGGGCAGGCGGTCGGCCCGGTTCACCGTTGCGGACCACTTCGTGATCTGGGCGTAGAACGCGGGAAGATCTACCTCCTGGAACGCCTCCCTGCCGAGGAAGTCCGTCTCCACCTGGCCAAGCAAGACCAGCATCGGAGAGGAGTCCTGCATCGCGGTGTGAACCCCGATCGCGAGGTTCGACGCCCCCACGCCCCTCGTCGCCATCGCAACGGCGGGCATCCCGGTCAGTTTGGCGTCTGCCTCCGCCATAAACGAAGCACCTGACTCGTGGCGGGTCGAGATCAGGGATAGTTCCGGATGACGCTCGGACGCGTCCAAAACCTCCAGGAAGCTCTCGCCTGGCACGGTATACAGTCGTTTGACGCCGGCCCGCGCCAGAACCTCGGTCGCGACGAAACCAGCCTTGCTCGTAGCACTATCCGCCATCTGCCCTCCGATCAATCTTAGCATTTCAGCATATCAGGCACCGGGAAGCTGCCTTGCTGAACTGCGCGGAATGCAGACACGTCGATCCTTCCGCTACCGGCTATAGTGTGTCTGATGAGGAAGGAGCTGTGGTGCGTGCTGACGTGATTGTTGTGGGGTGCGGGGTGATCGGGCTGACGGCCGCCATCGCTTTGCGGGAAGCTGGCTTTGACGCCAGGGTCGTGACGGCCGAGTTGCCCGAGGCCACGACCTCCGGTGTGGCGGCGGCGATCTGGTATCCCTACAAGGCCTACCCGGAAGACCGCGTGCTCTCCTGGGGTAAGGAGACCTACGAGGTCTTCGAGCGGCTATCCGACTTTCCTGAGAGCGGCGTGCTGATGCGCGAGGGCGTGGAGATCTGGCACCATCCGGCACCCGATCCCTGGTGGGCGGACGCCGTCCCCAACGTCCGTCGCCTCCGCGAAGACGAACTGCCGCAGGGCTACCGCGACGGCCACGCCTTCGTCGCCCCGATAGTGGAGATGCCGGTCTACCTCTCGTACCTGATGGACCGCTTCGCCGCTTCTGGGGGAAGCATCGAGCGGCGCACCCTCTCTTCACTCGACGAGGTCGCCGGAGAGGCCGGCGTGGTCGTCAACTGCGTCGGCCTCGGGGCGCGCGACCTCGTGGGCGACGCCTCCATGCTGCCGATAAGGGGCCAGATCCTACGAGTCCGTAACCCCGGCCTGAAGCGCTTCGTCCTCGACGAAGAGAACCCCGAAGGCGTCACCTACATAGTCCCCCGCTCCCGCGACTGCATTCTCGGCGGAACCGCAGAAGAGAACGAGTGGAACCTCGAACCGGACCCCGAAACCGCAAAAGGCATCCTCCACCGCTGCGTACAGCTAGAGCCGCAACTGGAAAACGCCGAAATACTAGAACACAAGGTCGGCCTCAGACCCGGCCGTCCGGCGATACGCCTGGAACGCGAAGAACTGGACGGTGTCCCCCTCGTCCACAACTACGGCCACGGCGGCTCCGGCATCACCCTCTCCTGGGGCTGCGCCGAAGAGACGCGCAGGCTAGTGCATCAAGCGCTCCGCGCCTGATTGCATTTCAGCAAGAGCGTCCTGGCGCCTCCCTCCGGCACCCGCGGACCCGGCCGCCACTATACCGAGATGGTTAGCCGGCTGACTATCTTTTGCGCAGGCTGAAGCGCTGAAATGCTGAAGTGCTGGTCCGCGGCGGGGCTCCGCCAACTCGGATTCGAGGCCGAGTTCAGCCTCCGCTTTCAGGGGTCTAAGCTTTTGCGGCTAACGTAGCACAACGGGGTTCGTTTGTTGAGCGGTATGCGAGGCGTTCTTGCTGATCAGCCATTACGCCGCCGAGCCATCTTACCGGCCTACGTAGTGGCGCGCACCGCTACGAACGTGTCGTACTCTATGCCCTCGATGGTCCTGGGCGCGAGAGCGGCATCGAGCTCGACCTCCTCGAAGAGTTTTAGCCACGTCGCGCGCGGAAACAGGCCCTCGCGGTGGACGTCGTGGACGACGCGCACGCTTCCGTCGGGTTCACGAAGCAGGAACGCGTAGTGCACGGTGTAGGTCGTTTGGCCGGGCTCCGGCGGTAGCGTCCACTCCAGGTATCGTGCCCGACGCCCGCTCGCGTTCTCACCGCCACCGTGTTCGGTCGCCTCGGTGAACGACTCCATGGTCGCGTCCGGCGCGACGAGCGCCACGCCGCCGGGCGAGAGGTGGACGGCCACGGCTTCGAGCGTCGCGCGCAGGTCGTCTTCGGTGGTCATGTACATGACGGCGTCGTGGACGAAGACGGCGTCGAAGGTGCGTCCCAGGCGTACGCTGCGCATGTCGCCAGCAAGGTGTTCGCACTCGGGGTTGAGGCGGCGGCTGTTCTCGCGCATGCCGTCCGAAGGCTCGACGAGGGTCATGGAGAAAGAGCGCTTCATGTACGAGGCGTTGTTTCCGCCCCCGCTACCCAGCTCCAGCACCTCTCGCACCTGGCGATGGGCCGAGGTACGGATCATATCCACGTAGAGTGCCGCCTCCTCGGCGTACTCTTCGGGCGGCGAGATGACCGGCCACCAGTCGGCGATGTCGTGGTAGAGCCGCTCCGTCATTGATAGCCGCCTCTCTACCGATCCTCTAGTTGGTAGAGGGCGTCGGCGGCCAGTTGGGCGAAGAGTTCCGTTCCCAGGCCGAGCGCCGCCTCGTCGATATCGAAGCGCGAGTCGTGGAGGCGCCTCTTCTCCGAAGCATTCGGAAAGGCCGTCCCCAGCCTGAAGTAGGCACCGGGGTATTTCAGCAGGAAGCGTCCGAAATCTTCGCCGCCCATGGAGGCCTCTATCTCGGGTGTCGCATCTTCTCCGAGCAAACTCTGTGCCGTCTTGCGGACGCGGTCAGCCCATTCGGGGGTGTTCACGGTTGCCGGGTAGCCGTCAAGGTAGTGGATGCGGGCCGAGGCTTCCATCGACCCGGCGACGCCGTTTACGATGGCGTGGAAGCGTTCTTTGACCCTCTCTTTGGTGTCCGGGGAGAACGTGCGGATGGTGCCTTCCAGGGTCGCCCTCTGGGCTATGGCGTTGTAGCGGGTTCCGCCCCGGATCTTGCCCACCGTCAGCACCGCGGAGCGCAAAGGGTCCACATCCCTGCTCACGACCGTCTGGAGGCTGTTGATGACCTGGTTGGCCACGACTATGGCGTCGATGGTCTGGTGGGGTTTGCTGGCGTGGCCGCCCGCGCCATCTATGGTCACCTTGAAGCGGTCGGAGGCGCCCGTGATCGCACCCTGCCGCACGCCGATCTGTCCCACGTTCAGCTCTGGCGACACGTGCTGGGCGAAGACGGCGTCGGGGCGATGCTCGCCGAACACGCCGTCCTCCATCATCTGCCGCGCCCCACCCGTTGGCGAGGCCTCCTCGGCCGGTTGGAACACGAGCAACACGCGGCCTGGCAGCTCGCCTTTCGCGTCCTGCAGCAACCACCCGGCACCGACGAGCATGGCCGTGTGTGCGTCGTGCCCGCAGGCGTGCATCACCCCGTCAACCCGCGAGACGAAGGCGTGATCGTTCTCCTCTTGAATAGGCAAGGCGTCCATGTCCGCCCTGAGGGCCACGGTCTTGCCGGTTCTGCCCCCCTCGATCACGCCGAGCACCCCGGTCCCGGCGTAGCCCGCGGTGAGGGGGATGCCCTGCTCGTCAAGCTTCTCCTGCACTGTCTCTGAGGTGTCGTGTTCCTCCCCGCTCAGCTCGGGGAACTGGTGCAGGTGGCGCCGCAGGGACAGGATCTTCTCCCTATACCGGTCGCTCTTGCCTCTGAACGCCGCCTTCATCCCCGCCTTCCCGCTGTAGTAGTATCGACAGCAACCGATTGTATAGGAGGAAGGGAGCGCTTTGCCGCACAGCAAGCCCGTCGCCCTCTGGGCGGTGCCCAGGTCCATCTCGACGGCCCTGGAGCGGGTGTTCGTCGAGCGGGGAGACTTCAAGGTGTTTCACGAGCCCTTCTCGGTCTCCTACTACTACTCGCCGGATCGCCGCAGCGACAGGTTCGCCGAAACGGAGGCGAAGCAGGAGTACGAGTACGCGGAGATCCTGGCCCTGATGCTAAGCGTCGAGGATAGGGCCGTTTATTTCAAAGACATGGCCTACCACATCGCCGGCATAATGAGCAGGGAGTTCGTCTCGCGGTTCACCAACACGTTCATCATCAGGGACCCCGCGCCTGTTATCTCCTCGCTCAGCAGGTTCTGGCCGGACTTCGCCCCTGAGGAGACCGGCTACGAGCAACAGCACAGGCTGTTCGGGCTCGCCGTAGAAAACGGGGAGGAGCCCGCGGTGGTTGACGCCGCCGACCTGATAAGAGATCCCGAGGGCACCATCAAGGCCTACTGCGAGAAGATCGACGTGCCGTTCGTAGCCGAAGCCCTCTCCTGGCAACCAGGCCCCGTGCCCGACTGGGAGATGTGGACGGAATGGCACGAAGAGGCGCAGGAGAGCACAGGCATCAAGAGCCAGCCTCTCGAAGACGACACCGATGTACCAGCGGGCCTCGAAAGCGTCTACGACCGCTGCCTCCCGTACTACCAAGAGCTCCACGAAAAGCGGCTAAGGCCCGCCCGGTAAGCCTCGATCCCCATCCGAGCTGCGGACGTAGGGTAACCGTCGTCCCTGTGCCCGGGGGCCGAAAGCGATCGGCTCAATAGCCTATGGCCGGCGTCTTTCGCACGAAGGTGTCGTCAGACAACTGCCGCATCAGGAAGTCGGCGACGTCGGCCCGCGAGATGTAAGGGCGCCTTCCGGGTTTGAGGTCTACGTCCGCGCGGTAGTCGTTGGTCCAGGACCCGTTGGTCAGTAACATAGGCCGCACGACGATCCACTCGAGCTCGCTCTCGAATACAAGCTTCTCCTGGGCTTCCTTGTCCGCGTACTCGTCCCTGAGCAGGGGCGGCACCAGCACGTTCATGAAGAAGGCCCCGGCCGGGCCCGGATTCTGCCTGCTCTCCCCCACCCCCCACGCCGTCTGGCACACGAGGCGTCGCAGGCCGTGCTCCTTCATCGCGGCGATGATGTTCTCCGTGCCGGCCGAAGTTACCCCGTTCGGGTCGCCAGGCCTGCGCGGGTGGAGCGGGTTGCTTGGGGTCCGGGAGCCGAGAACGCAGATCACGGCCTCGTTGCCTGCCACCGCCTCCCGCACCGCAGATGGATCGAAGGCGTCTCCCGCGAAGACGCGGAGCCGGTCGTGGCGGGCGGTCAATTTGGAGGGGTTTCTGACGAAGGCGGTAACGTCGTGTCCTTCCGCTATTGCCCGCTCCACGAGACGCCGCCCTGTGCCGCCCGTAGGTCCGAAGATCGCCAACCTCATGCTCATCCTCCCCGTAGTTGGCCGTCGCGCCGCCGCACGCAAGTGTATCCGATCGTCCCTGTCCACTGGCGCCCCTCTTGTTGACCGCGCCGGCCGTAGCACGGTCTGGCCGGAGCGGTCTAGCCGGGGAAGAGGATCTGGGTTCTGGAGCGCACCCCAAGCTTCTTGAGGATGCGGCGCACGTGGTTGGCCGCGGTGTGCTCGGAGATGGAGAGTTCTTCGGCGATCTGGGGGTTGGTCAGGCCCCGGGCGGCCAGGAGGGCTACCTCCTGCTCGCGGGCGGTTAGCGCTTGCGTCCGTCCTCCGAGCGGTGCCGGCGGCTCCTGCCCGGTTGCGACGGCGAGCGCGGGAGGCTCGTATTCCTCTTCTTCGGAGAGGGCGTATTCGATCGCTTCTTTCAACCCCATGGTACGTCCCTCGGCCAACGCCTCCTCCCACCCTCCCTCTCCCAGCCGCGAGCGGGTGCTGGCACGGTGGGGTTCGCGCCAGGCAGCCTCTTCGGGCGTGTGCCCGAAGGCGACCGCTTCGCTCAGCGTCTCGCGCATCGCTTCGGCAGCACCGAAGAGGCGGCCCGACCTCGCGGCCTCTCCCCGGGCCGCGGCTACGCAGGCAAGGCCGTCGAGACTCTCTGAGGCGCAGGCCGTGTCGCCAAGCGCTTCGCACACCACGAGGCTCTCTTCGTAGAAGGGTCTGGCCCGGTCGGGATCTCCCTGCAGCAGAGCCGCCCAGCCCTGGTTGTCCAGGGCCAGGTTCAAGCCCCTCCTGTAGCCGTGCCCCCGGCTGACAACGGCTGCCTCCTCGTTCAGGGCCGCTCCCAGCTCGAAGTCTCCCTCGAGGATCAGCTGGTAGCCCAGGCTGAGCAAGAAATCGGGGAGGCGGAAAGTGTAGCCGGCCTCCCTGCAAAGGTCGATGCCCTCCTGGTAGAGCCCGTTGCCCCGCTCGATGTCGCCCATCCCCCACGCCGTGCCGGCGAGCTGCATGAGCGCTTCCGCGACGATGACACTGTCGCCGGCCTCGCGGCCTATCCGGAGGCCTTCCTCGAGCAGCGCCTGTCCCCTTTCGTAATCTCCGCGCACCCACGATGGCCCCGCGGACATGACCCGCAAGGAGGCGGCGAGGCTGCGCTCGATCTCTACTCCCGCGCCAAGCTCGTTGGCCTCCCTGGCCACCGCCTCCGCCCGGTCGTGATCCCACTGGTCGAAGGCCATCCAGTACAGCGCCTCCAGGGCCCTTAACCGTAAGGCCGCAGGCACTCCGTTGTCCCTGGCCAGCGCAGCTTCCAGCCACTTCCTTCCCTCGTCGGAGTGGCTGTGCATGTACCAGAAGGTCCCGAGGGCTCCTGCCAGCCGCAAGGCGAGCTCCGCCTCTTCGCTCTCCAGCGCGAAGGAGAGCGCCGCCCTCATGTTGTCGTGCTCCCTTTCGAGGCGCCGGGACCACTCACCGACCTCCGGGCCGCGCAACTTGGGCCTGGATTCTTCGGCCAGCGCAAGGAAGAATTCGGCGTGGCGGCGCAGGACAGTCTCACCTTCGCACCCCTCCCCCAGCTTCTCCCTGGCGTACTGCCTGATGGGCTCGAGCAGACGGTAACGCACCGTGTCGTCCACTTCCATGGCTTCGGCTACCACCAGCGACTTCTCCGCCAGGTCGGAGAGCAAGTCCAAAACGGCAGCTTGCCCTGCGTCCCCTCCCCCACTCACCGCCCCGGCGGCCCCAAGGGTCCATCCCCCTGCGAAGACCGAAAGACGCCCGAAGAGCGACTTCTCGACCTCGGAGAGCAACTCGTAGCTCCAGTCCAACGCCCCTTTAAGCGTTTGCTGCCTGGGCGTTTGCGTCCTGGTGCGGTCTTTCAAGAGCCCCAAGGAGTCGGCGAGCCTCTCCGAGATCTGGCCGGCGGACAGGACACCAACCCTGGCCGCCGCAAGCTCTATGGCCAGCGGGATGCCCTCCAGCACACTGCAGATGTCGGCCACCGCGGGGGCGTTCTTCTGACCCAACGAGAAGGTCGGGTCCCGTCCCCTGGCCCGCTCGATGAAGAGGCGCACCGACTCGTAGGCTTCCAGCCCTTCGAGGGACCCGGAAACCTCCGGCGAGGAATCGCCCTGAAGTTCGGGCATCGAAAGCGGCGGCACGGGCCACCTGAGCTCTCCTTTCGACCCCAGTGCTTCGCGGCTGGTGGCCAGGATACGCAAGCGCGGGCACGAGTCGAGCAGCGAATCGGCAAGGCGCGCGGTAGATTCCAGGACGTGCTCGCAGTTGTCCAGGATCAGGAGCAGGTGTCTGTCCCGCAAGACCTCGGCGAGCGTGTCGCCGAGGGGCTCAGCGGCCCGCTCGGGAACCCCGAGGGCCTCGGCCACAGCCTTCGGGACCAGGGCTGCTTCCGAGAGCGGGGCGAGCTCCACCAGCCACACGCCTTCGGGGTAGGCTCCGACAAGGTCCCCCGCTACCTCCAGGGCGAGGCGTGTCTTGCCCGAACCGCCGGCTCCCGTGAGGGTGAGGAGACCGGTCATCGCTAAAAGGCGCTCGACCTCCAGCCTCTCGCGCCCGCGCCCGACGAAGCTGGTGCGCGCAAGAGGGAGGTTGTGCCTGGCGACTCCGGAGGGCGGACGAGCCGCTTCTTCAGGCGGCGAATCGGGCCGCGGGAAGGCGCCGGCCCGTATCTCCTGCCGCAGTAGCGTGGCGTCCGTCCCTGGCTCCGTGCCGAGCTGCCCGAGGAGGGCGTCCCTGAGCCGCTCGTACTGGCCAAGGGCTTCCCTCCTCCTGCCCGAGAGCGCGTAGAGGCGCATGAGCCCCACGTGCGCCCCTTCTTCCGTCCGCTCCTCGGCCACCACCCGCCGCAGCGACTCGACGGCCGCCGCGTACTCCCCCCGCTCTTCGTGGAGCGCAGCCAGCTCAGTGAGCAGCGAGAGGTACAGGTCCCTGAGTTGCGCGCGCCGTTCCTCCGCCCAGGGTTCGTAGCGATCCCGGGGCACGAGCTCGCCGGCGTAGAGGTCGATCGCGGCTCGGAAGGCCTGGGGCTCCTTGGCTTGTCGTGCCATGGCCGCCGCATCCTCGAAGGACTCGACATCCACCCACAGTGCAGAATCGGGGCACAGGGCGAGCCGCCCGTCACCAAGATGGAGGTAGCGGGAAGCACCGCTAGCCGGGGCAGTAGGCTCCAGGGTGCGGCGGGCGACGTGGAGGGCGTAGTAGAGGTTGCGAAGGGCGGCCTCAGGGTAGAGGTCCGGCCACAATAGCTCCATGGCCTGCTCGCGGTCCAGCCGGTGCCCCTCGGACAGCGCGAGCAACTTGACCAGGCTCGCCGCTTTCTTCAGACGCCACTCCTCGTCCCCGATGCTTCGAGACCCCACCGTCACCAGAAAGCCGCCGAACATGCGCACGCGCACCACTTCGGACTGCCGGACTCGCGCCTCTCCAGATCTCTGGCCACGGTGTCCTTCGGCGACTTCTTGTTTTGCGCCCGTCATCCCGTCGGTCTCTCCTCTTCCCGCCAGGGCGGATGACGGATTGATAGCCCAAAACCGCACAGAGCGCAAGTGAATGCGTCGCGTGCGAGGCTCAGAGCCTCGCGCGCGACGCGCTATCAGCGGTCAGCAAGAACGGCTGAAGGCTGTTTCCTCCAATCTCCCTCTAGGGGATGGTCGTGTCCTTCGTGTCGCCCTCGGTGGCGTTGAAGTCGGTGGCGGAATCGGTGCCGGGGCCGCCGCTGAAGCGGTCGACGCCAGGGCCGCCGGTGAGCGTGTCGTTGTCGTTGCCGCCTTCGAGACGGTCGTTGCCTTGCCCGCCACGGAGGGTGTCGTTGCCGTCTTCGCCCTTGAGCATGTCATCGCCGTTGGCGCCGTCGAGGGTGTCGTCGCCCGTGCCGCCGTTGAGCGTATCCCTGCTGTTGCCCCCGCAGAGCAGGTCGTTACCCCCGCCACCGTTGAGCGTGTTGATCCCGGCCAGGCCGAGGATTATGTCGGCCTCGTCGGTGCCGTTTATGAGATCGCTCTGCGGAGTGCCGACTTTGACGGGGATGATCAGGGGGGTGGTGTTGGACGCGGCGCCATCGCTCACCGTCACCGTGATGTTGGCTGTGCCGCTCCGTTTGTCCAGGGCGGTGACCTTCATCGTACGGGTGGCGCCGGTGCCCGAGAAGATAACGTCCTGGTTGCGCACGAGCTTGGTGTTCGAAGAGGACGCGCTGAGCTTCAGGCTCGTCGCCGGGTTGTCAACGTCCTCCACGGTGAGGTTGATCGTGGCAAAGCGTTCGTTGTTTTGCCCGCAGGTGCCACCCGTGGCCACCTTGACCGTTGGCGGATCGTTGACGGGGTTCACGGTGATCGCAACCTTCGTCACGCCGGAGTCCGCGCTGCCGTCGTTGGCCTTGTAGGTGAAGGAGTCGGCCCCGAAGTAGTCCTTGTCAGGCACGTAGGAGAAGGAGCCGTCGGGCTTGAGGGTAATGTTCCCGTGGGCCACGTTATCGACGAGGGCCACAGTCAGGTCGTCGCCGTCGGGGTCTGTGTCGTTGGAAAGGACGCCGGGGGCTGCCTGGTTGAGGGGGGTGTCCTCGTCGGTTGTGTAGGAGTCCTCCCTGGCCACGGGCGCGGTGTTGGCGCAGGTGTAGACGCTCACATCGTCCACGTACCAGCCGGAGTCGCCGACGCTACCGTTCGTTCCGATGCGGAACCGGAACCTCACGTCCGCGTCGTTGCCGACTGCGAGCGAGCTGAGGTTCACCCGGCTGGAGATGTAGCCGTGACTATCGGCGACGAAGCCCTGGCGCCCGGCGAGCGGGTTGTCGGTACCGCTTGCTATCGTCCCGTTGTACCCGTTGTCGATGCCGAGCGTGCCAGAGTCTTGCCAGGTAGAGCCGTTGTCCGTGCTGTACTCGAGCACACCGCCGTCGCGGTTGGTGGAGGCGGTGTTGCCGTCCTCGAACCCGTAGGCGTGTCTGAAGCGCAGGTACGCGGTGCTGTTGGCGGGTATGCGCACACTTGTGGCCTTGGTCGCGGAGGTGTCGGTCTTGGTGGCCTGGTCGCGGCCGTACAGGTGGTTCTCGCCGCTGGTAGCGTAGTCGTTGTCGTAAGACCAGTCGCCACTCTGGAATGTCCAGTTGTTGCTCGAGGTGTTCTCCATGTCATCGGAGAAGAGCGTGGTAACCCTGCCCTTGCTCGTGTCGCAGACGCGCGCCTCTGGCACCGGAACGTTGGTGGGTTGCAGGTTCATCTCCGTGGCGTCCACCGCGTCCTTGACCTCCTGGCAATCCGCGGCGGTGGTGACACCCGTGCCGGTCAGGTTGGTGCAGGCCTGCTGCAACAAGGCATGCAGGTCCTGGTAGTCGCTCGCGGAGGTGAGCAGGTTCGTCTGCGCCTCGTAGTAGATCCTGGCTACCTTGTTCATCCCGAGGCCGGTGACGGTCTTGCCGTTGAAGGCACCGCCGTCCGTAAGCAGGTACGCGGCCTTGTTGTTCACCCCGCTGTTGAAGTGGACCCCGCCGCTGTCGTCTCCGTTGCCGTCAATGGGAGCCACGTTATCGACCTCGCCGAAGTACAACGCGCTCGTCATCCTGTCCGGCTGGTTGAAGTTCGGCGGGTCCTCCATGTCGCGAAGCGTACCCGTACCCGGAATGTCCTCGCCGATCTGCCAGCGCGTGGCGGCCGTGTCGGTGCCCGCACTGTTGCTGAGGTCGACGAACTCGCCCCAGATGTCGGAGAACGATTCGTTGATCGCGCCACTCTGGTAGTAGTAGAAGAGGCCGGACTCGAACTGCGTGACGCCGTGGGTCAGCTCGTGGCCGACTACGTCGTCCGCAGCCGCAAAGCCGTCGCCGTAGATCATCTGCTGGCCGTTCCAATTGGCGTTCTGGTACGGGCACGCGGGAGGGTTGGGTGGGGTGGTGGGGCAGAAATCGACGGTGGAGGTCAGCCTCAGGCCCGCGCCGTCGAGGCTGTCACGGCCGTGGTTGTTGAAGTAGAAGTCGTAGGTCTCGCCGGCGAACTGGTGCGCCGCCACCGCGTCAGTGTCGGTGCTGTTACAGGGGGCGGACTCGTTGCATACCAGCGTGCCGGGGAGGGTGCTCCCGTTGTTGGCCGTGTACGTCTCGCGGTCCAGGGCGCTATCGACCTGGTCGAAGTTCAGCGCCACGGAGCCGCTCTTGGCGTCCACGAGCACCAGTTCTCGGAAGTACACGACACCCTCTTTGGGGGTAACGTCCATGCGCCACACCAGACTGGGCACACGCGGACCCGGTCCGCCCAGCAGCGTGGGGTCGTAGATCCACAGCTCGGGCTCCGTCGCCTGCAGATCGCCAGCGTTCAACTTGCGGTCTTTGGCGATCTTCTCGAGGGCTGTCCCCTGGGCCTTCTGCGCGTCAACGCCTGGATCGACGTCCAGCGAGAGGTCGGGCAGCACCTCACCGTTGGCGACCAGCAGGTTGTTCGAGCCGTCCAGGTTCACGTTGAGCTCGCCGCCCAGGACCGGCACGTCGTTGTAAATCTGCTGAAAACGCACCACCGAGCGATCTTTTCCGGCTTTCTTCGCTTTCTCGGTCCGCAGCTCTTGGGTCTCGTCCTTGATGCCGAAGAGCTTGCCGTATTTGGCCAGGTGTGCCCGCGCCGCCGACTCCGCCGGGGCGTCCGCAGCCAGGCGATCGGGACGGCCGATGGCGCGCCCCCTGGAGGTGCCTATGAAGCTCACCTCGCCCGTCTCTGGGTGCTTCTCTACCTTTGCTCCAGCCCCTTCGAGCTCGTCGATCAGTCGCGCGTTCTCGGACGGCGCCTGCGATCCGGCGGGGGCGGATCTCTGGTTCTCCTGCGCATATGCGGAGCCGGAAAGAAGCGCGACGGATGCCAACACTGCCAGCAGCAGTAATTCGCGGTGTCCGTAAAGTTCTCTCGTTTCGTGAATGATCCAGCGTAGATACCGCATCAACCGGTTCATCATCTCCTTACTCCTCGTGTCTTAGTGTTGCTCGTAAACCGCGCCCAACCTCCAAGCGGAGGTCCCCTGATGGTTATCAGGATCGTGCCTTTCGGCCTCTGTCTGGTCCCGGTGACCCGGATGGGCCGGTGGTTTTCGGGTCGCACGCTCACACCACGCCCGCGAAACGCAGGAGGTCGGCCATCTCGAAGATCTGGTTCTGCCCCAGGACCGGCTTCCAGCCAGGGTTCTGCCGGAGATAGGACGTGGGGTCGCTTTGCAGCAGGCCGATAAAGACCTCGGCCACGATGCGGCCTCCTACACTACCGAGCATCAGGCCTTCCGCCTGCACCTCCGCCTCCTTGAGGATGTAGAACCACAAGGGGGTTTGGCTGTCGAAGCCAAGCGGCTGGAGGTCATGGAGGTCGCCGCTGGTGAGCGGTTCGATCTTCATCTCCTTCGCCACCCGCTGGCCCGAGGGCAACCCGAAGGTAAGGTGGCGCAGCAGGTTGCGTTGCGCCAGGGTCTCCGGGGCTTGCGGCGGCCCGAAGGGAAGCTCGAACAAGGGGCTGGAAAGCTTGGTGTCTATGCGCTTGTTGGGTTTTGGCGAATCCCCGAGGTTCTCGTGGCCCGGCGGTGTTGGGCCAACATTAAAGAAGGTCTGCCAGTCCACGAAGCGCCTGGGCGCGCGATAGCCGCCTGAGAGGTCGTCGGGGTCGGGCCCGTTGTGGTCGGCCTTGAAGTCGAAGATGTGTTTGAGGAAAGGCTGACCGTTGTCCCCGCTGAAGTTGGCTATGTAGCCGGGACGGACCTGGCTGTGGCCGAACCTGTAGGCGGCCACCGAGAACTCGACCGGGATAAAGGGAACGCCCCGCGGCCTGTAGAATCGGCGTCCGTTCGCAAGGATGCTGTCCACCAGAGTCTGGCCTACCGTCTTCGGCAGGAACTCGTTGAGGATGATCCACTGGTAGTGCCAGCGGACCAGCCGCTGGGCCTCGTCGAAGACCGTGCTTGGGTTCGTGGCGCCGCCGGAGATGACTCTGTCCACCACGGCGTTGTGGAACTTCAAGAACGCCAGATGCAGCTGGGAGACTATAAGGTTCTCGTCGTTGCGGGGGTCGCCGATGATGGCGATGTTCTGGCTGGTCCTCGGGACATCCTTCGGCCACCCGGCATCGATGAGGAACTTGATGCCATCGGGCGAGGTCCTGTCGTAGAGGTGCGGGCTCGCCCTGCGACCCGACCCGTAGACGCTATCCAGGTCGAACGCGGGGGTACGGAAGTTGGAGATCCTCGCGGGGTCCACCTGGCTCGTAAGGCTGGAGGTGGGATCGAAAGTTATATCGTGGTCGAGGAACTGGCCCAGGAAGGTGATCCCCGCGGTGAGGTTCAGGTTGTCCGGGTTGTTCGGGTTGGGCGTCAGCGGGTTCGCCGGGGGCGGCGCATCTCGCGCGTCCATGATCCCCCCGCGATTCCCGAGTTCTATGAGGTTGGCCCGAACTCCGGGGCTGTCGGAGGCGAAGGCGGGCAACCGCGGGAAGAGCCGGCCGAACGTCCCCTGGCCGGAATTGGTCAACGGGGACGGCTCGGCGGTGCGGCTCCCCACGACAGCGCCGCTCTGCGCGTCAGCGCCCTTCGGCATGGCGGCTAGCGCCGCGACCCCCGCCAGGGCGCCACCGGCCAGCCCCAGCGCCTGGCGTCGCGATATGGCGCGGCCCGCCAGGCTCCCTGCCGGACTGCCGGACGGCGCGACTACTACCTTCGGCGTCATCTTTTCTTTGGTGCTCATACCTCGTTCCTTTCCTGGCTCTCCTTCACGCCCACCGCTCCTTCTCGCTGGTGGCGTGTTGTCTTTCCTGATAGGCACCACTTTAGAAGGGGCCACATAGCTGGCCCTTAGCTGAGGGGCCGGAAAGTGTAGTCAGGTTGACTATCTTTGTAGGCAACTCCTCCTGCGCTCCTTATAACGGCTCGAAAGGGCGTGGATTCCCGCTTAATCAAGGGAATGACGCGTGGGGTGGCAGCGGGCGCGGGGGCGCAAAGCAACGGCGTTCGACAGAACCAGTTATCGGAGGCATGAGGACGTAAGGAGGGCCGGGTCTGTAAGAGCCCGGCCCTCCCTCGTTTGCTGGCCGCTTTCCGTACCCTCTTCTAGGGCCTGAACGTGATCGTGTCCGTTACGGTCGCCGAGCGGTTGCCTGCGGCGTCCCGGAACTGGGCGTAGACAGTCTTCGTGCCCTTGCCTGAAGTCAGAGTCCACGCCCTGGTGGTTTTGTAGGTCTCCCAGGACGCCGAGGACAACCCGCTCTGGGTGTTTCCGATACGCATCTCGGTCATCCCGGAGCCCGGCGAGGGATCGGTCGCGCTCAGTGTCAACGTTACCGATTGGCTAAGGGTGCGGGGGGCTCCACCGTTGATAGACACGGTGCCTGTGGGAGCGCTCTTGTCGATCTTGATGGTGAGGGACTTTTGATCCTCCACGTTTCCGGCCTTATCGGTAGCATAGTAGGTGAGGGTGGTCGTGCCCTCTTGGTCGAGGGCAACCTCAACCGATTCACCCGGGGCATCGGTCTGGGCGATGCTTTGAGCACCGGAAGCCGAGTAGGTTATCTTCTGGACGCCCGATCCACCCTGGTTGTCGGTGGCGTTGAGCCTTACGGTAACGTTTTCTTTGTTCCACCCTGCCGTGTTGGGTTCTACCGAGCGCGTAGAGCTAGTGGTCGGCTTGGTGGTGTCGGGATCAGCTCTAGAGATTTTCACGTCGTCCAGGCCCACAACGCTACATCCACACATGTTGCTGACTCGCGCCTCGATCTGGAACTGACCCGTCCCTGTGACTCCCGAGAAGGTGTACTCCCAGTACCTCCATCCAATGTCTCCTGGAATACCAAAGGTATCCTCGTATGGTATCGCTACCGTTGTTCCCGAGTCACTCCTGATCACTACCTGACCCTTATTGGAACCGAGTTTATCCTCGAAGAGGGCCCAACCACTAATTTTGTCGCTAGTAGATGCCTCAAACGGTTGGGAGATCTTGGTGTACTCTGACTGCGGGTCATCTGGCCGCTGGTACCACGATGTAAGCAGAGCAAAGTAGAAACCTTCCTTGGGGGAAATAGTGACTATGTAACAACTATACCAATCTTCACAAGTGTGGTAAGTTTGGTAGCTAGTAACAGCACCAGCACTAGAAGAACCAGCACCATAAGCATCTGTGTTTGTGTAGACGGTCCACCCCGAGAGGTCGCCCGTCTCGAAGCTCCCGTTGACCAGCGAGGAGGCTGCCAGGGCCGGGTTGCCGCTTGCCGCCAGGACGAGCGCTATTGTGGCCAAAACAGCAGCGATCGCCGCCAAAATCGTGGAGTGCATCGGATGCCTGCCGCTGCGATCGGCTGATCCCAACCGACTCCTCCTCAATCTTGCGTGATCTGCTTGCCTGTCCATAAGTGATTCCTCTCCTTGGCCAACTTGTAGTAGCTGTACAAGGCATAGTAGGAGGCGCCTCTTAACAGGCCCTTAGCAGGAGGGCCCAAAAGCGTAGTCAGGTTGACTATCTTTGGAGAGGTCTCGCCGATTCCTCGCGCCCGGAGGAGACCGCGCGATCGCCCACCTGAAGTCCTGGAGATCCGCCGTTCGAAGCGAGGGATGGCCGGAGCGGGCTAGCGCTGGGGGGAGGTGGGGATCTGGGTCCTGGAGCGGACTTTCAGCTTCTTGAGGATCTTGCGCACGTGGTTTGCCGCGGTGTGCTCGGAGATGGTGAGCTCTTTTGCTATCTGGCGGTTGGTTAGCCCTCGCCCGACGAGCAAAGCGATCTCTTGCTCGCGGGGGGTGAGCCTTTCGGTCGGTTCGTCAGCTGCTGGTTGTAGCTGTTGCTCGGGCGTAGCAACGAGCGTTGGAGGCTCGTGCTCTTCTCGTTCTTCCGAGAGGGCGTACTCGACGGCGTGTTCCAACGCCATCGCTTTGCCCTGCGCCCACGCTACTGACCAGGCCTCCTCATCCAGCTGCGAACGCGCAACGGCCAAGCGGCCCTTGTAGTCCATTTGAGCGAGAGCTATGGGCGTGATGTGCACGCCGCAAGCCTCCTCCATGCCCTCCATGGCCCCCCACAGCCTAGCGGCGCGCACCGGCTGCTGTCGAGAAGCCGCCACACACGCCAGCGCGTAGAAGGAAAATTGGATGGATAGTTTCCAATCCGCCTCCCACGACAGACGCAGGCATTCCCGCAGCGGCGGCACGGCTCCATCGTAGTCGCCCCCCACCAACACTATGCCACCGAGTTGGCCCAGGGTGTTTATTAAGCCCGCCGTATCCCGTAACTTGCGAAAGAGCTTGAGGCTCCGCTCGTGGAGCGCTTCCGAATGCTCCAGGTCGCCCCGACTCAGCGCTATCATCCCCTTGAGGAGAAGCAGGTAGGCGAGCGTTCTTCGATTCTTTACGCGCGGCCTGAGTTCCCCAAGCTCCTCCATCACGGCCATCACGGGTATGTCGTCGCGCTGCCCCCACAGCGCGACCATACCGAGGTCGGTGAGGGCGGAAGCGATGCCTTCTTCGTCGCCCAGCTGCCTGTAGAGGGCCAACCCCTCCTCTAAGAGGGCCTTCGCCCCCCCATAATCCCCCTGAGAAGTCGCTATCCCGGCAGCTCCGTTCAACGCTCGTGCTCTCAAACGTGTCGCGGTAGAGTCGCTCCTCCTGCCGGAGAGAGCACTCTCCAGGTAGCTTCGCCCCTCCGTTAGGGAGCCGCCTGTGAACCAGAACCAAAACAAAGCGAGCGCCAACCTTAGCCCCAGCTCCACCCGCTGGCCGTCTAACTCGTCGGGGTCCTCAGTGAGGAACCAGGAAAGCGCCGCCCTGAGGTTACCTTGTTCGGTCTCCATCTGTGTAAGCCACTCCACCGGTCGCGCCCCCATCATACGGAGATCTGCCTCCGCCGTACCTTCTTCGACATCTGCATCCTCGGCAAGCTTAAGGAAGTACCTGGCGTGTCGGCTCTGGACAGCCTCGGATTCCCCGCTCTCCTCTAGAAGTTCTTGGCCGTACTGGCGGATGGGCTCAAGCATTCTGAAGCGCGGTACTTCTTCCTCCCCAGCCCCGGCCACCACCAGAGACCTCTCCAGCAGCTCAGAGAGCAAATCCAAGACATCGTCTCGCTGGATGCCCTCCCCAGAGCACACCTCTTCTGATGCCTCAAGAGTCCATCCTCCCGCAAAAACCGAAAGCCTTCTGAAGACTATCCGCTCATGTTCGCTGAGGAGCTCGTGACTCCACTCAAGAGTAGCCCGCAAGCTCTGGTGCCTAGGGTCAGCTGTGCACTCCCTACTGGTCAGCACCTTAAGTGCATCTTCGAGCCTCATCGCGAGCTGCCCTGCGGAGAGCACCCCCATGCGTCCGGCGGCCAACTCTATGGCTAGCGGGATGCCCTCCAAGCGCCGGCATACCTGTGCGACGGACTCCCCGTTCCGGACGCTCAACACGAAGGAAGGATCGCGCTGGCGAGCCCGTTCCACAAAGAGCCTCACCGACTCGTAAGCCCCCAGCTCCCGGTGCGTGGACGCTTGTTTGCCGGAGTCGGGAACCGTCAGGGAGGGCACCACCCACGTGACCTCATCCGTGGTGTTGAGCGTCTCCCTGCCGGTGGCAAGGATGCGCAAGTGTGGGCAGGCATCTAGAAGGGCGTTAACCAACCGTGCCACGGCCTCCAGGAGGTGCTCGCAGTTGTCTACCACTAGAAGCATCTTCTTCGCGCGCAAGGTGTCCTTGAGAGTCTCGAGCAGCGGCCGGTTAGGCTGCTCGCGCACCCCCAAAGCCTGAGCTACCTCCTGCTCCACCAGGGTGGGATCAGAGAGCGGTGCCAGCTCCACCAGCCACACCCCATCGGGGTAGGCTCCAACGAGGTCTCTAGCCACCTCTACGGCAAGACGCGTCTTCCCACAGCCACCCACCCCCGTGAGGGTAAGAAGCCTCGTCATGGCCAACATACGCTTTACCTCAAGCTTCTCGCGCTCGCGCCCGATGAAGCTTGTGCGAGACAGGGGCAGGTTGTGCCTTCTAGCGGCACCCGCATCAGAAGGAGCCTCTTCACCTGGCGGGAAGCCAACAGGCGGCGAATCGGAGTGTGGGAAGGTGCCAGCCCAGATCTCCTGCTGCAGACGAGTGGTGGTAGCCTCGGGCTCTGTGCCCAACTCCTTAAAAAGAGCTTCCCTGAGCCGCTCGTACTGGCCCAAGGCCTCCCTCCGCCTTCCTGAGAGAGTGTACAGGCGCATGAGCCCCTCGTGCGCAGCCTCGCGCGTTGCCTCTTCGGCCACCGTCCTCCCGAGCACCTCGATGGCCGCCCCGTACTCCCCGCGCTGCTCGTGGAGCGCGGCCAGCTCCGTAAGGAGCGAGAGGTGGAGTTCCTTCAGCTGCGCGCGGCGCTCTTCCGTCCACACCTCGTAGCGGTCCTCGGGCAAAAGCTCCCCGGCGTAGAGGTCGATCGCGGCCCCGAATGCCTGCGGCTCCCCGACGTGTCGGGCGCCGACCGCCGCCTCCTCGAATGCCTCAACGTCAACCCACACCGCACAATCTCGGCACAGCACGACCTGCTCCTCGCGGAGGAGCAGGTAGCCGGAGGGAGCGCCACCGCCACCAGCCGCAACCGATGGCTCCAACGCGCGCCGGGCAGCGTGCAGGACCTGGTGGAGGTTGTTCGAGGCTGACCGCGGGTCCAGACCTGGCCACAACAGCTCCATGGCCTGCTCGCGGTGCACCCGGTGCCCCTCTGAGAGGGCTAGCAGCTTCACCAGGCTCCTGGCCTTCCTAAGGCGCCACCCATCCTCCCCCACGAGCCGCGGGCCGACCCACACGCGAAATCCACCGAGCAACCCGATACGCAACGCCTCGGTCCCGCCCATGACGCCAGCGGCGGTAGCACCACCGTTGTGCCGATGATGCCGGGCTTCTGGCTGCCGCTGGGAACGCCCGTTCATTTCGTTTTTCCTCGCCGCATCTGCCTTATATAGAGAACCGGCCCACCCCCGTACCCAAGAGGTAGCCGGTTGCGCTACTGGCTCTACCCGTCCCATGTATCAAGCGCCCAATCGAGGGGTGGGCTTCGAAGCCTCTACACACTCGCGTGAGGTCTGCTCTTCCCTCTGCCGAAAACTATTGTCGCAAAAAGAGCAATACTGGCGCATCACTCAAATGTATGATTTTCGGCATGTCAGCATGCCTGCGAGGCGGTCTTGGCGATCGGTGAGCCATGGCGTCCTCTGCCGAAGAGCGCGGACCCCACGCCTTTGCCCAGCCGTGGATTCCCGCTTTATCAAGGGAATGACGGAGGGGAAAGACCGGGCGTTCACGGCCTCGAAAGCGCTGCCCTTCGGGCGGACTAGGTATCGTACGGTTTCTCTCAGGGTTCTTTGTTAACCGCCGCTCCTGCTCGTCGCGACGTGGCAGGCTACTCGGTGGTGTGGCGACGGCTCTTCGAGGATCGGGATCTCTGCCAGGCAGCGGGGTTCCTGGGAGCCTGCTTCCCCCGAGCGCAGCACCGGACATCGAGGGTGGAAGCGGCAGCCTGGCGGGATGTTGGCCGGGTCGGGGGGTTCGCCGGTCAGGATTTCGTGAATCTGGCGGCTGCCGACCTCCGGGGTTACGGCGAGCAGGGATTTCGTGTAGGGGTGGAGTGGTGCGGTGAGGACCTTTCCGACGGGGCCGACCTCAACGATCTTGCCGAGGTACATGATGGCGACCCTGTCGGCTATGGCCCAGGCGAAGGCGAGGTCGTGGGTTATGAGGACCAGGGTCATCCCGATCTCGTCTTTGAGCTCGACGAGGAGCTTGAGGATCTCACCCCGCACCGAGGCGTCCAGCATGGAGACTGGCTCGTCCCCGATAAGAACCTGCGGCCCCAGCGCTATGGCTGCGGCTATGACCACCCGCTGGCGCTGCCCCCCAGACAGCTCGTGCGGGTAGTCGAGAAAGAAACGCTCTGGAGGCCTGAGCCCGGCTCGGGCTAGAGCTCGCGCGACGATCTCGCCCTCGTCACCTTCGAGGCCGTGGATGCGCACTCCCTCAGCTACCGCTTCGTAGACGCTCTGTCGCGGGTTTAGCGAGCCCATCGGGTCCTGGAATACCACCTGGGCCCGCCGCCGGAAGTTCCTGAGCTCTTCGCCTTTGAGCCGCGCCGGGTCTAGGCCGGAGATGAAGGCGGAGCCCGAGTATGGTTTGACCAGGCCCAGCAAAGCTCGCCCTAAAGTGGTCTTGCCGCAACCGGACTCGCCCGCGATGCAGAAGACCTCGCCGGGCTCTACCTCGAAGGAGACGCCGTCTACGGCCCGCACCTCGCCCCCGGAGCTGCCGAAGAGGCGTGGTGAGGTGAAGCGTACTTCGAGATCCCGCACCTCCACCTTACCGGCGTGTTCGCGCGCCCCGATCACGCCTCCTCCCTGGCGAGGAGGTGGCACGCGGCCAGGCGCGAACCGTAGCGTTCAAGGACGGGGTCTACGTGGTCGCAGGGCTCGAAGGCGACGGGGCAGCGGGGATGAAAGGCGCAACCCGGCGGTCTGGCGGCGGGGTCGGGCGGGTCTCCCGGCAGGCCGGTGGGGACGCCGCGGGAGTGGGGGTCTCCGACGACCGGGAAGGCGCCGACCAGGGATATCGTGTAGGGGTGGCGAGGGATTGTGAGCAGTTCTGCGGCGGAGCCTTCTTCCACGATGCGGCCGGCGTACATTACCGCCACCTTGTCTGCGACCTGGGCCAGGACCGAGAGGTCGTGGGTTATGACGAGCAGGGCGATGTTTCTCTCCTCGCGTAGCCGGGCGAGGAGGTTCAAGATCTGGGCCTGTATCATCACGTCTAGAGCCGTCGTCGGCTCGTCGGCTATGACCAGCGGCGGGTTGCACGCGAGCGCCATGGCGATCATGGCCCGCTGGCGCATGCCGCCCGAGAACTCGTGCGGGTAATCCCCCGCCCTGCGCGGCGCGATGCCGACGTGCTCGAAGAGCTCCAGCATCCTGGTGCGGGCCTCACGTTTGGAGACATCCTCGTGAAGCAAAATTGCCTCGACCACCTGATCCCCCACCCGTTTTACGGGGTTGAACGCGCTCATGGCTCCCTGAAAGACCATGGAGATCCCTGCCCACCTCAGCGCCCTGAGCCGCCCTGGCCTGGCCCCGATCACCTCCGTGTCCTGGAAGCGGATAGACCCCTCAACCGTCGCGTTGTGCGGAAGAAGCCCGAGGCACGCAAGCGCGAGCGTGCTCTTGCCGCACCCCGACTCCCCCGCAAGCCCCAGGGCATCCCCCGCCCCGAGCGAGAGGTTTATGCCGTCGACCGCTGGCGCTTTCTTTCCGCGCACCTCGTACAGGACGCGCAGGTTCTCTATCTTCAGCAGCGTTTCGCTCATCTCTTTCGCAGCCTGGGGTCGAGGATCTCGTCGAAGGCGTAGCCGCACATGACGAAGCCCAGTACAACGAGCACGATGCACGCGCCCGGTGGGACCAGGTACCACCAGGCGCCGAGCGAGATGGCTCCTTCCGTGAAGGCCGCCTCCAAGATGCTGCCCCAGGACACTCTGAAGGGATCTCCCAACCCCAGGAACGACAGGATGGCTTCGGTGTAGATGGCGAGGGCCACGACCAGGATGGTGTTGGCAAAGATAAGGGGGAACACGTTGGGGAGGATGTGACGGCCGACGATCTGGCTGTTTCCAGCACCTAGTGCCCTGGCGCGCTCCACGTAAGTGCGCTCCTTGAGGGTCAGGACCTGGGCCCGCACCACGCGGGCGGTGGCAGGCCAGGTCGTAACCCCTATGACGAACGCTATCACGAACAGGCTCCGGCCCAGGATGGCGGCGAGCACGATGGCCAGCGGCAAGAACGGGATCACCAGGAACCAGTCGGTGAAGCGCATCAGGATCACATCGACCCAGCCGCCCGAGTAGCCGGCCAGGATTCCGACGAGAGAGCCGATCAGCATGGACATACCGGTGGCCAGGAATCCGACGAGAAGCGAGATCTGCGACCCCTGTATGATCAGGTCCAAAACTGACCGTCCGAGCTCATCCGTTCCCAGCCAGAACCGCGCCGACGGCGGCTCGAGCGGCGCGCCGGGCGCGTTGGTCACCGAGAGGCGGGCCTCGGGGACAAGCACATCGGCGAACACGGCTACGAGGACGAACACGACCAGGATTACCAACCCCGCCACCCCCATCTTGTTCTGTGCGAAAAGCCTCGCCGACGACCTGAGCGCCTGGACCCTGCGCGCCCGCCGCACGGCGCGTCCATTGCGTGCCGCTTCTGGCGTGGCCCGGGCGCTCATGCCCGACCGATCCTGGGGTCGAGCAGCCCGAGCAGCAGGTCTGCGGCGAGGTTGGCGAAGATCACCGCGGCCGAGAACATCAAGAACAGGCCCTGCAACAGCGGATAATCTGGTCCTCCGTTGATGGCCCGGAACGTGAGCTGTCCGAGACCGGGCCACGAAAAGACCGTCTCCACCGTGATGGCGCCCGAGACGATAAACCCGATGTTGAGCGCGGCGAGCGTCACCACCGGCAGCAGGGCGTTTGGGACGACGTGCTTGCGGAGAACCAACGCTTCGCGCATTCCTTTGGCGCGGGCCGTGGTGACGTAGTCTTCGTTCATCGCTTCGATCACGCTGGAGCGCATGATCAGGGCGTACTCTCCCAGGAGCGCGAGCACCAGCGTGAGCGCCGGCAAGAACAGGTGCTCCAGCGTGTCCACCAGTTGTGCGCCCGCGGAGGCGTCGACGAGACCGGGGGTGGTCATGAACGAGGTCGGGAACCATCCCAGCGCGACCGCGAACAACAGGATCAGGAGCATCCCCAGCCAGAACTCGGGCATGGCGTAGGTGACCAGGCCGAAGCCCAAAGTGGTCGTGTCGACGGCGCTGCCCCTGCGCCACCCGCCCCAGATGCCGATGAGCATCCCGATCACCGTCGCCCCGATGGTGGCCACCCCGACGAGCAGTATGGTTGGCCAGAGGGCGCCTGCGATCACCTCCGATACCGGACGGGAGAAGACGTAGGAGATGCCGAGCTCGCCCCGAGCGGTGTCGCCTAAATAATCGAAGAACTGGACGGGGAGCGGCCGGTCCAACCCGAGCTCCTTCTTTACCGCCTCGATGGTGGAGGGGGATGAGCGCTGTAGCCTGGTGAGCGTGCGTGCGGGGTCGCCGGGCAGGATGCGGAACAGGAAGAAGTTCAGGACCAGCACGAAGAACAGGGTGCCGATGGCCCCTAGCAGCTTGCCCGCAACGTAGCGCGTGCGGCTCAGGCCCTGTCCTCCGCGCTCCCTCTGCGCACCAGAACGACGACCACCCCGATTACGACGGCTCCTACGAGCGCGAGCCCGATGTAGAGGAGTGGTGAGGTGCCGCCCGCGCTACCGGTGGCCTGTTTGGAGCTAACCGGGCGCAGGTTCAGGTAGCCCTCGTTGGAGAAGGTGTAGATGATCTGGCCTGGGTGCGCGTTGGTCGGGGTCCTCGTCCAGCCCTTGAACTTGTCGGTACGCCAGGCCTCGAGTTGGTTGTCGTAGTAGAGGATGACGTAGGGGTTGTCCTCGTAGGCGATGCGCTGCATCTCCTTGATGGTATTCGCCCGCTCGTCGAGGTCGAGTTGTTCCTTCTGCTCCCGGTACATGCGCGAGTAGTCCTGGTTGCACCAGAACGTGTCGGACCAGCCCATGATCTGATCGCAGGTCAGGACGGATAGGATGAAGTCCGGGTCCGCGTCGGAGCTCCAGCCCCAGATGAACATGTCGTAGTCGGCCGCATATATGGCATCGGTGAGGGCCGTGTCGCGCATGGCCTTGGTCTCCAACCCGATGCCGGCCTCCTCCAACCAGCCCTCGATATACTGGCCCTCTGTTATCGAGTCCTTGTTCTCCGAGCGCACGAACAAACGCAGCGTAAGATCCTCGCCGTTCTTGTCCACGATGCCGTTGCCGTCGGTGTCCTTCCACCCGGCCTGCTTCAGCAACTGTTTGGACCGATTTATGTCGAAGCCCTGCAGCTCGGATTCGTCGAGTTCCAGGTGATACTTGGCTAGCACCGGCGGGACGAGCGTGGTGCCGGGGACACCCTCGCCCTGCAAAACCTTCTCGGTGAGTGCGTCTTCGTCGATCGCCCAGTTGATAGCCTCCCGCACGCGTGCGTCGAGCAGTGCCGGGTTGCCGGTGGTCGTCTTCGGGGCATCGAACTCCTTGATCAGCTCGGGGCTCGGCTCGTAGAGGTTGAAGCCCAGCTCGGTGAAGCCTGGGTCGGGGGCCGAGTTGGTTGCTATCCCCTCCTCGCTCTCGAGGGACTTGAACAGGTTGAGGGGCATCTCCGTGATGAAATCGACGTCGCCGTTCTTGAGCGCCTGGACCATCGTGTCGTCGTTGTCGTAGAACTGGAATATGATCTCATCGAGCTTCGGACGGCCCCGAAAATAGTCGGGGTTGACCTTCAGCCGCGCGTACTGGCCTTTTTTCCACTCCACGGCTTGGAACGGCCCCGACCCGATGGCCGGCTGGTTCGGGAAGGTTTTGGTTTCGTCAGCGGGTACCTTCTCCCAGATGTGCTTGGGTAGAATGTACACGTACATGGAGAGCATCTGGACCGAGGGGTTCTTGGTCGTAAAGACCACGGTGTGCTTGTCGGGCGTCTCGATCTTGTCGATCTGCCTGACGTAGTCGATGTACAGGCCTTGCTCCTCGTCCAGGATGCGATTGAAGGTGTACGCCACGTCCTCGGAGGTCACCGGCTTGCCATCCTGCCATTTGGCGTCCTTGTTGAGGTGGAAGGTCCACGTAAGGCCGTCTTTGGAGTGTTCCCAGGAGTCGGCCAGGCCCGGAACAGGACTAGAGTCCTTCGGGGAGAAGTCGACCAGCAGGTCGTAGGTGAGGTCCATGACCTCGAACGAAGGTACCTCCACGAGCTTGAACGGGTTGAACCCGTCGATGTCGTTGGTGTCCCCGATGCGCAGGACTAGCTTTTTGTCCTCCCCAGACCCGCTCTGCGCGCCCGCGCTCGCGGCACCAGTCAACGCCAAAATAAGGGCCATCAACACCGCGACCGCAGCGATCTTTCGCATATTCTCCTTTCCCCTCTGCCCCGATTCCAGCAACGCTGGTCTATTCCAGTAATGCTGGTTCCTGGATTGTAAGGGTTCTGTCATCCCCGTTCAACACCACGGACACGCCGAGGGGAACGGTGCAGAGGCGCTCGCCGTGACCGAGTGGGAAGCCGTAGAGGGCCGGGACGCCTAAAGGTTCGATGTAGCGCTCGAGCACGTCCTCGATGGAGAGGGTCTGCGGCCACTCCGGGTGCTCCTCGCGCCAGTCGCACTTCTCGAGCTCACCGATGACCACCCCTACTACCCCGTCCAGCATCCCGGCCTGGCGCATCTGGTTCAGGAAACCGTCTATGTACCAGGGCGGCGCCTCCACGTCCTCGAAAAAGAAGATCTTGCCCGAGAGGTCCGGCTGCCATGGCGTCCCTATGGCCTGGCACAAAAGCCACAGGCAACCACCCACCATCGGCGCCGTCACCGACCCGCCCCCGAAAGACCTTATGTACGGGTTTTCGGGATCTCGCGGTACCTCGCCAAGGGGATTCGTCGAGGTAAGGGCTTTCAGTAGACGTTCCTGCGTGAATGACTTGGTCTCCCTGTCGTTGACGCCGGCAAGGCCTGGCCCGTAGAACGTGACGAGTTCCGTAAAGTGGCGCAAGGCCGTGTGCAGCGCGGTGATGTCCGAGTAGCCTATGAACGGTTTGGGGTTGGCCCTGATGGCGTCGAAGTCCAGGTGCTCGATGGTCTGGGCGGAGCCGTACCCTCCCTGAAAGCAGTGCACCACGTCCACCTCGTCGTCGGTGAACATCTCCATCAGGTCTTCGGCCCGGGCATCCGGGGAGCCCGCCACGTAGGCGTCGCGGGCGAAGATGTTACGGCCAAGCTTCACCTTGTAGCCCTTGCTCTCCCACCACTCGACCCCGCGCAAGACCTCGCTGCGGTTGTGGTAAGGGCTCGCGGGGGCCGGAACCCCGATCGTTCCGCCGGGACGGAGGACGTGGCCCTTGAGCATCAGTGGTGATCCTTTCTCTTCGAGATCGGCAAGCTCCGCAGTTCCGAGACGTAGGAGGCTATCTCCCGTGTAGCAGCTTCGAAAAGGGCCTCGCCCTTCGCCGCAGTCGCCTTGCTGGCGTCTCCCTGGACGCCCGACTTCGAGAACGAGGACCACCACGGCATGATCTTCAATGGCCCATCTGACCAGTCCATCCACGCGTGCTCCGTCTCCGGATAGCCATGCTCGTCGACGGCCTTAGACATATCTACTGCTTCGGGATGGAGGTGCAAATAGAGTGAGGTCTCAAGCTCGCAGGCGTGGGCCATGCCGCCCCGGCCAGAGTCGCGCACCTCTTCGATCACGTGCGCGCTCTTCTGCGAGACCAGGTAGAAGCTGGCGGCGACGAGCGATTCGGGCTCTTCCACCATCGCAAGGCGAGCCGCGGTCTCCACAAGGTTCTGGTTCGAGCCGTGGCCGTTGACCATCAGGACTCGCTCGAAGCCGTGGCGGACCAGCGAAAGGGCGACGTCCGTGCAGTAGCGGCAGAAGGTGTCCCAGCCGATGGTTATGGTGCCCGGAAAATCCATGTGGTGCGGGGAGTAGCCGTGCACTACAGGCGGCAGGAGCACCGTCTCGGAGGGAAGACGCTCCGCGGCGCCCCGGCACACCGCCTCGACGAGCATCACGTCCGTGTCGATGGGCAGGTGGTAGCCGTGATCTTCTAGCGTCCCTATGGGTACTATGGGCACGCGCCCCTCATCGGCCGCCTGCCTGACTTCAGGCCACGTGAGCTTCCCGAACTCCAAAGGCTCAGTCCACACCTCGCGCCTCCTCTCGTGGTCTCATCCTTCGCCTCGGACGGCGCGGGCGAAGCGGTGAAGGAAGGCTACCGATTGGTGCATGTGCGTCCTCAGGCCTGCGATGGTCGCGTACTCGTCTGCGGCGTGAGCGCGTCCCGCGTGGCCCGCGCCGCCCGAGGCGAAGGGCAGCCCGAGGACCTGCTCGAACAGGTAGAAGGGTGCCCACCAGGGAGCCGAGGGCCAGACCTGCGGCGCAGGTCCGACGTCGCGCTGCGACTCGACCATTGCGCGCGCTACCGGCGAGTTCGCGGTGGTTCGCGATGGGGGGCACAGTTGGATCTCATCTACATTTACCTCGGGGGATGTCTCCGCGACGATACGCTCTATGGCACCCACCACGGACTCGACGTTCGTCCCGTAGGGGACTCGCAAGTCGAGTGCAGCCCTGGCTGCGTGCGGAACTACGGTCTTGCCCGTGGTGCTACCCGCGGAGAACCCGTTCAGGTTGAGGACCGGCTCGTACATGAGGGCCGTAAGAAGCGAACGCGCATCGCCCCGACCCCTGTAGGCCAGAGCGTTGGATTCCTCCAGGTGCGTGGCCGGGTCGAAGTGCTCTGCAAGGTCGTCGAGGAGTCCTTCGTCTTCAGGGGGAACCGTCGCCGGTCCGAGGCCGTCGAGGGCGTTGTTTCTTGATGCGTCCTGTAATGCTGTCAGGGCGCGGGTCAGGGACCAGGCGGGGGAGGAGATCACCGCGCCCTCGCTCGAGTGGAGCGCCCTGCCGACCGGGCCGCCCCACTCGCCTCCCGAACAGGCCAAGACGAAAGACACGATGCCCTTGCATCCGAGGTAGACCTCCGAGACACCTCGCCCGTCCGCGGTCAGGTCGGTGTCGAAGGCGGCCTCGGTCGCGAAGTCGGCGCGCCGGTCGGATATTACGTCTGGCAAGCTTGGACTTCCCAGTTCTTCTTCGCCGTCCACGAGAATTACGATCTCCGCCGGCAGGTCGGAGACCCGGCGGGCCGACGCCAGGGCCAGCAAGAACGAGGCGAGCGAGCCCTTCGAGTTGGCGGCGCCCCGTGCAACGATGCTGGGTCCTACTCCTGATACGTCGGCCGAAACGGCGGCGAATGGTGGGGAGGTCCAGCCCGGCTCGTCGGCCGGCTGCACGTCGTACATCCCGTAGCGCAGGAGCTTCGGGCCGTCGCCTTCGATGCGTCCGAGCACCGCGGGGTGTCCTGCCGTCGGTATGATCTCGGCCGTCCCGCCGGCGTTCTCGATCATGGTCGCCACGAACTCTGCGCCCGCGCGCATGTCGTCGTCCGAAGCGGAGACGGTGGGAAGCCGGAGGAAGTCTCGAATCTCCTCCAGGTGGTCCTCGAAGTCTCGGTCGACACGGTCCCAGGCCAGGGACCACGGTACGAGATCCGGCTCGCCAGTAGACGGTTCGGTCATGGACGGTATCCTTTTGCGCTAACGCTAGCCACCCCGTTGCGGATCTTTTATTGTAGCCAGCGCCGCCGGCCGCCGCCTCCTGCGACCACGCTCGCACATCGAATCCGCGATAATGGGGCGGTTGGAGTAGAGAAGGAGGGAACATGGCCACGAGGATGTGCGACGTTTGCGGGATAAGACCGGCCGTCGTCGCGGTCAGGCGTACGGTTCCGGGCGAGGGCCAGACGGTGCAGTACCTCTGCGAGCTGCACGCCGCGGAGGCCAGGGGCGGCAGGTCGCCGTTTGGGAGATCACCCTTGGGCGGCGGAAGCCTTTTCGACGACTTCTTCGACAGGTTCTTCGAGGAAGAGAGTCCCGGCGGCGGCCAGGCCACCCGGAGGCAGGCAGAACAGGTGGACGTTACCCAGTTCTTCTCCGCCGCCACGACCGAGCTGCTCCAGCGCGCGGCCCAGCAAGCGGTCGAGTGGGGAAGTCTGGATCTGACCGGGGAGCACCTGCTCTACGCCGCGCTCGAAGACAAGGTGGTGAGGCGCGTGCTCGAATGGGCCGGCGCCGACCCGGATGCGTTGAAGGACCAAATCGATGAAAACGCCCAGAAGGGAGGGCGTACGGACGTCTCCCCCACCCTGGCGCCCGACGCCAAGAGGGCTTTGCTCGCGGCCTATGACGAATCCCGAGCCTTGGGAGCATCCTACATCGGCCCCGAGCACGTGCTACTCGCCCTCGCTGCCGACGACGAGTCGGATGCCGGACGGCTCCTCCAGCGCTTCGGGCTCTCGCACACCAGGCTGCGCGGGGCCGTCGTGCGCGGCCTGGAGGCTGGCGGCGATACTCGTGAACCCGCGAGCTCTACGCCGACGCTCGACGAGTACAGCCGCGACCTGACGGAGGCGGCCAGGGAGGGCAAGCTGGACCCGGTAATAGGTCGGGCCGAAGAGGTCGAGACCACCATCGAGATCCTCAGCCGCCGCACCAAGAACAACCCCGTCCTGATCGGGGACCCCGGCGTCGGCAAGACCGCCATCGTCGAGGGCATCGCCCAGAGGATAGTCAACGACGAGGTGCCTGAGACGCTCGCAGACAAGCGGGTACTGCAGCTAGATCTTGCCGGCCTGGTCGCCGGCACCCAGTATCGGGGGCAGTTCGAGGAGCGTCTCAAGCAGGTGATAGACGAGATCCGGGAGAACTCCGAGGACGCCATCGTGTTTATCGACGAGCTGCATACCGTCGTCGGGGCCGGGGCTGCGGAGGGCTCGATGGACGCCTCCAACATGCTCAAGCCCGCGCTCGCACGCGGCGAGCTCCGCGTGGTCGGCGCCACCACCATCGACGAGTACCGCAAGAACATAGAGAAAGATGCAGCACTGGAGCGACGCTTCCAGCCTGTGCTGGTCGGCGAGCCCACGGTCGATGACACCATCGAGATCCTGCGCGGCCTCAAGGACCGTTATGAGGCTCACCACAGGGTCAAGATCACCGAGGAGGCCATAGTCGCGGCGGCCGAGCTCTCCGATCGCTACATCACAGGACGCTTCCTGCCGGACAAGGCCATAGACCTCGTGGACCAGGCATCGGCAAGGGTGCGCCTGCGCTCCAAGACCAAGCCGGTCGACACGAGGGAGCTCGAAGACGAGATCGGACGCCTCAAGCGCGAGAAGGACCAGGCTGTATCGGCCGAAGATTTCGAGCAGGCCCAGGAACTCAAAGGTCAGATCCAGGAGTCCCAGGACAGGCTAGAAGCCGTGAAGGGGGGACGGCAGGCCGTTGCCGAGGTAACCGCCGAGGACATAGCCGAGGTCGTCAGCCGCGCCACCGGCATCCCGGTGAGCCAACTCACCCAGGAGGAGCGCGAGAGGCTCATGCGCCTGGAAGAGCAGCTACACGAGCGCGTGATCGGGCAGGACGAGGCCGTGGGTGCCATCGCCGAAGCAATAAGGCGGGCCAGGGCCGGCTTAGGTGATCCCAACCGCCCCATAGGCAGCTTCCTGTTCCTCGGTCCCACGGGCGTCGGCAAGACGGAACTCGCGCGCACGCTGGCCGAGGCCCTCTTCGGCGACGAGGCCGCGATGGTGCGCATAGACATGAGCGAGTTCCAGGAGCGCCACACGGTGAGCCGCCTCGTCGGCGCGCCACCCGGCTACGTCGGCTATGAAGAGGCAGGCCAGCTCACGGAGAGCGTCAGGCGCCGTCCGTACAGCGTATTGTTGCTGGACGAGATCGAAAAGGCGCATCCAGACGTTTTCAACATACTGCTGCAAATATTGGACGCCGGCAGGCTGACCGACTCTCAAGGCCGTACCGTGGACTTCAAGCAGACCGTCATTATCATGACCTCCAACATGGGCGCGGAGCGGATACAGGCCCATTCGAGGAGGAAGGAATCCTTCGACGAACTCAAAGAAGACGTGATGAAAATAGTGCGGAGCCACTTGAGGCCCGAGTTCGTCAACCGCATAGACGAGATCATCGTGTTCAGGGCGCTCACCCGAGAGCAGATAGCCGAGGTGGCGCGTTTGCTCCTGGAGCAGACGCAACGCCGCCTGCACGCCCAGGACATCGAGGTCGAGTTCACCGACGCCGCTGTAGACCTCATCGCCGAGGAGGGCTACGACCCCGAATTCGGCGCCAGGCCTTTGCGGCGGGTCATCCAACGCCGCGTGGACAACGAGCTGGCCGGCATGGTCCTCGGCGGCTCCCTGAACCCCGGCGACAAGGTGATCGCCGGCTCAGAAGACGGCCTGCTCACCCTCGACGTTCTCGAAGGCGCCGCCGACATCGCGAACCACGCCGACGAAGATGGAATAGCTCACGAAACGGCAACCGAGTAGAGCGTGCGACGCTTCAGACTCGTTCGATCGCGCGGGAACATGCCTCCAGTGCGTCGTCTACCGCCCGCTCGTCCATCGCCGTGGAAGTGTTCATGAAGCCGCGGGGTGCGAAGTAGACGCCCTCGTCGAGCGCGGCAAGATGGAACCTGGCCGCCACGGGGCTGTCCAGCTGTAGGTCGGAGTAGTTGCGGAGCTCGCTTTCCGTCCCGAAGTTGACGTGCAGTAGAGAACCGCAGTTGTTCACGACGCCGTGGAGGTCGGGCCGCTCGGCAAGAGAGCGGCGCAACCCGTCGGCCAGGCGCTCGCCGAGGGCGTTGATGCGCTGTATCTCTTCTCCCGTGAGGAGGTCGAGCGAGACGCAGCCAGCGGCCATCGTCATGAGGTTGCCGTTGAACGTTCCGGAGTGGTGGAGGTGGCGCGGAGAACTGGGGTCGAAGATCGCCATCACGTCCGCGCGGCCGCCGAACGCGCCTACGGGAAGGCCGCCGCCGATGATCTTGCCCGTCGTCGTGAGGTCAGGGCTGACGCCCAAGACCTGCTGGTAGCCGCCGAAGGCGAGCCTGAGGGTTATTACCTCGTCGCAGATCAGGAGCGCACCGTGCTCATCAGCCAGGCGTCGCGCGGCGGCGAAGTATTCCGGGGTCCCTTCGAAGACGCCCGTCCCCGTGACGGGCTCCAGAAGTATCGCCGCGACCTCCTCGCCTTCCTCCATCGCCGCCTCAAGCTGGCCGACGTCGTTGTAATCGACCATGCGCACCAGGTCGCGGACCGCCTGGGGCATGGACGCCCGGTACGGGTCCGAGTGGTCCGGCAGGGACATCGGCACCTGCTCCCACATGCCGTCGTAGCCGCCTTCCGCCTTGATGATCTTCTCCCGGCCGGTGCAGGCCCTGGCGGCCCGCACGGCCATCATTACGGCCTCCGTGCCCGAGTTCGTAAATCGTACTTTCTCCACCGACGCGAGCCGGTCGACGATACGTTCTGCTAGCTCAGCCTGTAACTCGCTTGGTGCGGGAAAGACGGTCCCGAGGGCCGCTTGTTCTCTCATGGCCTCGTTTACGGCGGGCACAGCGTGGCCGTGGATAGAGGCTGTGTAATTGTTTAAGAGGTCAATGAACTCGTTGCCGTCGGCGTCTTGGATGCGGCAGCCGGAGCCGGAGGAGATCGTTAGCGGATAGGGAGGGAAGTAGGCGAGTGAACGGGTGTTGCCGCCGGGGATCGAACGCTCCAGCCGCTCCGCGATCTCGCGCGACCTTTCGGTCCTTATACCGTATCCGGCATCGGTGATGCTTGCCTTGCCGTTCACCGTACCTATATTAGTACATTCCGGTTCTGTTATCGAAACATCTTCGATCAACCGGGGCGACGATCTCGATTCCGTACGGGCGGCAAGTCGACGCGGTTCTCGTCACGGAGATGACTTGTGGCTCAAACCACCCCCTGCCCCTGTATAATTCCGGGCGTCGTTGCGGGCTTCGCTGGAGTCGTTCTCTTGGATCTCTACGAGCATCGGGGCAAGGAGCTCTTGCAGGAATATGGGCTTGAGACGCTCCGAGGCCGGCCTAAGGCTTCCCGGAGGGCGAGACAGGCGCAGGATGGGATCGAGTTCGCGTTGCGGGCGGTCCAACCATGACGCTGCGAGACATCGAGGGCCCGCCCGGAGCACCCTGGAACCGGCCGCTCCGGGGACGCCTGGATACGCTCACGGCCGAGTCGGAGCTTCTGGCAGACAATCCGCTCGGCGACCCGGCAAGGAGGCCGCTCTACGTCTATCTGCCGCCGGGCGTAGCCGACGACGGCGAGTACGCCTCCGTCTACGTTATACAGGGCTTCACCGGCCAGCTCGACATGTGGCTGAACCGCTTCCCCGCCGAGCCGACGATGATCGAGAGGCTGGACGAGATGTTCGCCTCGAACGATTGCCCCCCGGCGGTCGTGGTGTTCGTGGACGCGTGGACGAGCTACGGGGGATCCCAGTTCATCAACTCGGACTCGACGGGCCCGTACATGGACTACCTCTGCGACGAAGTCGTGCCGTTCGTGGACGGACGTTACCCGACGGCGGCGGGCCGGGATCACCGGGGCCTCACCGGCAAGTCCAGCGGCGGCTACGGGGCAATGGTGGTGCCGATGCTGCGGCCCGACGTGTTTGGCGCTCTCGCCTCGCACGCGGGCGACGCGCTCTTCGAAGCCTGCTACGCGCCAGATTTCCCCGCCGTCGCCCGGAAGCTGCGCGACGACTTCGACGACTCCTTCGACGTTTTCTTCGAGAAGTTCCGGGCGGCCGAGACGCTGGACTTCGACCGCTTCGGCAAGCCGTTCGAGACGTACGGTTACGCGGCCTGCTACTCGCCGGACGAGGCGAACCCTGGCAAGGCCCTCCTCCCGTTCGACATCGGGACCGGCCGTATCGTCGAGGAAATCTGGGCACGCTGGCTCGCGTGGGACCCGGTGCGGATGGCGTCGCATTACGGCGACGCGCTCGCGAGCATGAAACGCATCTACCTGGATGCCGGGAAATCCGACGAGTGGTTCCTCGACCTCGGGGCCACGGCCTTCGCCCGGGAGCTGGACGGGCTCGGCGTCGAATATAGCCTCGACCTCTTCGAGGGTACGCACATGGGCATCCAGTACCGGTATCCTGGGGCGATAGCGGAGCTGACGCGGGCGCTGGCGCAGTAGGGCTATGCAGATGTCGCTGTTAACCTCGGGACCTGGCGCTCTTCAGGTGATAAGCGAAATCTGGTCCCGAATACGCCACTCTGGCCCGCTCGGAAACCCGTCAAACGGTAGCGACGCGTTGCTAAAAAGCCGGGGCCGCTACGGTCCCGGCCCGTTCTCGGCTGTTCAGCCTGCGCCCAAGGCGTGTGAGAGGGCGCCGGTGTCCGTGAACTCCTGGAACCGCGTGACCCTCCCGTCGCGCACGGTAAATAGGTGGGCGAAGTCGCTCTCCCACTCGCCTTCGGTGGCCTTCACACGCCACAGGTAGTGACCCAGCGTCACGACCTTGTCGCCCTGGGCAAGGAACAGATCGTCTTCCTGGCAACAGGTGAAGCCGGGTCCTCCGCCAGCCTCCGTCCAGGCGTCAACGATGCCTATCGAGGGCCTGAGCAACTCGGCGTAGGTCGAAGTGCCAGTGCCGTCGGCTCTGGCGTTGAGATCGCCGAGGAGCACCACGGGCATGTCCCTAGGCACACTCCGGGAAGCTCCTCTCGTGGTAACCGTTGAAAATGGCCGACGCAGCTACGAGAAACTCACCGAAGGTACGTGCCAAGGCCGCGCGATTCAACTCCGCGTTGACGCCGTGGTAAACGTTCTAGGTCATGACAGTTACGGTGCGATCGTTCTTGCCAGGGCTAGACTCCGCCAACGCCGCCCCGGTGGCCAGCAACGCGGCCACGAATACCGCCGCCAGCAAGAAGGTTGTTCGCCGCATCATCCGTCCTCCCTCGTGGTCCGGATAGCAGGCAACATCACCCCGGCCTTCCAGTCGACGCGCTCCTACGTAAACCGGAACTGCACCGGATGGTTGGTGCCGTCGGCCAGCTTGAGGTTGAGCTCGCGGCAGGTGCCTTTCCAGGTCTTATCGGTCTTCCACACGTAGGTGTACAGGCCGCTGGCGGTGTCGTAGGTCAACCCGCTCTTGCTCACGGACGTTGCCTCTACATCGTCGAGCGGTAGCCCCGTGGAGCAGTCTATCTTCTTGGAAGCAGGGTAGCCTGCCGCGAAAATGTTCAGGCCGTAGTTTCCGCCCCCTGTTGTTCGGTCATCCAGGCGGCGAATTGGGAGCGGGAGCCTAGCCCCAGCTCTAGATCGCGCCCGCCCACGGCTCTTGCGACGGCCCCTTGCACCAGTTCCGGTTCGGAGAGACCTGCCAGCGCCACGAACCAGATTCCGCCGGGGTAGGCACTCACGAGGCCGGTCGCCACCTCGAGTGCGAGGCGGGTCTTGCCGGAGCCTCCCGTACCCGTCAGGGTCAGGAGGCGCGTCGTGGCAAGGGCGCGCCTGATCTCTTCGAGCTCACGGTCCCTGCCGACGAAGCTGGTCCTCGGGGCAGGCAGGTTGTGTCGGGGTGATACCGGCGCCTCCCTCGACGCCGGTGAGGGAGGCGCCGCTTCCTCCGGTGGGAACCTGCCTGAGGAGATCTCCTCACACGAGACTGTCGCGGGCGATCAGGAATATGCCTTCTTGCGGGTCCGCGGCGACGGTCGTGACGGCGCTGTAGTGGCCAAGGTCGAGAAGCGCGCCCTCGAAACGCTCTTGCATCCTCGCGGCGCCGAACACCCCGCCTGAGAGGTAGACGGGTAGATCCCCTAGATTATCCAGGGCCGCGGCGGCGATCCTCGCCAGGTGGCGGGCGGCCCGGTCGAGGATCTCGGAGCAGATCCCATCCCCGGACCGGGCGTGGGAATCGACGAGGGGCGCGAGGTTGGCGATGTCGGCGTCGGAGGTATTGCCGGAGTAGACCTCGTTTATGAGATCCAGGTCGTTCGAAGAGCGGAACCTCTCCATGATCTCACGCTCCAAGGGCGTCTCGCTGGAGACCCCGGACCACGACCCGAGCGCTGCTTTGATGGCCTCCAGCCCGATCCAGTACCCGCTGCCCTCGTCGCCGAGCAAATGTCCCCATCCCCCGACCCTGAGCGAGGCGCCCTCCGCGTTACGCCCGAAAGCCACGGCTCCTCCACCGCTGATGACAACCACGCCGGGCTCCCCGCGCGTCGCGGCTGCCCAGTTGCCCACGTAGTCGGGGACGGTGTGCACCCGTTCGATACGGGGCAGGATCTCCCGTACCCCTTCCTCCACGAGTACAGGGATACGGTCGTCTCCCTCCAGATATCCGGTGAGGCTGAAGCACATGGCCCGCGGGAACGAAATGGTGCTGCGTGTGTCCTCGAGCCTGCGATCCAACTCTTCGCAGATCCCACGGACCACCGCGCGTAGCCCCTCCAGCGCCCCCGGTTTGGACGGCGTGGTGAGGGGGTCAGCCTCCCAGGAGCTCGCGCGCGCCCCGTTCTCGTCGAGTACGGAGACTGTCGTTCTCGTCTGGCCGCCGTCGATGCAGACGTAGCCCACGGTGCGTCCTCCCGGGTGGCTTTCACATCACTTCCGCGACGAGGCGGGAAACTGGCGGAGCAACAACCTCGTCGAGGACGGGAACGTCTCCCTCGAGTGGCCGCCTGACACGCTCCTCACCTTTCCTGATATATACCGTAGGATCGAATTTCCCTCGTAGCATCGCCGCGCGCCGAAGGGTGTGCGGCTCGTCTACGCGCCGGCGGTCAGGTAGGTCAGGACAGAGCGTTTGCAAGTCTCGCGGTATTTTTCGTGCGTGCTCTTCCAGTCTTTTTCCTGAACCCACTGTGTGAAGAGTCCGTCTACGAGGGCGCGCACTACCGTCGCCGCTTCGCCCGCGTCCCCCTGACGGAAGACGCCCTCCTTCTGGCCGAGTAGCACGACCTCGGCGTAGAGGTCGTTGCAGATGTCGTGAAAAGTGGCGCTCACGTCGGCGAACCTGTCGCTCCTGGCCGCGTAGCCCAGGAAGTCGAAGAAGACGAGGTAGAACCTGCGGTTCGACTCGGGTCCCACGAAAATGGCGTCGATCATCGCCCTGGCCTTCTCCTCGGCGGTATCTGCTTTCGCTATCGCCTCACGGATGCGCTGGGCGACGCGGGCCAGGACCCAGCGCATGGTCAGGAGCGTCAGGTTCTCTTTGGAATCGAAGTAGTAGGGCAGGATGGCCTTGCTCACACCTGCCTCGTCCGCGACGTCCTGCAGGGAGAGGCCGTTCATCCCCTTCTCGCCCATCACCCTGTAGGCGCTCCGGATCAGGTGCGCCTGCTTCGGCGCCAGCGCCTCGGCGTCATGGTCGGAGGCCCGGATCAAACTGTCAGATTGCGTCACGCTCCCGCACCTCTCCCGGGTTGCATCCCTACCCGCCAAACTCCGGCTTGCGCTTCTCCATAAACGCGGAGATGCCCTCCCTGGCGTCCTCGCTATCGAACAACGGCTCCACAAGCGTGCGCTCAGTCTGAAGGCCCTCATCCAGGGGTCTGTCGATCCCACCGTATACGGCAAGCTTTATGGAGCCGATCGCCTCGGACGCCCCACCAGCAAGCCTCTCGGCGTAGGTTCGAGTCTCCTCTTCCAGTTCATCCGCCGGGAAAAGCTGGTCGAGTATGCCCAAATCGTGCGCCTTGGAGGGCGAGATCGTACGCCCCGTCACCATAAGGTCGAGCGCCTTGCTCACCCCAATAAGGCGCGGCAGGCGCTGGGTGCCGCCGTTGCCGGGCAGGAGCCCGAGGGTTGCTTCCGGCAGTCCCATTACGTACTCGCCCTCCGCGCCAAAGCGCAGGTCGCAGGCCAGGACCATCTCCAGCCCGCCGCCCAGGGCAGTAGCCCCGATCTGGGCGATGAACACTTTGGGGGTACGGGCCATCTCCGAGAGGGCCTCGTGGGCCCGCCGGATCATGGCCATGTTCTCCTCGACGTCGTTGGCGTTGAAGGCCTTTATGTCCGCTCCGGCGGAGAAAAATCTCTCGCTGGCGCTGCGTAGGATCACAGCCCCCGCCCCACCGTCCTCGGCGGCCGAGCGCACACACCCGCAGAGCTCCTCCATGAACGCCAGGTCGTAGCTGTTGGCCGGTGGCTTGTCCAGCGTGATGTACCCAATGTTGCCTTCTCGCACATACTCTACGGCCATTGTGCCACCCTACTCCAATCCTCCCACGACTACGGACTTCTGCTCCAGGTAGTGCTCTATTGCTTCCTTGCCGTGTTCGCGGCCAATGCCTGATTCTTTGACGCCTCCGAAGGGGAGCTCATCGTAGCCGAAGTGGAGCTGGTTTACCCAGGTCATACCTGCCTCTATCTCCTGGGAGGCGCGGTGGATCCAGTTTACGTTGTGGGTGTATACGGAGGAGCCGAGGCCGTAGGGCGAGTCGTTGGCTAACCTTATGGCCCCGTCCACGTCATCTACTTTCCAGACTGGTAGGAGTGGGCCGAAGGTCTCCTCGCGCACCACGCGGCCGTCGTGCGGGACATTCTCTATGACGGTCGGCTCGAAGTAGTAGCCCTTGCCGCCACCCCCGCCTACGGCGATGCTGGCCCCACCGTCGACGGCATCCTGGAGCTGGTCGGAGATGAGGTCCTTGTGCCTGGCGGTGTTGAGGGGGCCCATCCTTATCCTGGGCTTCTCGGCCTTCTCCATTCCGTCGCCTAGCTCGTAGCGGGCTACCCTCTTGGTGAGGCCCTCCATGAACTCGTCGTAGACCTCGCCGAAGACGTATACCCGCTTGGCCGCGAGGCAGGCCTGGCCAGCGTTGAAGAAACGCCCGATGTTGATACCCCGTACCGCGGCATCGACGTCAGCATCGGGGAAGACTATTACGGGGTCGGATCCGCCGAGCTCGGCGCTTATGCGCTTGAATTTGGGGGCGGCGATCTCCATGAGCCTGCGCCCGACCTGGGTGCTGCCGGTGAACGCTACCCTGCGCACGTCGGGGTGGGTGGCGAGTGCTTCGCCGACCTCCTTGCCTGGACCCGTCACCACGTTCACGACCCCGGGCGGTAGCCCCGACTCCTGCATCAGCTCCACCACCCGCAGCGTGGCGAGCGGCGTGGTATCCGCCGGCTTGACGACGATGGTGTTACCGGCGGCGAGCGCGGGGCCTACCTTCGTGCCCATCAGCGTAAGGGGGAAGTTGTAGGGTACGATCGCGGCGCACACGCCGATCGGCCTCTTTATGACCATGCCGTACGCTTTTCCGAGCGCGGAAGGAAGGTTCGCATAAACGCCTTCGATCTTGCTTGCAAGGTCGGCGTAATAGTTCATGCCGTGCAGGAAGTGGTGCAGCTCCCCCATCGACTCGGCGAACGGCTTGCCCTGCTCCCGCGTGAGCAGCCCCGCTATCTCCTTGCCGTCCTCCTCTATCTTCGCTATCGCCACCCGCATGGCCGCCGCGCGGTCGTCGGAGTCCTTCTGCGACCATTCCCTGAACGCCACTTTCGCCGCGGCGACCGCCGCCTCGACGTCCTCCTGGCCCGCCTTCGGCACCGTCTCGAATTCTTCCTCCGTTGCGGGGTTTACTATTGGCATCTCCTCGCCGGATTTTGCCGAGGTCTGCTCCCCGTTGATGAGTATCTGCGCCACGCTTACGCGCCTCCCTTTCCGTTTTCGGTCTGTCCTACCTTACCCATATACTTGAGCCTTAACGACTGGTACTCGCGGGCTGCCATCTCCACCCACTCCGAGGAGGAGCCGGCAAGCTCCTTCTTGACCGTCGCCGGCACTCCGGCGGCTAGCACCTCTGGCGGGATCTCCTGGTCCTCCCTGACCACGCTCCCTGCGGCCAGCATCGCCCTCCGGCCGACGCGCGCCCGGTTGAGTACGATGGAGCCCATCCCGATCAGGGCCCCGTCCTCGACCTCGCACCCCTCTAGCAAGGTGAGGTGCCCGACGGTGACGTTCTGGCCTATGGTGGTCGGCAGGCTTTCGTTGGTGTGGATCACGCAGTTGTCCTGCACGCTGCTCCCCGCGCCGACGACTATCCTGTTGAAGTCCCCCCTCAAGACCGCCCCGAACCAGACGCTCGCTCCGTCTTCTACGGTCACATCGCCGATGAGCACCGCCGTCGGCGCGACGAACGCACCCGGGTGCACGCTGGGCTCCGTACCCTCGAAAGGAATGATGTGGGCCACGCGCTATCTCCCCCCGAACCTTGGCGCGCGCCGCTCGCGGGCGGCCCGCACGCCTTCCTTGTGATCCTCCGTGGCGACGAGCAGACTCTGCGCCAGGCTCTCCGCGAAGAGCCCGCTCTCCAGGTCCACACTGGCAGATAGGTGAAGAAGCCGCTTGGAAATCCCGTAAGCCTGCGGCGCCCGCCTGAAGATGTGCCGGATACGCGCATGCGCCTCTTCTAGCAACTGCTCGTGCGCCACCACCTTCGTTACCAGCCCTTGCCTGAACGCTTCTGCAGCGTCCATGTCTTCGCCGCCGAGCAGAATGTCCCGCGCCCTTGCCAGGCCGACGAGCTTGACCAGACGCACGCAGCCGCCGTGGCTGGGGATAAAGCCGATCATGCCCTCCCTGTAAAGAAAGCGGGCGTTTTCCGAAGCGACACGCAGGTCGCACGAGAGGGCGAGCTGAGTACCCGCGCCCGTCGTGAGCCCGTTTATGGCCGCGACGACAGGCTTCTCCAGGCGCTCGATCGCGCCTATGAGCCGGCTGAGCTCGTGGCTCTGTGCCCTGAACTCGGCCGGATCCCAGTCCATCTCGAAGCGGGAGAGGTCGCCGCCCGCGGAGAAGGCTTCGCCCCTGCCGGTCAGGATGATCCCTCGCACCTCCCGGTCGGTCGCGGCCCCTTCGAAGACGCGCAGCAACTCCCCCTGCAGCGCCTCGTCAAGCGCATTGCGCCTCTCCGGGCGGTTAAGCTCGACGAGGAGGACGCCATCTTCGAGGGTCGTCGCCAGGGAACTTGCTTCCGTCATCGCTTGATGACTTCGAACGGGCTGTTGCACCGGCGGCAGATAAACGAGTAGACCATCAGGTGCGGCCCGTACTCGGAGACCTTCTCGACGTCAGGTGAGTCACACCAGGGGCAGAGTACCCGCTGCTTGCCTCCATCGACAGGCTCTCCGGCCATTATCTTTCCAGGCGTCTCTGGAGATGGTTCCATTGGCTCCACAGCAGTTCTCCGTACTCCCATGCGTCGTTGGTCTCGTTACGCGTCACCGGAATTTCTATGCCGCATCCCTGGAGCAGGGGGACGACGCGGTCCAGGTATTTCTGGCGCATCTGTTCGTTGCCCATGCTCGCCAGGCCCTCCGCCCTCAAAGCCTCGATACCGGGCTCTCCGTCCGGGCCGAACCAGCAGAGCATCTCGGGAAGGAGTTCGTCCACGCGTTCCTGGAGGAGCCTGCGGCCTCGGTCTTCGTAGGAGATCTGACGCACCAGGCTCTCGGCGTAGGCGCTAGTCAACTTCTCCTCGTCCAAGATGCGGTGGGCCCGCCTGGCTAGCGCCTCGTAGCGCGACTGCTCCACGGACTCGAGCACGACGTTCACGGCGGGTCCAACGAGCGCGAGCGCCGCCACGACGTTCGACCAGCTCGGCAGCGGATCGTCGAGGAAGCTCACGGAGTATCGCCGCGCCCGATCCACCTCGCCCTGCAGGCCCGTCGGGGCCTTGGGCCAGGGCAACTCTTCGAGCAAAGGATAGATTGCCCTGGAATGTCCTAGCTTGTCCTGCGTAATCGCGGCGCATGCTGCTGTTGACTCCAGGAGTGGCCCTGCGTCGGCCCACTCGGAGACGCGGCGGCCGAGGAAGTACTCGTTGTCGCCTATGACCGCGATCAGGTTGACCAGAGCCGCAAGCGCGTCGTCGTTGTCGACGAGAAACTCGACCCGAGCCCCCCTCCCGGGCGCGACGGCCTCCGTGCCTTCGGGACGTTCGCTCACGCCTTTACCCCCACCTCGGTCTCCTCCTCGCGCTCGGCCCAGTAGACCTGGCTAGCCGGCACGAGCGACATCTCCAGCCACTCCTCCCCGTACCGTTCGAGCGCAAACCTTTTGGCCTCATCGGCGCCCCCGGCCTCGACGTCTCCCCTGTGCTCGAGGGGCTCGTCATACTCCGTGCGCGCGAAGACGAGATACTTCTCCATACCTCCTCCTACTCGGGCCGAATGACCCTGACGATGGCCTTGCTCGGCACGACGAACATCTCGCGCCAGCGCCACTCGTCGTACATCAGGTGCGCGTAGACGGCGGCGTCCCGCGCTTCAGAGGCCCTGACGTTGCCGTTGTGCCTCAAGGGATGCTCCTCGCCCACGCGGGCCGTGAACACCTCGTAGTTCTCGACCGGGCGCATCAGACGACCCCCACGTCCTTGAGCTGCTTACGTCCCAAAGGCGTGATGTCGTCTTTCGACCAGGTAGGCCAGACGACCTCGATCTCCACCTCGTCGATGCCGTCCATCTGCAGCAATCGCTCCCTCACGTCGTCCTGGATCATGTCCATCGCCGGGCAGCCCATGCACGTGTACGTAAGCTTGATCCCCGCCTTGCTGCTCCGCACCTCGATGCCCCTAATAAGCCCGAGATCCACGAGGCTGATGGGGTACTCGGGGTCGAGCACCTCCCGAAGCGCGTCCCTTACTTCCTCTTCCGTCCTGGGCCGCGTGGTCTCCATCTCTGCCTAGCTTGCCTCGCTGCCGTACAGTTCTTTGTAGCCGCGCTGCAGGTGCTCGACGTACTCTTCGTTCTTGGGGCCGCGCTCCTTCCAGCGCCCGAGCACGTCGTCCCAGGAGATCTCGCCTCCTTCGAAGTCCCACCGCTTCTCCCCGGCGTCGAAGTTGGCCGGGAACGGGCAGTCTATGATGTATTTTTCCTGCTCCTCGTTGTAGTGGGCAGGAACTTCTAGCCCGAGCGACTCGCACAGCGGAACCGTGTGGCTCATCCAGGTCTGCCTGAGCTCGTCGTTGGTCGAGCCCTTGTAGCCGTATTCGATCTGCTCGTTGTGCCGCTTCATCCCATCAGGCAGCCCGAACCACTCGAGCGTGAGCACGAACATCCAATCGACGGCCCGCTGCAACTCGTCCTTTTTCTCGGGGTCCCTGGAGAAGACCTTCATCCACTTCTCCCCGTGCCTGAGGTGGAAATTCTCCTCCCTGTCTACCTTGACGAGCGCCCGCTTCCACGGACCATAAGAGCAATTATGGTGTATGTCGGAGAGCAGCGTGAACCCCGCCCTGTCGTAGAAGCCGTTGGCAACGACGAGCTCCGTGAAGCTCTCCAGCGGAACGTCGAAGGCGTAAGGGTACTTGTACTGCCGCGGCGTACGCCCGTAGACGAGCTCCTCGGTGTCAACACCGAGGTCTCTCAGCATCCGGTACGCTATGTGCGCGTGCCCGAGCTCGTCCTGCACGATCCCCATCACCGTGATGTAGTTGTTGACGCTGGGCAACGTCGAGAAGTCCCTGGTGGCGTTCATGTAAGCCGGCGCGCTTATGAGCTCGGTGTCGGCCGAGACGGTCAAAACCCGCTTGAGCCCCTCGACGTACCTCCGGGTGGCATGCGAAGCGTCCTCGATGAGCCTGCCCTCTTTGATCCTCTCCAGAAGTGCCTCTTCGGTTACCGCCGTCACGCTTCCTCGCTTTCCTCGTTCGGGCTCGACCAATATAACTGTACGGTCAGTCAAACTCAAGATCTTTGTCTCTTATCACGGGCTACCTGCCTCGGTGAGCCTGTTCTGCGTCGTGCGTTCTAGTTTGTAGATCCGTGTGGCGTTCTCGTGAAGAATTCGTGCCAGCGTGTCCGTTTCGAGGCCGAGGTCGGCGATTGCCTGGGCGTTGGCATTCGGGCCGGGGACGCCGGGCCAGTCGGTGCCAAAGATCATCTTCCGTGCCAGGCGCTCGAGGTCGAAGTTCTTGTAGTAGTCGGGGAGCTTTTTGGGAGGAAGGCCCGAGACCTCGATAAAGACGTTGGGGCGCATCAGCGTGATGAAGGCCGCCGCGTCGTACCACCAGCCGCGTCCTCCATGGGCGAGGACGACCGTGAGATCGGGGAAGTCGCGCACCACGTCCTCGATGAGGGCGGGGTCTGCGTAGCGGTTGGTGGCCCCAGGGAAGACGCTCGTGCCGCAGTGGAAGACGATGGGGAAGCTTTTCGCCTCGCAGAAGGCGTAGGCCGGGTAGATCATGCGGTCGTTCGGGGCGAAAGAGCCGTGGACGGGGTGGAGCTTCAGGCCGACGGCGCCCAAAGCGATCTGGCGCTCCAGCTCCGTGACGAGCGGGTAGTGCAGGTGCGGGTTCAGGTTCGCCATCAGGCGGAAGCGGTCGGGGTTATGGTCGATGATCGGGAGCATATCTTCAACGGCCTGTATGCCCGTGGACTTCGGGCTGTACTCGGCGAACAGGATGGCGATGTCCACGCCTTCGGAGGCCAGGTACTCGTCGAAGCGGGCGGGTATCATGGTCCCCTCTTGGTCGTAGAGTCGGAGCAACTCTTCGACGCCTCCCTCGAAGTGCCCGGTCCATTCCTCCAGGGACATCTTCAGCGTGGGCAGCCTGGCCGCGTGGAGGTGGGCGTCTATGAGAGGGATGCCGTCCAGCAACGCCCTAGACCTTCTCGACGACCATCGCGATGCCCTGCCCCACCCCGATGCACATGGTCGCCAGCCCGTATTTCACGTCCTCGCGTCGCCCCATCTCGTGCACGAGCGTGGTCAGGATGCGGGCGCCCGAAGCCCCCAGGGGATGACCGAGCGCTATCGCCCCGCCGTTCGGGTTGAGCCGCCCGTTTTCGGCGTCCATGCCCCACTCGTAGAGGCAGGCCAGGCTCTGCGCCGCGAATGCTTCGTTTAGCTCGATCAGCCCTATATCGTCGAGCGTCATGCCCGCGCGCTGCAGCGCCTTCTTCGTGGCCGGCACCGGCCCTATGCCCATAACCCTCGGCGGCACCCCGGCCACCCCTATGCTCCTTATCTTTGCCAGGGGTGCCAGGCCGTTGGCCTCCGCGTACCGTTTCGAGACCACCATCACCGCCGCCGCCCCGTCGTTGAGGGAGCTGGAGTTGCCGGCCGTCACGGACCCGTTGTTTTTGAAGGCGGGCCTTAGCTTGGCCAGCTTCTCGATGGTGGTGTCGCGGCGGGGTCCCTCGTCGGCCTCGACTACCGTCTCGGACTTCCTGGTCTTTACCGTGACCGGCACGATCTCCCCGCGGAACCGCTTTTCGTCCATGGCGGCGACGGCTTTCTCGTGGCTGCGCAGGGCGAAGCGGTCCTGGGCTTCGCGCGAGACGTCGTAGGCCTCCGCGAGGCCTTCTGGCTCATCCTCATCGGGCGTGAGGAGGAACCTCTCCTGGGCGAGGTTCTCGGCGGTCATTCCGAGCGAGTCGGTGTGTCCCATCTCCTCCATCTTCGGGTTGACGAAGCGCCAGCCCAAAGTGGTGTCGTACATCGTGGTATTGCCTGTGGGAAACGCTCGTTCGGGCTTGGGGACGGCCCAGGGGGCCCGGCTCATCGACTCCACCCCGCCGCCCACGTAGGCGTCGGCCTCGCCGAGCATTACCGAGCGGGCGGCCTGTGAGACCGCCTCCAGGCCGGAGCCGCAGAGGCGGTTTACCGTGGCCCCGGCGACCGTCTCGGGGAACCCCGCCAGGAGCAGGCTCATCCTGGCCACGTTGCGGTTGTCCTCGCCGGCCTGGTTGGCGCAACCGAAGTAGACATCTTCGACCTCCGCGGGTGGTACGCCCGTACGCTCCATCAAAGCTCTAAGCACCACGGCGCCCAGGTCGTCCGGCCTCACGGCGCTCAAGGAGCCCCCGTGGCGGCCTATGGGGGTGCGCACGGCGCCCACGATCCAGGCTTCTTGCATCTCGCTCCCTTCGGTCGCCCTGGACATCCTATGCCTCTACACCAGCTCGTCTTTTTGCTGCGGCATCCGCACGTCTGGTACCGGCTGACGCAGCTTGAAGCGTTGTATCTTGCCCGTTACGGTCCTGGGCAGGTCGTCTACGAACTCCACGAGGTGCGGGTACTGGTAGCGCTTGAGCCTCCCCTTGCACCAGGTCTGGAGCTCTTCGACGAGGGCTTCGTTCCCTTCGTAGCCGTCCCTCAGGATGATGTAGGCCTTCACGCGGGTCAGGTCGTCTACAGGGATGCCTACCGCCGCTGCCTCTATCACGGCCTCGTGGTCTATCAGGGTGCTCTCCACCTCGACGGGCGAGACCCAGAGGCCGCTGACTTTGATCATGTCGTCCGAACGCCCCTCGTACCAGTAGAACCCGTCCTCGTCAACCCGATACCAGTCGCCGGCGAAGAGCCACTCGCCCTGCATGGTCGCCTTGGTCTTCTCGTGATTGCGCCAGTAGTAGGCCGCGGCAGAGTCTCCTTTAACCGAGAGGTAGCCCGCCTCGCCATCCTCGACAGGGTAGCCGCCTTCGTCGAGGATCCTGGCCTCGTAGCCTGGCACGGGCTTGCCGCTAGATCCTGGCTTCAGCTCGTCAGGCGTGTTGGAGATAAAGATGTGGAGCATCTCCGTCGAGCCGATGCCGTCGATGATGGTCAGGCCGAAAGTCTCCTTCCAGCGGCGCCACATCCCGGCGGGCAGGGCCTCCGCCGCCGAGGCGCACAGCCGTATAGAGGAGAGTTCGTAGTTGCCGGCGCCTTCGTGGTTCAGGATCGCGTTGTAGAGCGTCGGAACCGAGAAGAATAAACTGGGTTTGTAGCGCTCTATGGTCTCCAGGACCGCCTGCGGCATGGGTTTGCCCGGAAAGAGCACCGTCGAGGCCCCGGCCCAGTAGGGGAAGGAGATGTTGTTGCCGAGTCCGTAGGCGTGGAAGAGCTTGGAGGCCGAGTAGCACGTGTCGTCTTTGGAGACCTCGAGCACGTGCCTGGCGTAGGTCTCGCAGGTGTAGATGATGTCGTGGTGCAGGTGGACGGCGCCTTTCGGCTTGCCCGTGCTCCCCGAGCTGTAGAGCCAGAATGCCGGGTCATCTTTATGCGTGTTGGCTGGCGAGAGCTCGTCCTCCCCGGACTCCAGGAGCCCTTCGAGGGTCTTGCGGCCGACCGCCCCGCCGCCCGTCACGACGATCTCCAGCGGTTGCTCGTAGTCCCCGAGGCTGCCGCTGACCTTCTCGTAGTGCATCACGTCGCAAACGACGGCCCTGCAGCGGCTGTTCTCGACAAAGAAGCGGTAGTCGTCTTCTTTGAGCAACGTGTTCGCCGGGATCGGGACCGCACCTATGCGCATCGCGCCGAAGAAGGCCACCGGGAAGGAGGGCGTGTCGTTCAAGACCAGCAAAACCCGGTCCTCCTGGCCGATCCCGAGGTCCTTCAGGGCGTACCCGAACCTGTTGATGCGCCGGGCGAGCTCGCCGTAGGTTACCTCTTCGTCACCGTAGAAGATGGCCACCTTGTCCGCGCGACCGGCCTCCAGGTTTCGGTCGACGAGGACGCTGGCGTTGTACCACTCTTCGGTCCCTATCATGGTGAGGTCTCACCTCTCCTCAGGTTGCGCGCCTGACGACCACGGCTTTGGTCTCCGTGTAGTAGTCCAGCGCTTCTATGCCGTGCTCCTTGCCGTGCCCCGACTGCTTCCAGCCCCCGAACGGCAGCTCGTCGTAGACGACCTGGGGGGCGTTGATCCAGGTGTACCCAGCCTCGATGCGCTCGGCAGCCTCCGAGGCCCTGTTGAGGTCGGCCGTCCAGATGGAAGATCCCAGCCCGTAGACCGTCCCGTTTGCCAGCTCCAGCGCCTCCTCCATGCCCCCCACGCGCCAGACGGGCAGCGCAGGCCCGAAGACCTCCTCCGTGGCGACCCGCGAGTCGTGCGAAGGCTCTAACAGCAGCGTCGGCTCGTAGAAGTTCCCCTTCTCGGAGAGCCCGTCTCCCTCGGGCCTCCTCGCGCCGTGCAAGACCTCGGCCCCTGAGTCCACGGCGCTCTGGACCTGCTCCTCGACAAGCTCGCGCCCGGCGGAGGAGTGGAGCGGCCCGAGCATGACCCCTTCGGCTGTGCCTGGACCCACCCTCAAGCGGCGGACTTTCGTAGCAAGTTTTTCGACGAACTCGTCGGCGACGTTCTCGAAGACGTAGACCCGTTTGACCGCGAGGCACGCCTGCCCGGCGTTGAAGAACCTGCCCACGCTCGCCGCGCTCGCGGCCCTGTCGAGGTTCGCGTCGTCGCAGACGATCATGGGGTCAGAGCCGCCCAGCTCGAGCGTCGTACGCTTGAGGTCGCCCGCCGCGAGCGCCATCAGCTTCTTGCCGACGGGCGTGGAGCCGGTGAAGGCGATCTTGCGCACCCGGGGATGTTCCGCTAGCGCCTGTCCCGCCCGCGGACCGGTCCCTGTCACCACGTTGAAGACGCCAGCCGGAAGGCCGGCGCCGTGCATGATCTCCGCTATCCTCAACGTGGTAAGCGGGGTGGTGTCAGAAGGCTTGGCCACCACCACGTTCCCCGTGACGAGCGCGGGGCCGAGCTTGTTGCCCAGAAGCGTCGTCGGAAAGTTCCAGGGTACGATGGCCCCCACGACACCGAGAGGGCGTCTCACGATCAGACCGTAGGTATCCTCATCGAGGTCGGGCACGTACCCGCCCCTGATGTTCTTGGCGAGCCCCACGTAGTGCTCCAGCGTGAGCACGAAGCGCCGTATCTCCAGCCTCGCCTCCCGCAAGGGCTTGCCCTGCTCGGCCGTAAGGAGCGGCGCCAGCTCCTCGACGGCGTCGAGCACCGCTTGCGCTGCCCCGCCCAGGACCTCCCCACGCTTCGCCGCCGGGGTGTCCCTCCAGACCGGAAAAGCCGCGAGGGCGCTCTGTACCGCCTGATCCACCACCTCAGCACTGCCAGCCGGTACGGAACCTACCTCCTCGCCACTGGAAGGATCGACGACCGCCATCCTCTCCAACCCAGAAAACTCCGCGTATCCACCGTCGATGAAAGGTTCCGCCATATACCCTCTCCTCCATGTCCGGCGATCCATGACGAGCGCAGCGCTATCCGCCAACTACCCCTTGCTCACCATGTTACACGACACGACGCCCCGCGCTGGAACGATGCTGGTGCTGGCCTGACGGCTCATCTACGTTGGGGTAAGCTCTCGTACTATCGTCCGAAGGAGGAGTTTATGGCGGAAGAGGGTTCCGAGTCGGGCATCGCGTCCGGGGGCGCTGCGGATTGGAGCGAGTTTCTCCGGGTCGCCGGGTTGCGTATCGAGGAGGTCAGTGGGAATAGGGTGCTAGGTTGGATCGACCTGCACGAACGGCACCACACGCCTTGGGGCGTGGTGCACGGCGGGGTTTACGCGGCCGCCGTCGAGAGCGCGGCCAGCCTCGGAGCTTCCGCGGCGGTGGAGGCGAAGGGGCAGTTCGCCGTGGGGCTCAACAACAACACCGACTTCCTGCGGCCGATGAGCGAGGGAAGGGCGGAGGTCGTCGCCGAGCCGATAATGCAGGGCAAGGGCCAGCAGCTCTGGCAGGTAGTCATAACCCGCGCCGATGACGGCAAGGAGGTCGCCCGCGGCCAGGTGAGGCTGCAGAACGTGCCGCTGCGCTAGCACGCTCCGGCTCTTCGGGCCTCCGCTTTCAGCACGCTCGGGCTGGCGCCCTCGCTTGTCAGGTTGCTGGTTCTACTCCCCACTCCCCGCGAGTCGCCTGAGGGATGGTGCGGCCAGGTAGGAGTCGCCGTGGGTCGTTCTGAGGGAGTCGAGCGTGAGGAGGATGCGGTCGGGGCCTATTTCGTCCGCCCATTCGAAGGGGCCTTTGGGGTAGTTTGCACCCAGCTTCATGGCCTGGTCTATGTCTTCGGCGGTTGCAACGTTCTCGGAGAGGGCCAGGAAAGCTTCGTTGACGATGCAGGAGATCACGCGTAGTGCCACGATTTCGGGTGGTTGCTCGCCGCTGGTCCTCGCCTTTCCATCCCCGGCGTGGTCGTAGAAGCCGCGGCCGCTCTTTCTGCCGAGGTCTCCGGCTTCGACCATGGATTTTTGGAGGTACGAGGGGCGGAAGCGCGGAGGGTAATAGTAGCGTTCGAAGATGGACTCAGAGACCGAGAGGTTGACGTCGTGGCCTATTAGGTCCGCCAGTTCCAGGGGTCCCATCCTGAAGCCCGCTTCGCGGATCTGGGCGTCGACCGATGCGGGATCTCCGCCCGACTCCACGATCCGCAACGCTTCGAGGTAGAAGGGCCTGGCCACGCGGTTCACGATAAACCCCGGCGTGTCGGAGACCCTGACCGGCGTCTTGGCCAACCTCTCGGAGACCTCCTCGGCCCGGCTCAGGGTCTCGGGGTCCGTTGACGGCCCCGCGACGACCTCGACGAGGCGCATGGCCGGCACGGGGTTGAAGAAATGCATGCCGACGACGCGCTCCGGGCTGCCAGTCCCAGCCGCGATGCCTGCCACAGAGAGCGAGGAGGTGTTCGTAGCGAGCACCGTATCGTCTCCCACCACGCCTTCGAGGTCCCTGAAGACCTCCTGCTTCACGCCCACGTCTTCTACGACGGCCTCGACGACCAGCGGGGCCTCGGAGCAATCCTGGACGGAGGTAGTGGTCCGGACGCGCCCGAGGATGGCTTTGGTCTCATCTTCGGAGATGCGCCCTTTCTTCACGCGGCGCGCCAGGTCACGCTCTATGGTCTGCATGCCGCGCTTAAGGGCGTCCTCGCCAAGGTCGACCATGGCGACCGACATCCCCGCCAGCGCCGCGCTCTCCGCGATGCCGGCGCCCATTGTGCCAGCCCCCACAACAGCGATGTCCAATATCATCTACTCTTGATCTCCGCGTTCCCGATACATGTTTGATCGTGCGGCTCGAGCCCTACGCGCTGCGCGCCACCAGCTTTCAGCGGTCGGCTTTTCCTGGCTGATGGCTCGATGTCTACGGGGTGGAGCTGGGAGAGTTACGCCGGGGCTGGGGCCGAATCGGGCTCTACTTCTTGCCTGTAGGTCTGGTAGCCCAGCCGCCCCCCTGTCACCCTCTTTCCTCCAATAAACCCTATCTGGTTCTTCCCAAAGGCAGGTGCCCCATCCAAGTTTCAATAGCCAGCTCCGAGTCCCAGATAGCCAAGACACGCCTGATTCTGATCGATGAAAACCGGGGGCGATTCCGCGGTTATGGAGCAACTTTGGGTCTCGATCGTGGGATTTCCCCCAAGGAGACTCGGCACCGAGACCTTTACGTCTTTCAGGTCGGCCTGGGCGCCGTAAACAGTGACGCCTTGCAGGGTTGCCTGGTCCATTCCCACCCGGATTCGGTCGATGCGGCCCAGGAGCAGTTCGGGTGGAAAGTTCGAAGAAAGCTGGACGTCTGGCTTCGTCGGTGTCCCAAATGCCGTCTGCAGCCTCCACGCGATGAGGCCCTCGAGCACGACCGGTAGCACCAGAAAGAGGAAAAGTCCTACCAAAACCAGTAAGACCAGCAGTCTTCTCCCACGGCCCCGCAAGGCGCCGGAGCCCGGCAAGCGCCTCCTGACGATTGTCTTTCGTGGTGGCGAGGATAGCGGCGGCACCGGTCTATCTGCGTGCGGGGTGGGAACCCTTGCGCCACGGTTGACCGGCTCTCCGCAGTTCGAACAGAATCGAGCTTCCGGCCTCAACTCATGCCCACAGTTGCTGCAGTACCTCTCCGTCTGCTCGACCATGCCTTCCTACTCCTATTCGTCTGCTGTGGGGCTTCGGTATGCGAGGGCAGCGTACACGACCCTCTACAGAGGGCACATCCCCCAAATAGACTATCTTTGGCGTATGTCCCGGAACGTGGCTTCGCCCCGGTCCTATGGGCCGGGTACACCACAGACGGGCACCTCTATCCGAAGGGTACTATGGGGAGGTCGAGATAATGCCCCGAGGAAGCAGGCCTGAGCCCGGTACGCTCATAGCTGTTGGACCGGGACTATGCGAACTTCGGACAAAAGCCTACTCCGATGCCCCGGCCCCTCCGATCAGCTACGAATGGTTCACGATACGCCCGTGGGATCAGTCCTCGTTGGGTCCGTCCTCGTCGTTGGTCCCGTCATCGTCGGCTTCCTGGCCTACGACGTTGTACTTGCTATCGAGATGGACCTCGACCTGGCTGCCGTCCTTGCGGGCGACCTCGACCTCGAAGGCGCCGTTGCCGCCGTCGTCTCGCTCGACCTCGGTGACGCTCCCGCCTCCAACCGCCGCGATCGCGGCGCTCTTGGCCTTCTGGGCATCGGTACCCGTGAGCTGCTCCTCGGAGTCGCCGCCGCCATTGTTGGCGTAGGCGATCCCTGCGGCGCCGAGGGCTAGCAACACCGCGAGCGCCGCGGCTATCACCAACGTCCTTACGTTGAGAGCGTTCGCGTACACTTCATCACCTCATCCTGTTCGATTGCTTCTGGGAGACAGTGTAGCTGGCGAAGATGTGAATCGGATGTGATTATGATGTGAATTTCGAAAGCTTCCGAGAATTTCCCTAACCCCGACGTTGCGCGAAAGCCCGTGTCAGAACGGTGCCTCGAAGTAGGTACTCGCGGGTACGGGAAAGGTTCTTACGATAGTGAAAATCCAGAGTAGACGTTGTAACGTAGCCTGGAATGGGTGAGATCGAGAGCAAGGATTACGAGACCATCACCGCCCGCTGCGACGAGTGTGGCACCCTTTGCACCTTCAACCGCGTCGACGACATTGGCGATCCGGGTCCTTATTATTCCGGTTGCTACGTCGCCTGTACCGAGTGTGGCAGGCCGTTCTGGGTGTTCGGCGACGCGATCGACCCTGCCTACGAACTGCTCATTTTCGCCGCGGAGCAGCACCTGCGAAGAAAACACTACATGCTGTGCGTGATCAGCCTCGCTCAGGCTTGGGAGGTGTTCTTCGCGACGTTCGTCTATTCCAACTACCTGTACCGCCCCTTCTTTCGTGACGCACGCCATCACGAGAGGCTCGAGCGATTCGAGGGCCTCGCCGAGCTGCTCGGTGACGCCATACGGAAGTTCACGTTCGACGGGCTACGCAACGTGCTCGTCAACACAGTCGTGGAGGGCGTGCGTCCGCGAAAGCTGGACGAGAGCGAGGTCGCCATCGCGAGGATCGAGGTCGACGACTTCGGCCGGCGGCCGGCGAGGGCGAGCGTCGAGGCGTTCCCCGATCGTTCGGTGCGGGCGGTCCTGCTGCAACTGCAGGGACTACGAATCGGCGAGTTGCGAGACCGAGTAGTTCACGAAGACGCCTACCGGCCCCGTCGGGCCGAAGTCGAGGATTGCGGAGAGGAGATCCGGGTCCTGTACAGCGCGAAAGGCCGGTTGGCGGTCCGCACCTTCGATGAATGGAGGGTGGCCTCACGGTCCCAACGGCCCACGTGAATAGCACGTCGGTCGGATTTCCGCTGCAGAAGGAGCAACACGTCATGGGCAGTATTCGCCGGATCGGAACTCGTTATAGTGGTGGTAGTAATTCTCCGTGAAAGTCTCCGACGGGAACAGATTGGCGCGCTCCAGCAGTACTACCCTGTCGTCTTCGAGCATGTAGCCGGCTCGTACCTGTGCTTCGAGCGCTTTCTCGAACGCGGCCAGGTAGTCGTCGAAAGTCGAGAAGCCGAGCTGCTCGATCTTCGGCGGAGGCTGCGGCGCATAGGTGCCCAGGAGTACTTCCGGGGGCGTAGTGGCCCCGGGTATGGGCACGATAAACGTGGCCTCGCCGAGCTCGACGTAGGGCAGCCGCGGCGCGGAGGCGCCCGTGGTCTCGACCAGCAGCGCGTTACCCCGCAAGTCGCGGGCGATCCCTCCGCCACCGGTCGTCTTCAGGCGCGTGCTCGTGGGCGGCGCGTCGCCTTGGGTGACCCAGTCGTGGCCCTGCAAGAAGTGGGCGCGGAGCGCAGGCTGAAATCCGGCGGGGGTCGAGCGATTGGTCAAGGGGAAGGAACACAGAGGATCCGGTATGTGCGGTGAGCCGGGCACGATGAAGTAGCGATATTGATCGGGTTTCACTTCGCGATCTTCGAGAGCCCGGCCCCAGTACCACTCGAACTCGGAAGCGACGCTGATGATCTTGCCGCTGTATTTGCCTTTCGAGATGGCCACCTGGGGGTCGTTTTCGCTGCCTGTGGTGATCGGCAACACCAGATCGAAGACGTCCTCGGCGAGCCCCGTGGCAATGATCCGCTTTACCGGATCGGCGGAGTCTGAGAACCCCGCGAGGTAGCGCCGCGTAGCCGGTCCTATAAGGGCGCGGGCCGGATCGCTCCTCAACGCGCGGGCGAAGTCGACGATGATCTCGTCGTCTGTCCGGCCGTTCCCATCGACGACTCCGCCATTGATGAAGACGCCCTGCGCCGTGGGATCGAGGATCCGGTTGGAGATCGTGCTATAGCCGACCGAGGCGTGCAGGAAACGCCGATCTTCGCCGAACAGGAACGGCCTGCCAAGAAGGCTATCACGCAAATATGTGCCTTGTGCGAAGTGCGGAGGCTCGACGAGCACCGTGCCGCGGCCAGCCCTCCTCGGGTTGGCCGGCGCGCTGATCCGGTACGGCACGCTATATTTCCCCTTCGACGTCCTGCCGACGAACAATCCGTCGTACTGAAAATATTCGACTCCATCGAACGTGCCGAGAGAGGAGATCCTGGACGGTGGCCGGAGCTTCCCGGCTGCGGAAGCGGTCGATGGGAACGTGGGTAAGACGAACAGGCCAAGGGTGGCACCACCCATCAGCTTCAACGCCCCACGCCGAGAGATGGCGCTACTAGCCAACGTCTCCGTCACCACTTCTTCTGTGCCCATATGCGTGTCCTTCTTTCTCCAGTTTTCGACGATTGGTCACTCACACAAGCACTATAGAGGGCGCCACTTAGCTGGCTCTTAGCTGGAGGGCCTGAAGGCGTAGTTATGTTGATCATTTTTTGCGGTTGAGCCGGGTAAATATGGCTCGCCCCCGTAAGTCACTCGGGCGTGAAGCCCGACGATCCCGCTACGAGGAGGGGGAACGACGTTCGGTTACCCAGGCGGCGATCTGGCGTCCCCGGTGCCGGCGTTAGGCAAGACTTTCCCGCAAAGATAGTCAACCTGACTACGTTTTTTGGCCTTCTGGTTAAGAGCCAGCTAAAGCTCGCCCTTTACTCTGCATTTCAGTAGAGAGCCCGCACGGAGACGGGCTCACGAGGAAGAGGTGATCTCAGATGGTGAAAGTTTCTATCGAGGTGCGTTACGGAACCGCCCGCCTGGATGTAGCGGTTCGGGCCTGGAGTATCCAACAAGCGATGAGCTTCGTGAGGGAACGGTACCCGAACACCGATGTCCGGGTGAGGTTCCCCCTAGACCCAGAAGGGTTCTTCGTTCAGGATCCCGCCGCGCGAGCCGGGCTGATCGAAGACGAGCAACCAGACCTTAGGGCGGCATAGATGAAAGGTTCATCTTCAGCCCCGAAGCCTCGCTGTCCCCTCTGCGAAGCCAGTATTCTCAAGTTAATCAATCGCGACTCGGCGCGCTGTGATAGCTGCGGCGGCTCCCTGGGCGGAGCGATGCTGGGAGCACTCCGCGAGATAGTCGCCCTGCCTGACGCCTTGGGCAGCCACGCCTGCGAGGAGTGCAAACACCCCCAGATGCGGCGCTTGCCCGATGGGGTGTTCCACTGCCCCGCCTGCGGCCGTGAGGTACTTCCGCTCACGTCCTAGAATGAACGCGAGGACAGGAGCGGAGCATAGGTTTTCGGAAAGTCGAGATCTACAGCAGCTTGCAATGAGGTTGCACCTCATTGCAAGCTGCTGTAGTGACGGGAGGCCGCTACGGACGAGGTCCCCAGGAAGGGTAGCCACCCACGCAGGCATGCTCAGGCTTCGTGGTTGCAGTGGCCGTTCGTGCTTGGTCTCGGCACGTCGAGGGCTGGGTTTCTGTCGAAGAATCCCTCCGGCTGAAGCATGAAGCCCGCATTTTGCACCGGCATCACGGGCCAGTCCTCTGGGCGGACGGGGTGGTGGGAGCCGAGCGTGTACCAGATCACCACGTCCTCGTCCTTCACTGAGCGATCCTGCTGCGTCCATTCGACCAGGCCATCGCCGCCAGGATTCTGGTTCGGATAAGCGCCGGCGGCATGCTTTTCGGAGTGCTCGTATGGAGTCACCCAGAAATGCTTGCTCGCGAAACCGGCGCGCTTGGTGACCTGCGCGTCTTGTTGCGCAAACGGCAAGACGTTGGTTTTAGGCATGAGCTTGTACGCCACCGGGTCGCCGAGGGCATTCCTGGACGACTCGTTGACCACCTTCCAGTAGCGCGCTGAGAGTGCCTCCACATTCCGCCCTCCCTCCGCCTCACTGGAGATCGGGGTGGCTTTTGCGTAGTAGGCGTTGCCGTGGGGATTCTCTTCTCCGGGTGGTACGGCCTCGGTGTTCACTTCGTAAACGGTGTTGGCCTGCCCGTCCACGTCCATATCCAGCCTGAAGTTGAAGAAATGCTGGTGGATCGGACCGTAGAGACCGTCGTTGTTCAGGAGCTGGCCGTGTCGGGTCTTCTCACCGGGTGGGAGAGCCCCCGTCGAGACGATGCCGGTAAGCTTGCCTTCGAACTCGATGGTGCCGTCCTGGTAGAAGTACCAGAAGAAACCGTACTCATAGTTGGCGACGGTGGCGATGAAGGAGATCACGAGCCGGCGGGAGCGCCGGACCTCGGTGCCCTCGGTGCGCATGTCGAAGTGCTTCCAGAGCAGACCGTAATCTTCCTCGTGCAGGCACACGGCGTTCTTGATAGTGAGCGGATTTCCGTCGCCGTCGGTGACCACGGCGTCGAAGTATCTTATCTCGCCGAGGCAGTCGCACCCGAGCTCGAGGGAGTTGGCCAGGGCGCCCACGTTGTACTCGCCCGCATCGAAGGCGTTCTTGCGCCACTGACCAGGCCTGGGATCCCCGTAAGGGACTACCATCTCCGAGAGGGAGGCCCTGTACAGGATCGGTCGCACACGCCCGCCGTCTTCGTAACCTACGGTGTAGAGCACCAGGCCCTCGCGGGGAGTGAATCCTATGCGCATTCGCCACTTCTGCCAGCGGATCTCGTGCCCGTTGACCTCGAAGCTGGTTCCCTCGGGCTGTGTGATCCCAATCGGCTTGAGACCCTTGCGCTCGCCGGCGGCCTCGGGTGTGTAGTTGCCCTTCTCTTGCGGGATAGGCACCACCCCGTGATCCTCGACCCGAACGACCTCCATCTTGTTCAGGTCGACGATCGTGACGAGGTTGTCCACGGGATGGGCGTAGGGGTTGTCTTCCGGGTCGAGCCTTACCCAGGTTAGCGCCCGGCTGATGCGTCGCCCCTCCTCGTCACCGTAGCTCCCCGCCGACCACGGGTCCACGACGACCAGGTCCATGTCCGTGACGCCGCGCTTCCTCAGCGCCTCCTGGAAATCGGGGTTCTCCTTGCAAGCGTTCTCGCACTCATCGAACTCCTCGAGCACGATGGGAGGCTGGACGTCGGGTATATGTTCCCAGGACTTGACCTTGCCTTCGGTAAGCGACACCACCGCCTCGTAGGCGGCTTCCTCCGCGCCGTTGACCATCACGATGAGAGCTTCGCGCTCGAAGTCGTCTTCCGGCTTGAAAGCAAGCACCTGCTCTTTGGGCGGCTCGTTCAGCGTTACGCCTGCAAAGCGGATCTTTTCGCCCAGACTGCGCTCCCTCTTCAGGATCTCGACGGCGGCCGAGATCTCTTCCTCGCGCAGCGGCGTCAAGGGATGATCAGCTACGATAGCCTTTTCATCGATAATCGACACTATGTCTCCCTTCTCATTGGATCGCGAACGCTTGCCACGGCACACCAAGACCAAGCTGCGCCTTGAATGTGGTCTCCGCGAAGGAGGAGAAGATCCCTATCAAAGAGGCCTCGAATACTATGTATGCCAGGCAAGCCAGGAGGCCGGACGCCATGCCCACCACCTGGCCAAGACCGTGGGAGATGTATCCATAGAAGGCCCCAGCCGCTGTGATGTAGCGTGCCATGGCGACATACCCGACCGTGAAAATGGTCAGTACGACCGTCGCGAAGAGGTAGCCAACGGTGTTGGGCTTCAGCCGCTGATAATCCTGCACCACTTCAGATTCGGCGTCTACCGAACCACCCGAAGGTGCCTGACGTTGTGCCATGATCATCTCCTTTCCCCATCCTTATGTCGTCGGCAATCCCCGGCGGGACCCCAGAACAAGACCGAGTGCACAAGGCCTTGTGCGACATTTCAACAGATACGCTACGGCGCGCACAAGCACAGGGAGCGCATTTTCGCACATTCCCCCCCACCACACCGCCCCGGCCCCCGATCGGTGCTACCACGCAGCCAGTTACATGAACGTGTTGCGCTATGCACCTTTCTCGGTCTACCATACGAAGATGAGATGTTCCGCTTCCATGAAAGCCGGGAGCGGACGGAGCCAGGCCTGGATGCGAAGAGGGCTTGGCAACCGGTCACCTCGGGTCTCGGGGAGGGGAGGTCACAGATGCCAGCCAGAGATGTCGAGCGCTTTGAGGCAGCGCTCGGTGAACTTCTCGACGAACTCGGTTACGCTCGGACCGTCCCACGCCCATCGCTGGAGGCGCTGAAACATGGGCGGAAGATTCGTCACTTCTTCCGAGAAGATCTGCGAGATCGGGGGGACCGGTTGCTGGAGCGCTGGCGAGTGTGAACCCGCACCTCTTCATCGTGGGGTGCGCGAGGTCGGGGACGACGCTGCTGCACCGATTGGTAGACGCGCACCCGCTTGTGGCCGTCATTCACGAGACGCACTGGATCACGAACCACTTCAAGGAGCTAGTAGTCACCCCGGAGATGGTCTCCGAGATGGTAGAGCACAAGAGGTTTGCCGGGCTAGGAGTCGGGCGCGAGGAGTTCGAGGGCTTGCTCGGCGAAGCGGTCCCGTACAAGCGCTTCCTTGGCGATCTCTTCCAGCTGTATGCCGAGGCCAGAGGCAAACCGCTGGTGGGTGACAAGAGTCCTTCCTACGTAACCTCCATCCCCAAGGTGCACGCCCTGTGGCCCGATGCGAAGTTCGTCCACATCGTCCGCGACGGCCGCGACGTTTGCCTGTCGGTGATGAACTGGAAAAAAGCGGGCCGCATCGCCGGCCGCTACGCCACCTGGGAGGAGGACCCCGTCTCCACCATCGCCCTCTGGTGGGAGAGGAAGGTACGCCATGGCCGCGAAGACGGTGGCTCGCTCCCGGATGGGCTCTATCACGAGGTTCGTTACGAAGACCTGATAGACAGTCCTGGGCGCGAGTGCGTCAGGCTCTGTGAGTTTCTGGGCCTCCCCGCCGACGATGCCATGCTGCGATTTCACGAGGGCAAGACGAGGATGGATCTCCCCGACCCGAAGAGAACTCCCAAGGCGGCGTGGCTGCCTGTCACTTCCGGGTTGAGAAGCTGGAGAGCCGAGATGCCCGCCGAAGACGTGGAGCGCTTCGAGGCGGCGGCAGGCGATCTCTTGGAGGAGTTGGGATACCCGCTCGCCACGAGCCCGAAGCCAGGGGCGATAGAGCACGCGGCCCGGATGCGCGAGTCCTTCGCCGACGAGGCGGGCTCGCGCGGCAAGAGGCTGCCGGCGGGCTGGTAGTAGTGAACCCGTACGTGTTCATCGTGGGGTGCGCGAGGTCGGGGACGACGCTGCTGCGGCGCATGGTCGACGCCCATCCGCTTATAGCGATCCCCCGCGAGCAGCACTGGCTACCCAAGTGGTTCGAGCGACGAAAGGGTGTGACCCCCGAAGGCTTCGTTACGCCCGAGATAGTTTCCGAGCTGATCAAGTACGAGAAGTTCATTCGAATGCGCATCGGTCGGGAAGATCTCGAGAGATTGCTCGACTCCGGCGACCCGGTCAAATACTCGGACTTCGTCAGCGGTGTCTTCGACCTCTACGGGCAAGCGCAGGGCAAGTCCTTGGTCGGAGACAAAACCCCGGCCTATGTGGACAGAATCCCAACGCTGCACGTACTGTGGCCGAACGCCAAGTTCGTCCACCTAGTTCGCGACGGCCGCAACGTGTGCCTGTCCACCATCAATTGGGAACGGTCCTACAAGATCGCCCGCCGCTTTACTAGCTGGGGTGAAGATGCCGTGATGACGACGGCACTCTGGTGGGAACGTAAGGTGCGGCTGGGCCACGAGGCCGGCGCACCGCTCGGCTCCGAACTCTACCACGAGATCTGCTACGAGGATCTGGTCTCCGAACCCGCCAAGACGTGCGCGGCGCTCTGCGGGTTTCTGGAACTACCCTACGACGAGGCCATGCTCAAGTTTCACGAGGGTCGGACGAAGACCAAGCCCGGCCTCGACGCGAAAGGGGCATGGTTGCCCGTCACTCCAGGACTCAGGGACTGGCGCACGCAAATGCCCCTGGATGACCTCGAGCGCTTCGAGGCGACAGTCGGCGACCTGCTAGAGGAGCTCGGCTACGAGCGTGCCTTCCCCGACCCGTCGCCGCGGGCCCTCGACCACGCGCAGAGGATCCGCGACTCCTTCATCCAAGATGTTCAGGAGCGGGGAGAGCGGTTGCCGGTGGGCTGGGAAGCGTGAACCCGTACGTGTTCATCGTAGGGTGCCCTAGGTCGGGGACGACGCTGCTGCAGCGTATGGTCGACGCCCATCCGGACGTGGCGATCGTCTTCGAGACGCATTGGATCCCCCGCTGGTTCGAAAAGAGGAGGGGGTTGACGCCCGACGGCATGGTAACGGTAGAGCTCGCCCGGCGATTGTTCGAAGACCGGCGGTTCAAGAACCTGAAGGTCGGACACAAAGAGGTCGAGCGGCTGATCTCTTCCTCCGAGCCGATGCCGTACCCGGCTTTCGTGACCGCCCTCTTCGACCTGCACGGGAGGATCAAGGGCAAACGCCTGGTCGGAGACAAGACGCCCGCCTACGTGCGGAGCATCCCGATGCTGCACGCCCTCTTCCCCGGCGCCCGGTTCGTCCACGTCATCCGCGACGGCCGCGACCTGGCCCTCTCGGTCGCAAATTGGGACAGGGCTGACAGCGCCGCTGGACGCTTCGCCACCTGGGACGAAGATCCCGTGGCGACCACCGCGTTGTGGTGGGAGTGGAACGTGCGTCTGGGCCGCGAGGACGGCGGGGTGTTGGGGCCAGAGCTCTACCACGAGATGTACTACGAGAAGCTGGTCTCCGAGCCCGACGATGAGTCGGCGGCGCTGTGCGGGTTCCTGGGTGTCCCCTACGACGACGCTATGCTGAGATTCTACGAAGGGCGGGAGAAGTTGGATCCCAGCCTCGACGCCAAGAAAGCGTGGCGCCCCGTCATCCCCGGTCTGAGGGATTGGAGGTCACAGATGTCCTTGGATGATCTCGAGTGCTTTGAGGCTGTGGCTGGCAACCTCCTCGACGAGCTCGGCTACCCCCGCGCCGTGCCCAACCCTCCCCAAGAAAAGTTGGTGAACGCAACTAGGATCCATCACGCCTTCACTCAGGAGATCCGCACGAAAGGGAAGCGGCTGCCGGAGCACTGGTAGATCATGAGAGTCGAACCGCTATCTCTTCGATGACCACGCACCGAGTCCCTGCTCTAGCATGGCGCGACTGGTAGCACCACTGGTAGAATGATCCCGAAGGAGGCGGAGGAAAGGACGGCAACGATGAACTACTTCCCGACGAAGATCCTGCTAGCAACCGACGCCTCGAAGGACGCGGTCAAGGCTGCCCAGATAGCTAGCGACATAGCGGGCGTCAGCGGCTCGGAGCTTGATGTCCTACACGTCGGAAACACGAAGGACTTCCATGTCGCCCCGGGTGCGGACGCCCAGTTCCCTGCGTACCTGCTCCCGCAAGCCGGTCCCTCGATGCGCCCCCTGTCCGTCCACCACTTCCGGGTCGGGCATACGTCTGTCGTCCATGCCGCTGGTCCTCTCGCGCTCGGATCTCCGCCCCGATTGTAGCCGCGGACGCCTAGCGCCGCATCGCGCGTATTGCGTATATTCCCGTCCGCCGGATGGGTTCTTGCCAACCTTACGGCACCCCGGTGTCACGGGGCATATGTCCCAGTTAGAATGGGGTCCTCTTCTAAGGCGATGGACTGGTAGAAGCCCACGACCCCAAGAGCGAGATGTTCGGTTTTCCGCGCCTCCATGCGATCATCGCCGAGCACGGTGAGGAGGGGTCGCTGGGGGACTTCGTCTTGGGAGAGCTCTATTCCTTCACGGGGGAGTGCTGGGAGCTGGAGGACGACATCACCCTCCTTACCCTGGAGCGTTCCGCTACCCGAAGCTGAACCTTTGAGAAGGCCTACCTTCCATATGGTAGGACAAGCTGAAGGAGGCCGTCCAAAAAATTCTTCGCGATTAACCCTTCGTAACGCCGCTCGTAACGATCCCGGAACGAATGCCTGGTAGGTTGGACCAGCGATACAGAAGCCGAGGAAAGGAGGAACCTTACGATGGGAGCGCGACCACCACCTGTAGGTACGGCCGTCGCGCTGTCTTCAGGTTGGGTGAATGGCGTAGGATGATCCAAGGCGTCCAAGGAGGACGTGCAAACCATGGAGGTGATCTCGTAATGGCTGCGGTAGAAGATTTCGAAGCGGTACTCGGGCAGTTTCGGCTAGCGGGAAACGAGTTCATGAAAGGGGACCCAAAGCCCGTGCAGGAACTGTTCTCCCATCGAGAAGACGTGACCCTCGCCAACCCCTTCGGCCCCCCCGTGCGCGGGTGGGATGAGGTCGCCAAGACCCAGGAGCGCGGCGCGTCCCACTACAAGGACGGCGAGATCTACGACTTCGAGACCGTGGCGAAGTACGTGACCCCCGAGCTTGCCTGCATCGTGTGGATAGAGCGAACCAACGCGAAGGTCGGCGGAAGAGAGGATGTCACCCCGTGCGATCTGCGAGTTACGATGGTCCTCCGACCCGAAGGTGACACTTGGAAGGTAGTGCACCGACATGCGGACCCCATAACCACCCCTCGGCTGGCCGAATCGGTGATACAGAACTAGATCCACGGTCTCGACTTTGCGCGTAGCCCCGGTCTGTAGGCCAGGAACACTTTCGTGTTGGACCGAGGCTACTCGTACTTCCGACCAGGGCTCGTGTAAGCTGGTGAGCGGCGATGGGACCATTGCGCAACAAATCGGTGTCCGTGCGGCTCGAAGAGGAAGCCTACCTGCGCTTGCGCCGCCACAGCCTCAGGAGTGGCGTCCCGACCAGCGCCCTGGTGCGCGCCCTCGTTCACCGCTGGCTCCAACAGCAAGCAGACCAGGAAGGGGACGCCATGCTCGAGCGGGAAGGCCGATGGCAGCCGGGGCTTTTCGGCGAGGGACGTCCACCTTGAGTGAGGACGTGAAGTACAGGTGGTGACGGGCAGCCCGCGGACGTCATCGGAGAGCGGTGGTGCTCTCTCACCCCCGTGCTACTCGGGTAGATATAGACGGGCCGGGACGTAGGAGCGATAGCGGTGCCGCACTAAGCAAGCGTATCTTCAGGCGCCTACCGCCATTCGTACGTCCTTATTCCTGATCCTTGGCGTAGCGGCGACGTGCCAGGGCCGCGAAAAGGCCCAAGGGCATGGCCACCAGGGCCGCCGTCGCAAAGAGGAGCCCGAAACGCCCCTCATCTGCCAGAGGGGCCGCGGCAGCAGTAGCCACACCGCTGCCAGCGAACAGGGCCGCGGCGAACAGAGAGATCACCGTCGCCCGCGCCTCCGGCACGACCTCGGTGGCCCAGGTCTGAAGCGTCGAGTGCATGAAGGCGAACCCCCCGCCCACCAACACCGCCGCGACGCCCACGCCCACGAGTGAGTGTCCCAAGGCGCCCGAGGTGTAACCGAGGGCGAGCATGCCGCCCCCGATGAGGATGAGCGCCGCCGCCCCGAGGAGGTTCGAGACGAGCTTGACGGCCCGGGTCCAGCCTAGCACCGCCACTCCGTAGAGTCCGACGGCGAGTCCGGCAACGGCCGGACTGAAGCCCATGCTCTCGAGTGAGGGAGCGAGGAAGGTGAGGAAGCCCAGGATCACAGCTCCTTCAACCGCCGCTATCCCGACCACTGCTACCGCCCAAGGTCTGCCTAATACCCGACCGACCTGGACCAGCGGCCCTTCCCTACCCTCCTTCGTGAAGCCTTCCGGCTCGGGAAGGCGAGCAAGCAGGAGGGCGAGCACGCCGCCAGCCAGGGCGGGGGCCGCGAAAGCGAGGCGCCAGGCGTCCAGGTAGGCGGCTAGCCCCCCGAGCGCGGTCGCCAAAGCCGTGCCCACGGCCGTGGCGGCCATCAGGTCAGCTAGGGCCTTCTGCCGGGAATCCATGCCCACCGTATCTCCGACGTAGACTAAGGCAGCGGGTATCACGGCGGCAAACAGCCCCCCGGCCAGCGCCCGCGCCGCGGCCAGGACGGCCAGGTTCGGGGCCAGCGCGGAGAGCACCCCTGCGAACACTGCCCCGAAGAGCGTGAGGCGCATGACCCTGACCCGCCCGAGCCTGTCGGAGAGCATCCCCCACACGGGCTGCATCCCCCCGTAGAGCAGGTAGTATAGGCTGGCCGTCGCGGCGACCCCAGCGAGCGATGTCCCGAGAGAGGCGGCGATGGTGAGGAGCATCGGGGCTACGGCGAAGCGGTCGAAGGAACTGAAGAAGGCCGCGAGCTGCAGGAGACGCAAGCCGCCACGGGAGGACCCCTTCGGGGCCTTCTCCGGGTCACCTGAGTCTTTGTCCACCCGACCTCCCTTGTGTACGAATCCCGCTCGACACCGCGTTTCTCCTCAAACTTGCAGGCGCCATCTCCGTGCGCCTGGCAATCTGGAGCAGCCGTGTGCTACGCGCCCATACCTGCCCCCTCGGCGCAGTGAGCATGGAGTGTACCAACGGAAAGGCCGGCGTAGCGGGGCATCGTGAACAGAGCGATCCGAAAGCGGTGTCTAGAGATCCGAGTGGTATCAATAAGAATCCGCTACATCACAGAGTTTCCAATAGATCCCCATGGTTTACTGCGAATCGTGAGCGAGTAGATAGCCGACGAGCGGACTCGAACCGCTGACCTAGTCTCTTTACCTCGGGACAGCCGGTGGCAAACCCGCTTGTTATTGCCGCGTGTCCGTCACCATTTGGTAGAACTGCGGCGGACGGCGCTCCAGGAAAGCTGCAACTCCTTCTGCAAAGTCCTCGGCGTCTACGTAGTTGTACTTCGCCGGTACTCTGCCAGAGCCGGAGCCGGCCCACCTTTTGGCGACCCCGATAGAGGCGCCGGACTGGCGCCGGATCACGCCGGCCAGCTGCAGGGTTTCGTGCAGCACGGACTGGTCCTCTCCGGCCACCCTGTCTGCCAGCCCCCATCGCAATGCTTCGGACGCATCCACGAGCCTCCCCGTGTACACGAGATCCTTGGTACGGGCAGGCCCGATCAGGGCGACCAATCTCTTTACGAAGGGCTCGGAGAGCGTGATGCCGAGCCGGGCGATGGGCATGCCCAAGACGGCGTTCTCATCCGCGATCCGTAGGTCGCAGGCGAGAGCCAACTCCAACCCGGTTCCGAGCGCGTACCCGCGGATGCAGGCCAGGGTAGGCAAAGGGCTTTCTTCGATAGTCGCCACGCATTCTTCCATCCGATGAAAGATGTCATCGGCTTGAGCGAGACTTACCCGGCCAAGCTCCTTGAGGTCGGCGCCGGTGGAAAAATGATCCCCTTCTCCTCGGATGACCAGTACGCTAACCCTCTCGTCCCTCGAAGCCTTGCGCACCGCCTCCAAAAGAATAGTCCACATCTCTTCGTTTAGAGCGTTCATCTTGCCGGGCCTTCTCACAGTGATCACGGCAACGCCGGCACTCACGTGCAAGCCGATGCGACTCGGTTCCCTGGCGTTGGGCTTGACGACCTCCGTCAGGGTCCGCCCTCTCCCCTTGAGAAGCCTCAATCGCCTCGGAAATCTCGTGAGCCGCCCCGCGGTCTGTCTCAAATTCGTCTCCGCCCGCCGATCCTCGACAACGGCCTTGTAAGGGAGATTATCGCATATGCTCTCTATGCCCGGCGACCGTCAAAGAGATCGGGCCAGGACATTTAAGCCAGGACACTACCGTCCCTGGCGCGCTCTACTACCACGAGATGTTGCCCCGCGTCGTCGCCGGGCTCGACGGGCGCACCCCGTACTGGCCGGGGAGCCCTTTCGGGGGCGAAGACCACAACGACCGCCGTCAGGGCAACGTGCACAACTGGGAGGTCTGGCACGGCAACTTCCCACGCCACTTCGGTGAAGAGGCCCGTCGGGACCCGACGCCCGAGAACGTATCCTACCTTCGCTACGGGGAGGTTCATCAGCGAGTTCGGGATGCACGCCGCGCCGGTCCGGGAAACCCTTCGCCGTGCGATACCCGAAGATCAGCGCTACTACCACAGCCCCTCGATGGACCACCACAACAAGGACGATCCCAAGGACAAGGGCGACAACCCCATGCTGACCGTGACGGGTCTGCACGAGGACCTCGACGAGTACATCGACTTCAGCATGATCTCACAGGCCGAGGGCCTGAAGTTCGCCCTGGAGCTCTTCCGCCGGCGCAAACCCCACTGCTCGGGCACACTCCCGTCCTCTCCTGGAGCGTCCTCGACTACAACGGGTTCGGCAAGGCCGGCTACTACTACGCGAGGCGCGCCTACGCCCCACTCCTCGCCTCCTTTAAACCCGCGTCGGACGGTTCGGTAGAACTCTGGCTCACCGACGACACGCTCTCGGGGGTAGAAGTCGCTGCCACCGTGCGCCTAGCGAGCTTCGAAGGAGATACGATATGGGAAGAGAACGTTCGGGTGCGAGTCCCTGCGAACGCAAGTCGTCCGGTAGCGCACTGGCCCGCTGACCGAGTTAAAGGGACTCCAGACCGGTACCTCACGGCACATTCGGGCGGGGACCGCTTCCCAAAGAACCGCCACTTCTTCGCGGCCATCAAGGACCTGCGGCGCACCCTATCTCGGGGCAGGAACTCACGTCTCACGCAAGGGCTCCTTGGCGGTCTCGGGGAACGTCAGAGCGGCGACGATGCCGGCAAAGGCGGCGGCGATGAGGTAGAAAGCGGGCGAGATCGGGTTGCCCGTGGCCGCAAGCAGGGCGGTGAAGATCAGGGGTGTCGTCCCGCCGAAGATGGAGA
>JBKPSF010000034.1:0-2544 GCA_046734875.1 Actinomycetota bacterium | reverse complement strand
AAGTCGCCCGTATCATAAAGGATGGGCTTGCCGCGGTAGATCTCCACCCCATGGAAGACGTGCGCACTGTGACCGTAATAGATATCTACCCCTAGATCGATGACTGCACGGGCAAACCGGCGGAAGATCTCGTTGGGGCTCTGCACCATGTTCGGGCCCCAATGGTTGGAGAATACGACCGTGTCTGCTCCCCTTGCGCGCACGGCCGACACCGCCCTCTCCAACCTCCGAAGTACCGGTGGCCTCACGGAGACCGGTAGGTAGTTCGTACCTGGCCGGTCGGTTCCGGCCGCAAACGGCGGCTCGTTGTCCGTGAACGCCAGAAGCGCTACCCGGTGCCGATCCGGCGGTACGGTGAGGATGGCCGGATCTGCGGCTTCCTCTCGGTTACGACCCGCTCCGGCGTGCCGAATGCCGGCCGCGTCCAGGTGTTCCAGGGTATCGAGCAACCCTTGTTCCTCGAAGTCTAAGATGTGGTTGTTGGCCAACGAACAGGCATCGATCCGGGCTATCCACAAAGTCTCGACGGCAGAGGGTGGGGTTCTGAAATGGAACACTTTGGGCGTACGGATCCACGGCCGATCTTTGTCCGTGATAGCGCACTCTAAGTTGACGATGCGTAGGTCCGCTTCGTTTAGAAGAGGCATCACGTCGCCCCACGGCTCCTCGGGCCGCATTCGGTAGCTAAGGGCCTCGGCGACGTTGCGTCCGAGCATGACGTCGCCCAACAGCGCTAGGGTAATCATTCGCCAGTAGGTGCCAAACGACCTGCCCAACTTCCGCCGCGCCGATCACGCAAACGTTTCACCTTGTGCCGATAACCCACCGCATCAAACACCTCGTGCGTTGAGGAGTCTTAAGGAACCGTATCGCTCATTCCTCATAAAGGATCTCGCCCCGAGATAGGCGACGGGCAATATCGTAGGTCTGCCCTTGGGAACGCATTGTAGGAGAGTGGGCCGCCAGGTAACGCGCCGCCGCCACCAAAACGTGCGCGCCGACCGTGGTCCCACGCAAATAGCCATACTGCATAAAGGCAGCCTCGACGGCCTGTATGGTATGGAAGTTGCGGTCCTCCCTGAGGAGCAGACTGCCCATGACTGCCAAGAGTCGATCGGTCTCTCCCCCACTGTAGAGGTAGCCGGCCACCATCTTGCCCGCCTCGTCCACCCTCTGCCGTTCGTCCAGCAGCACAGGGAGTTCGGCAAGCAACTCTTCTGGCACCACCCCCGAACCGTCGGGCTCGGGTACACGCGCGGGCGGCACGTTGAGGAAGCGGTCGAGGTGGACGCTCATCGCAGCGTCGAAGACCCCTCGCAGTAGCTCCCCAGAGGGGATCCGTCGCAGCCCCTGGTAGACGGCGTTCGAGAAGGTGAAGGTGTGCAACGCGGTGTCCCAGTCCCCGAACTCGTTGGTGGTGGGAAACCGTGCTATACGCAGCGCAGCGGCGTAGGCCACCGCCCCGGCCAGCTCCTCTTCGGATGCGCCCTCCCGCAGCGCCTCGAGGAGCGCCTCGGCGATATCCTTGGGCTCCTCCTCTAGTAGAACGGCAGCCAGCTCCTCTCGGCCCTCCCACCTTCCACTCCCGGCTCGAGTCTCCTCCAGCGTGTTCGGCAACCGCTCGAAGGCGTCCTCGAGAATCTCCACCAGGTCCACGGGGTTACGCCAGGAGTTCGACTCCTCCATGCGCCTCGCGCCCACGTACCCTTCGGCCAGGCTAGAGAGGACTGTCTCCGCATGTGACCATCCGGCCACGTCGAGCGCTTCGAAGGCCTTGTTGGTGAAGTCCAGTACGTGCCCTGAGTCGAGGTAGCGATGATCCGTAGCGGCGGAGAAGAGCATGTCCGCCATCAGGGCGTGATCGGCCCCGGCGCGCACCGCAGAGACGATGCAGCGCTCTGCCCCCTCCGAGTCGCGCACCTCGACGAATCGTCTGAACCACCCCTTGAGCGTAGCCAGATCCACCGTCTCGGTCGGTAATGGACGTAGGACGAACCTCGGCGGCTGGCCCGCGGTGTCACGCGAGACAGCCGAAAGGCCGTGGTAGAGGGCGCGCGAACGGTCCTCGGTCCTCAAGTGAGGCAAGAGGTTCATCATGCACGCGTGTATGGTCAGCCCTTGACCCCACCCTGCTCGTCGGTAGCTGGCGCCAAACTCTAGCCCGGCGCGGAAAGGCTCTGCGGGGTCTTCCCGCGTGCTCAGCAACCCGATGGCCGACTTGGCCACGACCAGCGAGATGTTGCGCTCCAGCCCCTCCCTCAGGCGTTGGCGCAGGTAGGCAGGCCGGTCCTCCTGTGGCGAGAGATCGACCCACACCTCACCGTCCCTGACCTCCACCGGGAACACGCGCGCCTCGTCGGCGAACTGGTCGAAGGTGCCACCGCTCTCGAGATCGAAGCGGGCGTGGTGCCAGTGGCAGGTCAAGATGCCGTCTTGCAGGGTGCCCCGGTGCAAGGGAAAGCCCATGTGAGGACAGCGGTTGTCCACGGCGTGCACCCTGCCATCGTGGAAGAAGAGCGCTAGCGAGTGCCCGGCAACCCGGAC
>JBKPSF010000033.1:0-4445 GCA_046734875.1 Actinomycetota bacterium | reverse complement strand
GGCTCGGTCGAGAAGAGGTACTTGTCCACGTAGAAGCGGCTTCGTTCCCCGCTTGAGAGCACGAAGTCCCCCTCAAGGAGCGCCGCCTCCCTGATGCGCGGCGCGAGGTCAGACACCAGGCTCACCCGTGGTGCGTTCCCTGGCCTCGTGCTCCTCGAGGGCCTCGTCGAAGGGGCCGAAATGTATCTCTCCCAGGAGGTCGCCGATCTCGCGCGACTCCTCACCCGCGGCGTCGAGCCTGTCCTCTATGCGGGCATTGATCTCCGTTAGAAGCTCGACGGCCTCTCCGAGGGTTTCGACCAGCTCTTCGTCGGGCACCTCGTTCAGGGAGTCGGTGAGCTTCTCGAGCTCCCCTACCTTCGCTTCGAGATCTTCCTGTTCTCTCCCGCGATCCTCCATAGGCAAAGGACTATACACCATCCCGGCCACGCCTTCGGCCCTCCGAAGACCCGTCCCGCCCGCGGTCGGCCCGCGCGGCCCTGCTCAAGACGAAAGATATCGCCGCGACCGCCAGCAAAGAGGCCACGAAAGGCAAGACCCCCCAGACCAGAAAACCGAACCCGGCCCTCATCAAAAGAAAAGCGGCCACGCCGGCCCCAGCCACGACGAGCGGCACGGTACCTAGCAACACGAAGAGCAGGGTCTCGGGTTGCATGCGGTTCATGACTTTACTCTACTTCGTAACCCGGTCTATGGCTTTGATCAGGTCGTTTATCATCTCTTCTGAAGCGCCATCTTTCTCGGCCCGCTCCTCGACAAAGTCCTTGAGAAGGACGGTGTTTATCCGCCTTATGGCCGAGAAGATGGCATTGGTCTGCTGGACGATGTCTGCGTAGGTGACGTCGCCCTCCTCGACCATCTTCTCGACCCCCCTGACGTGGCCCTCAACACTCTTGAGCCTGCGTATTACCTCGCTCTTGGTCTGCCTCTGCAAGGCCCGCGCTACCTCCCTTTTTTCCCTATCTCCGCGAGCAGTTCCCCTACGACCGTGGCATCGTGGAAAGGGATGTCGCCTCCTGGTAGATGCTGGACCGTCTCGTGGCCCTTGCCCGCCACCACCACCACGTCACCGTCCCGCGCCGCCTCTAGCGCACGCCGTATCGCCTCCCGCCGGTCGAGCATTACACGCGTCCGCGAAGGGTCGGCGCCGGCTTCGACCTCCCTTGCTATCTTCTGCGGGTCCTCGGAATAGGCATCGTCCGTGGTGATGATGCTGACGTCAGCCAGCCGGGAGGCCACAAGGCCCATCTTCGGGCGCTTGTCACCGTCCCTGTCCCCGGCCGCCCCGAACACGCATACGACTCGCCCGCCTCCGGCCTCAGCCACGCCCCTCGCCACCCCGAGGACCGCATCCAACCCCACGTCAGTGTGCGCGTAATCGACGATGACCTCGAATCCATTCTCTCCCGCCGCTGCGACCCGTTCGAAGCGCCCTGGAACCTGCCCCATGCCCCGCACCGCGCGAACCACAGCCCCCTCCCCTGTCCCAACGGCGAGCGCGAGCGAGGCCGCTCCGGCGACGTTGAGAACGTTGTAAGGCCCGAGCAGCGGCGGCCGCAGGCGCACCACGCCACCTGGATACCTGAGGTCGAAGCTCGTCCCTTCCCGCGTCGTCTCGACTTCGGCGACCCTGTAGTCCGCGTCGTCCGCGAGACCGAAGGTGCTGACGCCTTCTAGCTCCAGGGCGAGCCGCTTTCCGTGGGCGTCGTCGGCGTTGGCGAGCTTCGGGCCTTCGGTCATGTAAAAAAGCTCCCGTTTTGCGGCGTAGTAGGCCTCCATGGAGCCGTGGAGATCCAGATGGTCCCTCGTCAGGTTGGTAAAGATGGCACCGGCGAAGCTCGTCCCCGCGACGCGCTTTAAGGCCACGCCGTGCGAGGAGACCTCCATGACGACCGTCCGGACGCCCGCCCCTAGCATCGCGGCGAGCGTCCCCTGCACTTCTGTGGCCTCTGGCGTCGTCCGCACCGCGAGACGATGCTCCCCACCACTTATGGTCTCGGCGGTCGTCATCAGCCCGCACTCGCCCTCGCCGTTGGCGCCGGCCAGGATCCCATACAAAACGTACGAGGTGGTGGTCTTGCCGTTGGTGCCCGTCACGCCGTAAACCCGCATACTCCCAGAAGGATCGCCGTTGACCTCCCTGGCAAGCGCCGCGAGAACGGCCCGCGCGTCCCCCACGACCGCGGTCGGGACGCCGGGAACGTCACGTTCGGCGACCACGAGAGAGGCCCCGCGGCGCACGGCCTCAGGCGCGAACTTCGTCCCGTCGCGCTTGAAGCCGGGGACCGCGACGAAGGCGAAGCCGTCCTCGACACGGCGGGAGTCGTGCGTCACTCCCCACACGCCCCGCACAGAGGAAGGGACCTCGACTCCGAGAACCTCGGTAAGCTTTGCCCGATCAAGGAACATGACCCTAGTTTAGCAAGAGCAATAACAGGGGCGTTCGTCGAGTGTTCCCGGAGAGACGCGACCCGTCGAAACAGGACCGAAATATCGTAGAAACAGGGCCGAAACACGCTCTTGTTTCCAGCGGGGCGAAATGTGGTAAAAGAAAACACATGAAATAGGGCCTAAATGCGGTGACTCACCATATATGGTGTGCTACCCTACGCGGGTCATTTTTACAGAAATTTCACAATCGTGTTTCTGTGTATCGGGCGGGCGATGATGATGCGTGGATGCGCAGGAGAGGAGATCGATGGCGACCCAGAACTCCATGATGCTGGCGGAGAGGACTGACGAGCTTCTGAATCGGGGGCGAAGTCAGGGCTTCCTCAGCACGGAGGAGGTCGCCAACCTCTTACAGGAGGGGGACCTCTCGGCGGCGGAAATGGAAGAGTTCTACGCGGCGTTAGAGGAAGAAGAGATCTCGCTGGTTGAGGGCGAGGCGGCCGAGGTCGCGGGGGGCCAGGCGACGGTGTCTACCGTCCACGTATCCCAGGCTCCCGCGGTCCAGATCGCCCACGCCGTCGCGACGGGCGACTCCATCAGGATGTACCTCGCGGAGATAGGCAGGGTACCCTTGCTTACCCACGCAGATGAGATCCGGCTCGCCAACGGCATAGCCCGAGGGTGCAAGAGGTCAAAGGACCGTCTCGTCGAAGCCAACCTCAGGCTAGTCGTCTCCATCGCCAAAAAGTACCGTAATCGTGGGGTGTCTTTCCTCGACCTCATCCAGGAGGGCAACCTCGGGCTAATCAGGGCGGCCGAGAAGTTCGACCCTTCCAAGGGGTTCAAGTTCTCGACTTACGCGACGTGGTGGATCCGTCAGGCCATAACCAGGGCCATAGCCGACAAGGGGCGGACCATCCGGATTCCCGTTCACATGGTCGAGAAGGTCAACAAGTACCACAGGACCCACAGGCGCATGATCCAGACTCTGGGGCGCGAGCCTACTGAGGAGGAGATAGCGCGCGAGCTAGGGGTTTTCGTCGAGGAGATCCAGCGTCTGCAGGAGATCAGCCAGCGCTCTATCAGCCTCGCCACGCCCGTGGGCGACGACGATTCTTCCGAACTCGGGGACTTCCTGGAGGACGCCGGTTCGGTCACCCCCACAGACGCCGTCTCCGAGTCGCTCTTGAAGGCTCATCTGCGTGAGGCCCTCGACGAGTTGCCCGAGAGGGAGCGTCAGATCATCGAGCTCCGCTTCGGGATGAAGGACGACCGTCCGAGGACCTTAGAAGAGGTCGGCCGCGAGTTCGACATCACGCGCGAGCGGGTGCGCCAGATCCAGATGAAGACCCTGAACCTTCTGCGGGAGCAGCGCCGCACCCAGAACCTCCGCGAGTATCTCCACTAGGAACACCCTGGATACTTCTGAAAGCCTTCACGCGTTCGTCTGCGACGTGACCCGCAGGGCGGGCGACCTCCAGCTCTCCCGCTACCACGACCCGGGCGAAATAAGGGAGAAAGCCCCGAAAGACTTCGTGACCGAGGTCGACCTCCTGTGCGAAGAACTGATGGTGAACGCCATAAGGGAACGCTACCCCGAAGACGCCATCCTTTCTGAGGAGCAGGGTGGCTCTGTCTCCGAAGACGGCCGCACCTGGCTCCTCGACCCGGTGGACGGCACGGCCAACTTCATGAAGGCGAACCCCATGTTCTGCGCCTGCGTCTCCGTGATCGAGGCCGGCGTCGTAACCCACGCCGCCGTCGCCGCGCCCCGCATCGGTGACCATTACCACGCGAGGGCCGGGGGCGGAGCCTACATAGAGACCGGCGGCGAAGAGGTTCCCATGCGCGTCAGCGATACGCAGCGGCTCGAATACGGCATCGCCGGCGCGGATCTCAGCCTGCGCAGCAGTGGGAAGCCTCGGGATGCGGGTGTGGAGAAGCTCCTCTCAGGTTCCTGGCAACTACGGGCCCTCGGCAGCGCTGGCATCCGCGGAGCCTGGCTCGCGGCCGGGTACCTCGACGTATCGGTCGGCACCCGCAACACGGTCTGG